>NZ_JAYMFI010000003.1:0-384921 GCF_035830635.1 Adlercreutzia shanghongiae | reverse complement strand
GATCGCGAGCCCCGCGCTGGCGGCCTACCCGCGCGTCACGCTGCTGTACGCCGCCCGCAACGAAAAGGAGAACGAGGCCGTCGTGCTCGCCCAATGGCTTCCCCAGCACGAGTAGAGAACAGGCAATCCCCCAGTATTGAGCAGAGTAGATCGAGAGCGGCCCGGGGTGTCCCGCGCGCAGGTGCGAAAGCGTTCGGAACAGTCCAGTGGACTGTTCCGCCGAGCGAGCCATTGCTTGAGCACGGGACACCCCGGGCCGCTCTCGACCGGACAGACGCCTTAATCCGAGATGGGCAGGGCGCGTGCGGGCGATTGGGGCGAGCTGACAGCCTAATCCGCGATAGGCAGGTTCGTCACTTCCGCCTCCAAGGGCAGCGGCACATCGTCGGCCTCGGCCTGGGCAGCCAGGCCGCCGTCCCACGCCTCTTCCTTACCCGGCAGCACGATATTCAGCACAATGCCCACGATAGAGCCCACGGCCAGGCCCGACAACGCCACGGTCACGCCGCCCACCTCGAAGGTGATGGCGCCGGCCGCGCTGTAGGCGATGCCGAGCGACAGCACCAGGATAAGCGCCGTGATGAGCACGTTGCGGCTGGCCATGAAGTCCACGTGGTTCTCCACCAGATTGCGGATGCCCACCGCTGAGATCATGCCATAGAGCACGAGCGACACGCCGCCGATAACACAGGCCGGCATGCAGGAGATGACCGCCGCGAACTTCGGACAGAACGAGAACAGGATGGCGAAACAGGCCGCGATGCGCACCACGCGCGGGTCGAAGACGCGGGTCAGCGCCAGCACGCCGGTGTTCTCGCCGTAGGTGGTGTTGGCCGGGGCGCCGAAGAGCGACGCCAGCATAGTGGCCAGACCGTCGCCCAGCAGCGTGCGGTGCAGACCCGGCTCGGCGATGAAGTTGCGGTTGCAGGTGGAGCTGATGGCCGACATGTCGCCGATATGCTCGATGATGGTGGCGAAGGCCAGCGGCATGATGGTGATGATGGCGGTAATGGCCAGGCCGGCGTCGAATTGCGGGCCGAACAGCGCGAACACCGTGTTGTCCCAGAGCACAGGCAGGCCCACCCACGAGGCCTCGGCCACGGGCGTGAAGTCCACGAGCCCCACTACGGCGGCCACCACGTAAGAGCCGATGACGCCGAGCAGGATGGGGATGATGCGGATCATGCCGCGGCCCCAGATGTTGCTGATGACGATGATGGCGATGGCCACGAGCGCCACCGGCCAGTTAGTCTCGCAGTTCGCGATGGCCGACGAGGCCAGGATGAGCCCGATGCAGATGACGATGGGGCCGGTGACCACGGGCGGGAAGAAGCGCATGATGCGCCGCGGCCCGAACACCTTGAACAGCGCCGAGATGACGAGGTACAGAAGGCCCGCGCAGGCAACGCCCAAGCACGCGTAGGGCAGAAGATGCGCCTCGCCGTTGGGGGCTATGGCCGCGTACCCGGCGATGAACGCGAAGGACGAGCCGAGGAACGCCGGCACCTTCCCCTTCGAGAGGAAGTGGAACAGCAGGGTGCCGAGGCCGGCAAACAAAAGGGTTGCCGAAACCGACAACCCTGTGAGCGTAGGCACGAGAATGGTTGCGCCGAACATGGCGAACATGTGCTGGATGCCGAAGACGGTCATCTTCGGGGCGCCCAGTTTTCGGGCATCGTAGACGGCATCGGGGGCATCGGCGGCGCCCATGGTGGGCACGGTTTTGGTATCGCTCACGGAAAACCTCTCATCGTTGCGGCGGACAGATGGCCGCCCGCAAGCCCGCGCTCCGTTCGGGCTGCCGCGCGCGCCGTGCATCAGCCCGAATGCGGCCGCCCTGCGAGCCGACCTCGCCTATTATGGCACGGCCCCCGCCGCCATCCCGTTTCGCCTCCGCGAGGGGCTGAAACACCCCGCAAGCTGCTGAGCGTTCGCACAAAACGGGCTCGGTCCCGCGAATTGCTTGGAAATCGACGGTTAGCGTAGTCTGGCCGCGGCTCACCCGGCCTCAGACCCAGCGTTTTCCCAGGTGAGTTCTTCACAATTCGCGCGGCGACACCGACTGCACTACGATAACCGTCGATTTCCAAGCAAAAGGCCGCCTCCGAGGAGACGGCCTCTTCGTCAGCTCCGGAAACGAAGGTTAAGGCAATCGTTTCGGATAGCGAGAAAGGCGAATGCAACAGCAGGCACGGCGCATCAGCAGGACCGACACGGCGCGCACCGCGCTGGCCGAGCCAGCGCGACGCCCCGCCGCGCTAGTCGAACTGGCGCAGCGCCGTACCGAGGCGCGCCAGGCCTTCGCGCAGCACCGGCTCGGGCGCGCAGTAGCCCAAGCGCGCGCCGCCCGGCAGCTCGAAGCGGCTCCCCGGAACCAAAAGCACGCCCTGCTCCTTCAGAAGCTTGATGCAGAACTCCTCGTCGTCCAGGGGAATGTCCCACTGGATGTAGGCCACCGAAACGCCCTTGGGCGCCTGCCACGTCACGCGGGGCTCGTTGTCGATCCACTCCTGGGCGATGCCCAGGTTGCGGAAGACGATCTCGCGGTTGCGCTCGAGCACCGCCTCGCGATTGCGCAGGATGTAGGTGGCCAGCGCGTCGTTGAACTCGCCGCAGCAGATCATGGTGTAGTCGCGGTACACGCGAAACTTGTCGGCCAGCTCACGGTTAGAAACCGTCCAGCCCACCCGCGCGCCGGGCACCGAGTAGGTCTTCGAGATGGAGTTCGTCACCACGGCGCGGTCGTACAGGTCGGCCATGGACCAGAAGTTCTCCGTGTTCTCCAGCGGCAGGTACACCTCGTCGGAGAGCACGTAGGCACCCACCGACTGCGCGATTTCCACGATCTGCTCCAGCATCTCGCGATTGAGCACCGCACCGAGCGGGTTCGACGCGTTGTTGATGCAGATGAGCTTCGTATCCGGGCGCACAAGAGCCTTCAACTCCTCGATGGAAGGATTCCAGCCGTTCTCCTCCCGCAGGTGCCAGTACTCCACCTCGGCGCCCAGAGTGCGGGGGATCTCGTAAAGCGGCTGGTAGGTGGGGTATTCCGCAATCACATGATCGCCCGGCTCCACCAGCTGCATGAGCGCCATGAGGTTAGCGCCTGTGGTGCCGTTGGTCTGCAGGATGCAGTCGGGGTCGATCTCGGTGCGATAGAGCTTCGCCACCTCGGCCTTGAACTCAGGCGAGCCCTCGATCCAGCCGTAGTTCATCTTCTCGCGATTCAGCCGCTCGTAGAACGTGGCGCCCTCCTGGCCGTCCAAGGCGAGAATCTCGCCCATGGACAGGGAGGCAATGGTCGACTGCGCGATATCGTAGGTCGCACTCTTCTCCCAAACGTTCAGCCAATCTTCAACACCAATAGTCTTAATGTCCATAACTTACTCCTTTGCGCCGTTGAAGGTCCCCTGGGGCGAGACCGCGCGGCATTCTGATTCGCTCAGACAGTCCTCGCTTTGGAGAACAGGACATTGAGTCCTGTTCTCGTCGCTGCGGAACTCGCTCGGTCAGAACACCGCGCGTTCTCGCTTCGCTCAACCTTGGTTGAGAAGGCGCGAGGGGCGGGGTGTGTCCCCGCGCGCAGGTTGCTCAGCGAACGGAACAGTCCAGTGGACTGTTCCGCCGAGCGAGCCATTGCTTGAGCACGGGGATGCGCCCCGCCCCTCGCGCCGGACAGGCTTAGATAGAAATGACGCCCATGGCCAGAAGCACCAGGGACAGGACGCCGAGAGCGCTCACGATGGCCATGCACGCCTTCTCGCCGCCCGTGACGGCATGGCCGTAGTCGCGGCGCGCCTTCACGTAGATGATGAAGCCGGGAATGTAGCCCACGCAGGTGAGCAGCAAGAACGACCAGCCGTTGAACAGCACGCCGATCACCTGGAACGCCACAGCCACAAAGCCGATGGCGGCCTGCACCATGTTCTTGTTCTGCACGCCCCACTTCGCCTGATAGGCGGCCGCGAAGGCCCAGGTGATGACGATGGCCACCGTGCACATGGAGAACGCGAAGTCGTAGGCGTCGGCCGAGAACAGAAGCACGATGAGGAACACCTGGATGCAGGCGCCCACCACGATGAGGCTGAACTGCGGCGCGCCCTTGGCATTCAGCTTGCCCCAGGAAGCGGGCAGCAGCTTGTAGTCGGCCATTTCCGAGGTGGTCTCGGCGGGCAGGATGGTGAAGGACAGCCACGAGCCCAGGATGGAGATGATGATGGCGATGGAGATGAACGGGCCACCCCAACCCGGCGCCATGGACTCGAACACGTAGAGCAGCGCGGGGTAATCGAGCGCGGCGATCTCGGTGTAGGGCATGTAGCCGAAGGGCAGCACCGAGGCGCCCACGTAAATGGCCATCAGGCAGAGGAAGCCGATGAGGGTGGCCTTCCCCACGTCGTTTTTGCGGGCTGCGCGGGCCGACACCACCGAGGCGCCCTCGACGCCCACGAAGCACCACATCATGATGATCATGCAGTTGAACACCTGGGTGCCCACGCCGCCGAGCTCCACCGCATCGGGGCCGTACTCGCCGGCGGCCACCGCGTTGTTGTACACGTTGCCCCAGAAGTCAGCGGTGAGGATGCCGGCGTTGAACAGGAAGATTCCGAACACGAGGGTGACGGCGATGGCGGCCACCTTGCACACCATGACGACGGCGTTCAGGGCAGCGGCACTTTCAACGCCGCGGATGACGAGGTAGGTGATGCCCCACATCACCAGCGACGCCACGATAATGCAGGGCACCGTGTTGCCCGGCAGAAAATCGGGGTAGAAGTACCCGATGGTGGACATCATCATGGTGGCGAAGGCCACGTTGCCGAGCCACGCCGACAGCCAGTAGCCCCAACCGGAGATGAACCCGGCCAGCGGCCCCCAGCCGGCATCGGCGTAGGAGAAAATGCCGTGCAGGTCGCTGCGCTTCTCGGTGAGGTTGTTCAGCGAGAACGCTAGGGCCAGGAAGCCCACGCCCACGATGAGCCAGCCGATGAGCACCGCGCCCGGTGACGCCACCTGGGCGAGCTGCCCCGTGATGGCGAACACGCCCGTGCCGATGCAGGAGCTGACGACCATGCCGATAAGGCCGATCAGCCCGATTCCCTTCGTACCCTCTTTCTCTTCCATGAGGTTTCCCTTCTCTCATGTCGCTGATAGGTACGGGCGGCGAGGGATGCCGCCCGCGATTCCCGCAGGCCCGCGCCAGCCGGTTGCGGGCCTCCCATAAGGCTTCCCGCTGAAACGGGAAGGAGTCGGCCCATGGCAGTGCGCCGACCACGGGCGACTATGGCAGCCCGCAGACGCAGCGTCGAGCCAGCAGCGAGGTGTACGCCTGGGAAGCAAGGGGATATATGAGCGGTAAAGTAAGGGATACATCTTGGATAAACCGCAGGTGAAGCGGCGGACACCGATACCTGGTGCCGACAACGCGCCCGGGTTGCGGTATCATGGTGCGCGCATGAGACGGATCTCGCAACGCAAAGGGGTATGCTGTGGAGTTCCTCACCTACTATTTCACCCTCGTGGTGCTGCTGGCAGGCGTCATGGCGGCGGCGTCCTGCTTCTCGGCGTTCCTCGTATCGCGCAAGCGCATCATGCTGCTCGCCTGCGGCGGTTTTCTCTGCGCGTTTTTCGACACGGCTTTCATGCTGCAAGACGACATCGCCGCGGCCCTATTCGGCCCCTCGCTCGACCCCGCCTATCTGCTGGGCCGCACGGTAGTCACCATCCTCATCGGCGGCGCAAGCCTCACCTTCTTCTGGCTCGTCGTCTGCGATTACGTGGATGAGCGGCGCCGGGCGCTCCACATTGCACCCGCCGTGGTGTTTCTCGCGGGCAGTTTCGCCCTGCTCCCCTTTGCCGGCGAGGGCCCCATGCGGTTCTGGTTCTACTCCATGCGCGCGTTCTACATCTGCTGGATGCTGCTGTTCGCCCTCGTCCGCTACTTGGGAACCACCGATCCCGTCGAACGCTGCCGCCTCGAACGCGGGCGCCCCGTGCTCGTCGCGGCGACGGCCCTCGTCGTCGGCATCATGGCGGAAGACGCGCTGTTCTTCGTGGCCCTACAAGTGGAGTTCGTATCCTTGGGGCCGGTGGCGCTTCAGGCCGAGCGCAACTACTTCGAGAACCTGCTCACGTTGGGCTGCGCCGCCTTCGCCTGCTTCTACGCGTTCCGCGCGCTCTCGCTGCGGTTCGACGCGCCGCCCACCGACGAGGGCGCGGGACGAGAGCGTTACATCGACGACAACCTACTCGCCTATGGCAACCGCTACGGCCTCACCGATCGCGAGCGCGAGGTGCTGCGCCTCATCCTGCTGGGGCGCGACAACCAGAACATCGCCTCCACGCTCACCATCGCCCTCTCAACGGTGAAGGTGTACGTGCACCGCATTCTGCAGAAGACCGAGCAGCCGGGGCGCCAGGCCCTCGTGCAGGACTTCTGGAAGAACGCCTAGCGCGCGACAGCACGACGAAAACCGACGCTTTCCGCCCAAAGGGGCGCCTCAGGGAATTAAATCGTAGGGCATTTCCCGCCTCACCAGGTAGAAGATGAGCAGCAGCGGAATGAGCCACGGCCACACCCACAGGGCCGCCACCAGCGTGGCGCTGCGGGCGACATAGAACAGCACGCGGTAGCCCGTTGTGCGCGGGTGCGTCTCGAAGGTCATGCGCACGAAGGAACCGCCCGGCGTGGAGCCATCGCGGAGCCACGGGATGACGAGCTCCACGAGAACGAGGGCCGCAAGGCCGCAGACGCCCATGACCGCCTCGGCCGTTTGAGTCGCCGTGAGCCCCGGCAGCTGCAGCGCCGTCGCGCCCGCCGCTTCCAGTCCGAGCGCCACCACCCCATAGGGCACCACGGTGGCGAACCCCACGATCATGAGGTCGATCCACAGGGCCACGCAGCGACGTACGAAACCCGGGCGATCGGTGGGCTCGGCATCGGCCAGCTGGCCCGGCGGCACCACGCGGGCCAGCAGACACGCGCAAAGCCAGCCGAGCGCCGCGCCCAGGGTGTTGGTGATGACGTCGTCCACATCGCAGCAGCGGTAGGCGTAGTCGTACAGGCCGAAGAATCCCGTGAGCTGGGCCGCCTCGATCAACATGGACGTGGCGCACCCCAGCAGCACTGCCGGCAGGAAGCGCAGGCGCAGAAGACGCCCGGCGATGAATCCGAGGGGCATGAAGAACACCACGTTGAACAGCAGCTGGAAAACTGCCCGCAGGCCGTCTTTCTGGATGTCGCCCACGAAGTTCAGCGGGTTGAAGTTGGGAGCGACGCCGTAAGTAATGCCCGGCCCCGCGTCTCCTGCGGGCAGCGGGTACAGCGTGAAGCACCCGAGGCCCAGCACGTAGAGCACGGCGAGGTAGGTGCCCGCGAACGAGCCGAAGCGCAGCCGACCGTCGCGGTGGTACAGGTAGGCCAAAATGGGCAGCGTCAGCACGAACGAGGCGAGCGGCCACAGAATGAGCGCCGCCGCGAAGTTGTCGGTATAGCTTCCCAAGAAGTGCTTGATGGCTCCCACAGCCGCTCCTTTCCTCTTTTGGCACCCAGCATAGCGGGACCGCGGATGTGTCGCAGCAAAGGTGACGGCAAAGTAAGGGAAGTGATTGGGGTCCGTAAGATGCCGTCGACGCAGGCGCCGTTTGCCCGCCTTCGAGGGTCGTGCTATGCTGGGTTCTTTCTCCGACCAGCTGAAACACACCAATGAGGAGAACCGTATGAACATCACCGTGTACTGCGGGTCGAACTTCGGCGACGACCCGCGTTTCGAAGAGGCCGCCCGCGCGCTGGGCGCCTGGATCGCCCGAGCCGGGCACACCCTCGTCTACGGCGGAAGCTCCGTGGGGCTTATGGGCGCCGTGTCGCGAGCAGCCATCGACGGCGGCGCACCCGTCATCGGCGTGGAGCCCGCGTTCTTCATCGAGGCCGGCGTGGCCCAGCACGACCTGACCGACCTCATCGTGTGCGAGACCATGGGCGAGCGCAAGGCCAAGATGATCGAGCTGGGGGATGTGTTCGTGGCGCTGCCCGGCGGAGTGGGCACCCTTGAGGAGATCTCCGAGATCATCACCCGCGTGCGGCTCGACCTGGGCCCGCACGAGTGCTTTCTGCTGAACATCGACGGCTTCTACGATCCCTTGGCCGCATTCCTGGCGTCCATGGTGGACCGCCGCTTCTTCGACCAGTGCGACCTGGACCGCTGCCTCTTCCCCCGTTCGGTGGAAGAGCTGGCCCAGCTGATAGCCACGGCCGACGAGCGCCCGCGCGCCCGTTGCGAGGGTCCGCTGTTGCAGAAGGGCTAGGACCGAGAGCCCATGCAGAGCGCCCCGCACGACAACCGCGCGGGGCATTTCGTTCTTTAGAAAACGAGCTTCGGACGCGTCCGTGCCGGCGCTTAACCGATCACTGTCAGGCGATACTGGGCCTTGCCCGCCTCCTTCGACTGGTACAGCGTGCTGTCGGCCACGGCGTACAGTTCCTCGAAGGGCATGGGCGGCGTGAGACAGCAGGCGGCGCCGATGCTGATGGAGGGCGCCGCATGAGCCGGCCGACGGCCTTCCGCGAGAGCGGCCTCGTCGGTGGCGCGCTGGGTGGCGAAGGGGCCGCGGGCCAGATGCTCCAAAACGCGGTCGGTGGCGGGGCCGGCCGCAAGACCCGGCGCGAAGATGAGAAACTCGTCGCCGCCCATGCGGGCCACCACGTCCTCCTTGCGCATGACCTGGGACAGGAAGGCGGCGAGCTCCTTCAACACAGCATCGCCCTCCAGGTGCCCGTAGGTATCGTTCACACCCTTGAAGTCGTCCACATCCACCGCGATGAGCGTGCACGGGCGGTCGTCGCTGGCGAGCAGCGTCTCGATGCGGTCGAGCGCCGCGGCGCGGTTATAGAGCCCCGTGAGGCTGTCGCGCTCGGCTTTGCGGCGGAACTGGCTCTCGCGCTGGGCGGCCTCGCTCGTATCCAGCAGGCGCCCCACATGGCGCACCGGACCGCCATCCTCGTCGTAGAGCACGACCGACTGGTAGCGGTACCACACCGGCTCACCGTCGGGGCCGGGCGTGGAGGTCTCGAAGTCGACGAGGGAGTTCTCGCCGATCTGCTCCATGAGCGGGGATAGGTCGTAGGAGGTGATGTTCAGGCTGCACGGCTTCTGGCAACGGCGGTGCACCACGAAGTCGGCCTGCTCGGGCGCGCGGCCGAAGCGACCCTCGAAGTCGCCGTACACGTGGGCCTCGCCGGTGGAGCACTCGATATCGAAGAGCACATCGTTGGAAAGTGCCGTAATGATTTCCAGGCGTTCATTGGCGCGGCGCAGCGCCTCCTTCTCGCGCACACGGTCGGTGGCGTCCATGAGCGTCACGTGGAACCAGCGCGTCCCGTCGGCGCTTTCCACCAAATGGCCCCAGTCGTCCACCCAGCGCACCTCGCCGTCGGCGCAGACGATACGGTAGCGCACGTAATCGCTGTCGCTGCGGGCCACCTGCTCGTCGATGGAAGTGCTCACCTGCTCCCAATCGTCGGGATGCACGATGCCCTTGAACGTGCCGCCCGTCAGCGCGCGGAACTGGGCCTCGTCGTCGCAGCCGAACAAGCGCGCGAGCCCCGAGCTCATGTGATCGATGGGCCCATCGCCCTCGACCTTGTAGCGGAACATGCCGCCGGGGAACTGGTCGAGAAAATCGCGACGAGCCGGCGAGACGTCGGCCGCAGAGGAGTCGGTCGCAGAGGCGCTTCCTGCCGTGGGGGCATCCGGCGAATCGCCCGGAGTTGTTGCGGGAGCGGACGGGCAGGCGGCCGCCTCCGCACCGGCGTATGACGAGACACCGTCGCTATCGGCGGGCTTTTCCTCCTTGCGAAACAAGCGGCTCCATGACACCATGCGGGCTCCCTCTTCCTCGGCGAACGCGCGCGCCGGCCAATCAGCGCCGGCAACGTACCGTAATTTTTTTATGATAGCACTTCATCGGCGAATTATTCGCTCAAAAGCGAACGCTGGGCAACCCGGACGACAGCCCAGGCGGCTATCCCCCGATGCGCGCGAGGAAGTGCGCGTAATCGATCTCGTTCTGGTCGGCGTAAGAATGGGCGAAGGCGGCCATGGCGCGGTCGAACTTCTCGGAGGTGCCGAGGTAGCCGGCAATAGCGCCGCGGTCACCGGTGCGAGCATGGGCGCGGGCGAGCGTCCAGGCGCACAGCTGGCTGTATATCTCCAGCTCATCGGCGCTCGCCTTCTCCAAATCGACCGACATCTTCCAATTCCACAGCTGGCGCACGTAGTAGTCGCGACGCACGCCGTCAAAGCCGGGGGCGCTCGTCCAGCCGAGAAGCACGCCGCTCGTGGCCTGCATGAGACGCTGGCCCTGCACCACGCGCTCGCCATGGGAGGCATAGGGGCTCGCGCTGCACCAGCGTTCGAGCACCGAGGCGTTCGCCTCCTTAATCTGCAGCACCAGCGGGTCGGCCACCTCCGTGCCCGTGAGCACGGCCACCCAACAGCGCGTGCCCACGCTGCCCACGCCCACTACTTTCTGGGCGATACCGAGCACGCGGTAGTTCTCAAGCAGCAGGCGATAGGTGGGCAGAAGCGCGCCGCGGTAGCCCTCCATGAGCGTCGCCAGCGCCTCCTTCACGCGCTCGGCGTTGTCCGGTGACAGGAAGCGGCACAGCGGCACGATTGCCGGTGGGTCGTACACCATTTCGGCCTGGCCGTCGCGCATGGTGACGAGCTTGTCGAAGGCGCGCTTATGGGTCTTGGAGAAGGCGCGCTTCAGGTCGGCAGCCACCTGGCGGCGATCGGCCTTGCTGACGTGGTCGGCCAGGCTTTCCAGCACATGCCCCACGTCGATGTAGGCGTTCCACACATCCAGCGCGCCCAGCTCGGCGAAGTACGCCATAGCTGCGCGGTAGCTCTCGGCCGTGAGGCGGGCAGTCTTGTCGCACCAATCGTCGCCGAAACCCCGATGCCGGCCGCAGATGGCCACAGACGCGACGAGGCGCTTCACATCCCACTCCCAGGGGGCGCGGGAGGTCTCGTCGAAGTCGTTCAGGTCGAAGACGAGGTTGCTCTCGGGCGAGCGGTAGCCGCCGAAGTTGGCGATATGGGCATCGCCGCAGGCCTGGACGACGATCCCCGTGTCGGGCAGCGTGGCCAGGTCGGCAGCCATGGAAGCAGCCGTGGCACGGTAGAACGCGAAGGGGTTGGCCGCCATGCGGCTGTGGCGCTCGGGAATCAGATCGGGCAGGCGGTCGGCGTCTTGGGCGAAGACGAGATCTAGGGCAGCGGCGCGATCTTGCTGAACTTCCCAGCGTCCGAGCTCGGTGCGGCTCACACGCTGGCGCGCCTCCTTGCCCCGGGCGCGCGCAATGGCATAGCCGGGGGCGCGGGGCGGCACGCGGTCTGCGCCCATGCGGTGCTGGGCCGCGGCGCGCGCGGCCTCCACCGCCGAGCGCCCCTTCGACGATGCGGGCTTCGCCGGCTTCTCCAGCGACTTGCGCAGTTTCTTCAACTTCTCGCTCATGCTGCCAGCAGCTCCTCCACACGCGAGGCGGGCACCGCTCCTACGATCTCGCCGACGGGCACGCCGTTGCAAAACAGCACCAGCGTCGGCACGCTCACCACGCCGAACGCCCAGGCGATATCGGGATAAGCAGCCGCATCCAGCTTCGCGAGGACCGCCTCGGGATGGCGCTCGGCCACCGCTTCCAGCACCGGCTCCATGGCCCGGCACGGGCCGCAGCCGGGGCTCCAAAAGTCCACGAGCACCACGCCAGACGCGTCGGTCACCCGGGCATCGAAGTTCTCTTTCGTCAGTTCCAGCATCGCGCCTCCTACACCCCCAGCTGCTGCCGCAAAGCCACCTGCAGCGTCTGGGAAAAGTTTATCCCGTGCTCGGCCGCCAGGGCATTGAGCCATGCGGGCAGGGTAACCGTGCGATTGACAGCCTTTGTCGATTGCGCCTGGCGAACCGAGGGCATATAAGCGTCAACGAGCACCGTCTTCTCTCCCGCCGCAAGGCACAGCTCGTTCAGCGGCGTCGGCTGCGGGATGCACTCGCCTTCTTCCTCCAGCCCGAACATGACGCATCCAAGCAATTCGCGGGCCGAGAGAAGCGCATCGTCCTCGTTCGCGCCGCTTGTTGCTACATCCAAGTCGGGAAAGACCACGGCAATATCCTCGCCCTCTGCGTATGAGAACACTGCGGGATAAAAATAGCGCTCGGGCTTTTTCACCATCATCACCTTCCTTCTCCGACCTAAGAAAACTCAAGGCCGGCCTGGTGCCCTATGGACTCAAGGGTTTTGCGAGGGATATCCTTGACAGGATGCTTGACCGTCACGCGCCCCTTCTTTTCGGAATGCTTGAATTGATGGTGACTTCCTACCACTGCAACCTCAAACCATCCGTCCGACTTGAGCAATTGAATTACTTCCCTTGAAGAATACCCCTTCATGCTTTCATCGCCCCTCTACAGTAACAAATATTTTTATATTCGTAAACTAGAGAGACTTCGCCAGAAAGCCCCTCTCGTATCGAAGAAGCGGCTGTCCTCTGGAAGAGTTAGGCGAACCAACCTAAACATTTGTTCTATTATAGTACAAATGTTCTTTTTGCGCGAGAGTTTTTGTTGACTTTTTCCATCATCCTCGCCTACACTGGGCGGACATTGGAATCGACCAAGGCTGGGTGTTTTGATGGCCGGAATGCTGGCGCTGTAACAGAACCCTCTCAGAGCTGAGAGCACGGTTGCCCATCGCGGGCAACTTCTTGTTGCGCCGTTTTGCAACCTGAAATCGCTGGCGCAACCCCTTCCGCAACCGCACCCTGAAGATGTCCGTGCACGCGCGCGACGCATCTGCACCCTTGAAGGAGATTTCCATGACCGAACAATTCCCCCCTGTCCCTACCGATAACGCCGTCGAGCGTCCCGCCGGCGTCGGCCCCGCAACGCCCGAGATCGCGCCCGCACCTGCGCCCGCAACGCCCGAGATCGCGCCCGCACCTGCGTCCGAGCCCGCGCCCGCATCCGAGCCCGCGGCCACGTTGAGCGCCGCCGGCCTGCCGCTGCCGAAAAACTGGCTCGCCATCATCGCGTTCATCTGGGCCGGCCAAGCCGTTTCCATGATCACGAGCTACGCCGCCGGCTACGCGGTGGTGTGGTACGTGACCGAGTCCACCGGAAGCGCCCTGGCGTTGGCCGTCATGAACATCGCCGTCATGCTGCCCATCGGCCTCATCTCGCCGTTCGGAGGCGTGGTGGCCGACAAGCACAACCGCAAGCTCATCATGATTGCCGCCGACGGAGCCGTGGGCATAATCTCGCTCGTGGCGGCCCTGCTCATCCTAGCCGGCGACGTGTCCATTCCGCTGCTTCTCGCCGTCTGCGTGGCCCGCGCGGTGGGCCAGGCCTTCCACAGCCCGGCCATGATGGCGGCCATGCCCATGCTCGTGCCCGACAAGCACCTTCTGCGCATCAACACCTTAGACCAGCTGCTGGCGTCGGTCGCCTCCATCGGCGCGCCGGCCTTCGGCATCTTCCTGTACACCACCCTCGGGTTCTCGTCGGTGATGTTCCTCGATTTCGCCGGCGCCTGCGTGGCCATTCTGGGCCTGACCCTAGCGAAGATCCCCACTGTGGTGGACGCCTCCGCGGAAACGCAGCACGTGCTGGCAAACCTGGCGGACGGCTGGCGCGCCATCGCGAAGACGCGCGGGCTGGTGCTGCTGATTGCCGGCGTGACGGTGGGCATGATGATCTTCGGGCCGCTTTCGGCGGTGTGCCCGCTTATGACCTACGACTATTTCGGCGGCGACGGCTACGCGGCCTCCATCGTCGAAGGGGCCTTCGGCGTGGGCATGCTCGTGGGATCGGGCATCCTCATCGCCTGGGGCGGCGGCAAGCGCCTGGCGGGGCTCATCGCCGTGGCAGCCGTCATCGTGGGCGCGACTACGGCGGCCTGCGGGCTTCTGCCGTCCAGCGCCTTCCCGGCCTTCGTCGGGCTGATGGCCCTGATGGCCGTGGCCTGCGCCTGGTTCAACGGGCCCACCATGACGCTCACCCAGCGCAACGTGCCCGACGACAAGATGGGCCGCGCCATGGGCCTGCTCACCGCCGCCATGGGGCTTGCCACGCCCGTAGGCGTGGCCATCGGCGGCGTGCTGGCCGAGGTCATCGGTATCGCACCGTTCTTCCTGGTAGACGGGCTGGCCTGCCTGGCGCTCGGCCTCGTGCTGTACCTGCCCAAGTCGGTACGCGCCCTGGACGAGGGATAAGCACGGAAAGCCCGACGCCCTACTTCCTGGCAGCCCACGATTCGCGAACCTGCACTCTTTGAGTGCATGTTTTGCCAAAAATCGCACTCAATGAGTGCGTATATGGTACAATTTCCGCACTGAATGAGTGCATTTTGAAGGGTTTGTCATGGAACGCCTCTACGAAACAATGTATCGCCTGCTCGAGAACACAGCAAGCGACTTCCACCGATATGTCTACGACCGCATAAACTGGGACAACCGTATGCTCGGCGTGGTCGGCCCCCGAGGCGTCGGCAAGACCACGCTCTTCCTGCAACGCATCAAGCACGCGGATCAGGCCGAGCAGGCCCTCTTCGCTTCGGCAGACAACTTGTACTTCTCGGACCATACCCTCTTCGATACGGCCGAGGCCTTCAGCAAAAGCGGCGGCACCTTCCTCTACCTCGACGAGATTCACAAGTACGAGGGATGGTCCCGCGAGCTGAAGGCCATCTACGACTCGTTTCCCGACATGCACGTGTATTTCACCGGCTCGTCGATTCTCGATATCGAGCGCGGCGAAGCGGACCTCAGCCGCCGGGCACCGAAGTACCACCTCCAGGGCCTCTCGTTCCGGGAGTTCCTCGCCATGCGCCACGGCATAGAAGCGCCCACTTTCTCACTCGAGGACATCCTCGAAAACCGCGCCTCCATCCCCGGCGTCAGCCACCCGCTTCCCTACTTCAGGGAGTACCTCATCAGCGGCTATTACCCCTTCGGCCAGGACCCGGACTTCCCCATCGAGCTCGCGCAGGTTATCAACCGCACGCTCGAGGTCGACATCCCCCAGTTCGCGAATATGAACGCCTCGACCGGTCGCAAGCTGCGCAAGCTGATGGCCCTCGTCAGCACGCTCGCCCCCTTCAAGCCCAACATGACGAAACTGGCCGCCCAGATTGGAGCCAGCCGCAACAACCTCGAGGACTACCTTATGCTCATCGAGAAGGCCGGCATGATCGCCCAGCTGCGCGAGTCCTCGACGAGCATCAACGGCCTGGGGAAGGTCGAGAAGGCCTATCTGGATAACGCGAATATTCTTTACAACCTCAGCGATGGAACGCCCGATATCGGCACCGTTCGCGAGACGTTCTTCTTCAACCAAATGCGCGTCAACCAGCACGTCTTCAGCTCGCCGATATCCGACTTCCAAATCGACGGCGCCACCTTCGAAGTAGGCGGCAGGAGCAAGGGCGCGAAGCAGCTCCGCGACGCAGCGCGCGGCTTCATTGTGAAGGACGACATCGAATACGGCCACGGAAACGTCATCCCCCTGTGGGCCTTCGGGCTGAATTACTGAGACCGCTTTGCCATCAAGCTCCTAAAGGATCCGCGCCAGCAACGTCCAGCGCGCCAAATCCGATCCCGGGAGCTTGACAAGCGCCTGGCCCGGCTCGTCAAGCAGACCAGGCAAGGGAAGATGTAGGGCGACTGGGGCGACTTCGGGCGCCTCCTGTAGCGCCGAGGGGCGTGTCGAAGAACTGCAAGTTGGTCGAAAGGTGCAAGGCGACGTGGAAATTCGAACAGTGACCGAGGACAAGAAGCGGTTTCTCCCGCTGCTGCTTCTGGCTGACGAGCAGGAAGACATGATAGACCGCTACCTGGAAAGCGGGACTATGTACGTCCTTGACGACGGCGGAGTGAAAGCGGTGTGCGTGACAACCGACGAAGGGAGCGGCGTTCTCGAGATCAAGAACATCGCCACCGTGCCTGAGCATCAGGGCGAAGGATACGGGAAGGCCCTCATAGAATTCGTCGCGGAAAAGCACCGGGAAAGCTATTCCATTCTGCAGGTCGGAACAGGCGATAGCCCGGCCACCGTGCCCTTCTACGAGAAATGCGGGTTCGTTCGCAGTCACAGGGTCAAGGACTTCTTCACGGAAAACTACGACCATCCGATCATCGAATGCGGCGTCCAGCTAAAGGACATGGTCTACTTGCGAAGACCCCTGCAGTAGGCGCATGTGCACGTCTCTCGATGACGGCTCCTCAGCCAACGTGCAGCCAGTTTTTCGCAACGGATTCGGTCCCCTAAAGAACACATTCCAGCTGGCAATCGAACGGCTCATCCTCAACATGCTTTTGGCTATAGACTTCTGCTTCGACGCAACCCATCGACTTGTAAAAAGCTTGGGTCTCGGCGGCCGAGTGCGCAGATATGTAGAGCTTCCCAGCCCCTCTCTCCCTGGCCCACTTGCCGTTCTCTTTGCGCCAACACTTCGTGACGACTTGGTGGCGAATAAAATCGTTGAACAGCTCCCTGTTGATCTCCTCTGATTGCAAAGCTTTGTATTCCACCATTATTCTCCTCGCTACATTGATAAGATCGCCGGCCCCCTTGACCAGAGCTTCATTTTGCTAACACCAGGTCAACGCCAATTGTAAAGCACCTTTGACACCGTAAACAAATTCAAAGGGCCCGATGTAAAGCCATCTTGGTGGTATTTTCGAACGGCGAATGGAAACCTCGTCTCATGAAAGGAGACACCGATGGAGTTGCCAGAGCAGCTGAAAGCCAACCGCGAACGGCTCGGTCTTTCCCAGGAGGACGTCGCACATGAAATCTATGTGTCACGCCAGACGATGTCCAGCTGGGAAAACGGAAAGACCTATCCGGACGTGCAGAGCCTGCTTCTGCTCAGCCAGCTTTTCAGCGTCTCCATAGACGAACTCGTGAAAGGAGACGTGATTTCAATGAAGAACATGATAAGCAAGGACGCAGTGACGATGGAGCGAATGTCTATCGGTTCCGCTGCGCTCATCCTGATGGGAGTTGCCTGCATGGTTGGGCTCCACGCAGTTTGGCAAGACCCTACGCCAGTGCCGTACATGACGGCGGGGTCTTTGGCGGGTATCGCAGCCATGGTCGTCTGCTGGATTCCCTCGCTCATGCTCTCTTCGAAGATCGAGCGAATAAAGAAGAGCCACAACCTTGTGACCTACCGCGAGATTAGCGCTTTCATGGACGGAGAAGAGGCCCCGGAGGACAGCGACGCGCTTTCGAGGCGAAAGCCCGTGCTGTACTCTGCGGTACAAATCGCCTGTGGTGCCGGAGCCGGGCTGATCGTCGCGTTCGCATTAACTCTGCTCGTGAATGCATTGCGATAGCCCTCAACTTTTTGAGTGGCGCACTGCGACACCCTAGGCTCCTAGGGTGTCTCATTCGGACCAGCAACATCGAGCCCAGTTCAAAGACATTTTTTGCACACAGGCCAAAGCGCATTCTGTCTGCATACTGATTTCAAAACGGTACCACTTTCAATGCCGCCCACGGCAAACATACCCCAAGCACTACATAACTGGCTGCGCGGCTGCAGCGAGGGTTGCCAGGAACGGGAGGACGTTGACGACTGGCCAGAACACGAGCAAGAGGAGCCTATTTCGCTTCATTTCGCCTCTCTCTTGATTGTCTTATCGGCCCACATCTCTAACGTCTTAACCGTCGACGTTATCTTTTCCAGCTCTCGGCGTATTACCTCGAACTCCTCCAATTCATCATCAGTGACATCCCCATCGGCGGCAATCTCGATGAGCCTGTCCTTCATCTGGCTCGTGCTGTTGAGCGATGCTATCATCCGCAAAACGATTATCGGCAGCTCTGACTGCTCGGGCTGTTCGATATAAGGAACTTCCCCGTCTTTCCCGATCGGGCACTGCATCGCGCAATAGTAATTGCACAGAGAGGGCTCGTCGTAGACTTCCGCCATGATAAGCACCTCATCTGGCCTTATGGCGGCGCGATTCTTCTCAATCCGCTCAAGCCTGTTCTCGTCGATGCATTTCAGTTCAAGAGAGGCCTTTGCCCTGGTCCAATTCAACTTTTCGTGTCTGATTTGCTCGTATAGGCTCGAGTATTCCTTTTCCTTCTTTTCGGCCATCGCGAAAACCCTTCTTACTTTTCGCGAAAAATGAGGAAAACGACACCTGTTTTTCGCGAATCCTGCATGTATCCATTTTCCCCTTAAACGTCAGAATATGAAACATCGAAGCACCCGAACAAAGGAGATAACCATGGGACTGAGATTGACGAAGGCCGTGCGACAGCAGCTGCTGGACGACAACGACGGGTTCACCACCTCGACCTACTACGAGGGGAGGAACTTCCGAGAGCAGCGCGACTACAGCATCGAAGACGGCGAGCTCCACGTCAGGGCGCGCGGAAAGACGTCCTGGGCGGACAGTCGCTTCGACGACGAGTGGGTCGCCGACGACGCGGAAACGCACCGCTTCCTTTACAGGCACAAGGATGAGCTGATTTGAGAATTGAGGGGGATAGAAACATGAAAAGCACGATCAGCACCGAGCAGTATGTAAGCGACAACCTCGACCTGGACGGAGACTTCCGGAAGGTCAAAAAGACTAAGCTGCTTAACCTCGTCTCAGATCTGAGAAATATGCCATCGGAAACAGCGCGGCTAGTTACTGAGCAGTTCCCGGCAGCAGCAGGCAACGCAGCCGCATCGGTCAAGAGTTTGCTCGACAAAATCCCGGCATTTCTTGAGGATGAGTCGAAGACGCACGAGTCGATGATGGATATGCTGTCCGAGGACGACAAACGATGCTGGGAGCGGATCAACGACCCAAGCATCAGCGAAGATGAGCGGGAGAGGTGCTACCAGAGGCTTGAGGCGAACAAGAACCACGCACACACCGAATGCTCTGACAAGCGCAAGTTCAAGATCAATCTCTACGACCATTCTGGCGCGATTCTTCTTGCCGCAATTGGAGTTCCGCTAACCATTCTCGGAGTCAACTACATGAAGAAATAGCTCAAGCATATCTATCCCGGTAGCCCAGGGTCATTTCCCCTGGGCTACCCTTTCGTTTCTTAGTCAAGCTTTTGATTATGGCGCCGCACATCGAAACGCCCGATTCCTCGTAGCCGTCAACAGAAACCCGCAACCGTCCCCGCTATCGTGCCTCCCCGTTCGTCACAGGTATGCCGCCTGAGGATCCTACTCGCCTGATAGCCTCGACACATTTGCGCCGCGGGCTCGCCAGCTAACGCCCCCGCTTCTTCTCTTTGCGTTTTTCGGCACGCTGCTCAAAGCGGAGTCGCTTCTCTTCCTCGCGCTTCTGTTTGCGCTCCCGCGCCGACTTATGCTTCATCGCCTCACGCTGTTCCGCCAACGCGCTCTGTGCTTTCGTGCTTGCAGACGGTTGCTTGAGCGCCTTCGACACCTCCCTCTGCCGGCGCTTCGGGTTTTTCGCCGCAGGCTTTGCGTCGGCGTTCTGACTACCACCGAACGTCAGCGTATGCCATTTCTCAATAACGAAGCGGAGCACTTCCTCGTCAGATGGTTCCGCGCCAAATACAATGCGCACGGCGCCCATTTTTTTGTCCTCGATGTGCTCTACGATTCCCACCCAAAATTGGCCGTCATGAAATACGGTCAGGGTGGACGACACGCTGATCTGCATGGTTTGTTCCTCCTTTATGTAGATCCACCATGCAGAGAAGGGACAACCAAGGAGGCAGGTTACTGATGCGGCAGATGCGCCGCACGCCCACGACTACCCGACGGGGACTGTGTTTTCATCTCTGGTGAGCTGATTATACCGTACTCGTACAGCTTGACGCGCTGCGCCAAAGGACGTGACGGCGTGAAGGCGATACGCCATCGCTCAATATCGCCGCTCTATGGTACACTGACGCCATGAGAGTGCTGGATGAACATACCATTTCCTCGGCTGTCTGCGAGGTAATGCCTCGGTACGACATTATGGAGGCCTATCTGTTCGGCTCCTATGCACGCAAAGAGGCCGATGAGGACTCGGACGTCGACATCTGCATCGAGTGCGGCGACTCGTTCACGCTTTTCTCTCTCGGGGGCCTTGGCGTTGCTCTTGAAAAGGCACTTGGACGCTCCGTCGACGTTGTGTGCGGGTGCGATTCTTTCTACCCGCGTGCCCAGCAGCGTTATCTCAAAGACAGGAAGCTCCTTTATGCGAAATCCTGACGCGATTGAATGCCTCGAACTGATGCTCCCCCTTTGCGAAAGCGTGTCGGATCGCATTGAACGATATGGCATCACCGCAGAAAACATCGCCACCAACAATGATTATCTTGATCTCGTGCTGATGCCGATCTTCCAAATTGGCGAACTTGTTGGCGGTGGTGGCTATTACGACGCGCTGCAAGAGATGCACCCTGCTGAAATCTGGAGCCAGGCCTACGGATTGAGAAACCGCATCGCCCACGGATACGGCAAACTCAAACCGGAAATTATCTGGGTAACCGCCACGGAAAGCATCCCGGAGCTTGAGAGGCTTTGCCGCCAACTGCTGAGCGACGAGCAATAGCGCCCCCTACTCCCCCAGCGTCATTTGGAGGACGTAGACGCGTTGGCGCAGGGCATTCGCGATGGGCAGGGATATCTCGCCGTGCTCCTGCAGGTGGCGAATCTGGTCGAGCTCGATGGAGAGCGCGTCGGCGTCCACCTCGTCGGCATAGCGGGCGGCCTCGGCGAACTGCTTGCCGAACAGCGGCTCCATGCCCTCGGGCAGGCTCTCGTGGGGACCGACGGTGATGTCGGGGCGGTCGGCCTGCTTCACGTCCTGCCCGTAGTTGATGCGGTTCCACAGCGAGTTCAAGGCCATGCGATGCTCTTCCAGAAGCGCTGTGGCGGCCTTCTTGCGGCCGTCGTCCCGCGCGGCGATATCCTGCAGGTAGTCGATGGCGGCGTGTTCCAACTGAATGGCGAACAGGCAGGTGTCGTAGTAAATGCGCTCGTCCTGGTCGGTTTCCACCGTTCCCGGCCGCGTGCGCTGCCACAAGAGGGCCGCTCGGCCGCGCAGGCTGCCGAAGCGCGAACCCACATTCACGTCGGTGCCGTCGTAGCCGATGGAGCGGCGAATGCGGCGCAGCGTGGCGTAGTAGGGCGTGCTCACCCCCACGCTGAGGCCGGCCGCTTTCTGCAGCTCGTCGGCGCGCTTCTGCTGCACCTCGCGCACGGCCCGGGAAAGCTCCTCGAGCGATTTTCCGCAGCCGTCGCTTTGGGCCTCGCGCTCGTGGATGAGCCGAATGCGGTACTGGGCGATGGTCAGCCGCAGGGCCGGGTCGTACTGGGACGTGTCGTCGGCATCCAGCATGGCCTGCAGCTCGCGCAGCGTCCCCTCCAGCACGCGGATAGCGGCACGGCGCAGGTCGTCCTCGTTGGCAGCGCTTTCCGTTCGCGGCGCCAGGCGGGGCAAGAGTCCATCGGCCAGAAGCAACGTGCACAGCACGACACTCGCCGTGAGGAACACGATGAGGTCACGGTCGGGAAAAGGCGTGGCGCCGTCGGCCATGGTGAGCGGCAGCGTGAAAATGATAGAGAGGGTGACCGCGCCCTTCGGGCCGCCTACGGTGAGCGCCGCGGCGTTGCGCAGCAGGCTGCCCACGCGCTCGCGCCAATGGGGCCGCTTATGACGCAGGTGCGGCGTCGGGGAAGGCTGGTTGGTGTCGACGGTCTCGATCTTCGACGATCGCTGGCGCAGCTTCCGCCCGCGCCGGCGGCGCAGCGCGATGCGGTGGACCGCCTCCATGGCGAGTGCCCACGCAAAGCGACAGCCCATGATGAGCACCGTGACGAGCGCCACCACCCCCAGAAGGAACGGCAGCGAGAAGTTGTCGGCGATGGCGGGCGTGAAGGCCTGGGGCAGCTCCATGCCCAGCAGCGTGAACACCACGGAGTTGATGAGGAACACGATGATGCGCCAGAACCCGTTGGACACGAGCTGGCGCTGGGCCGCCGAAGCGGAGGTGAGCCTCTGCTGCCGCTCGGCCATGACGAGCCCCGCGGCCACCACAGCCAGAATGCCAGAGGTGCCGAGCCATTCCGCGAACAGGAACACGAAGAAGGGCGAGAACACCTCGTAGAGCACGTTGGTAGTGGTGCTCTCGTAGCCGCCGCGCCGCAGCAGGCGCACCAAGAGGCGCCCCGCCAAGCCGAGCGCCGCGCCCACGGCGATGCCACCGAAGAACAGCCGCAGGAACTCGCCTCCCGCATCAAGCGCCGAGAAGGTGCCCGTGAGCGCGGCGGCGCTGGCGAACTGGAAGGCCACCACGCCCGAGGCGTCGTTGATGAGCGACTCGCCCGAGAGCAGCGTGGACTGGCGCTTCTTCAGGCTCACCGACGAGGCGAGCGCGCCCACGGCCGCCGCGTCGGTGGGGGCCAGGGCGGCGGCGCAGGCGAAGGCGGCGGCCAGCGGAATGGAGGGCACGAACCAGTTCAGCACGAAGCCCACCACGAGCACGGTGACCAGCACGAGCCCCACAGCCAGCGACAGGATGGCGCCCTTGTTTTCCCACAGCTGCCGCGGGTCGGTGGAGCGGGCCTCGTCGAACAGCAGCGGCGCGATGAACAGCACCAGAAACAACTCGGAAGAGATGTGCACCTCGCGGACGCCGGGCACCACGAGCGCCACCGCGCAGCCCACGGCGATCTGCACGAGCGGCAACGACAGGCGCGGCGCCAGCTGGCACAGCGTGGCCGACCCGATCACGCAGGCCAGCACCACCAACGCGAATTCCAATGTCGCCACGAGCACCTCCCTTCCGCATACCGGCCGTCGCAAGTCTCGCTTTCCATGACGTTTTCCATTATGAATGGAACGTGCGCGCCGCCAAGGGGCCCCGCTTCTCTGTTGCGGCCCTGTCACGCCCCCGTCACAGCGGTCTTTCGCTATAATTCCCCCAACGGAAAAGCCGACGCAGACCCCCGAGGAGGTCCCCATGGATGAGAACGTTCGCCCCGAAGACATGGAGCGCATCACCACGCCCGAACTCGCCCAGGCATTTATCGACGAGCAGGTAGCCGCCATTCGCGAGCAGGTGGGCGACAAGAAGGTGCTGCTGGCGCTGTCCGGCGGTGTGGACTCCTCGGTGGTGGCCGCGCTGCTGATCCGCGCCATCGGGAAGAACCTCGTGTGCGTGCACGTGAACCACGGGCTTATGCGCAAGGGCGAGTCCGAGCAGGTCATCGACGTGTTCCAGAACCAGATGGACGCGAACCTGGTGTACGTGGACGCCACCGACCGCTTCCTGGACCTTTTGGCCGGCGTGGACGAGCCCGAGACCAAGCGCAAGATCATCGGCGGCGAGTTCATCCGCGTGTTCGAGGAAGAGGCCCGCAAGGTGGGCGACGAGGTAGACTTCCTCGGCCAGGGCACCATTTATCCCGACATTCTGGAGTCGAAGGACGGCGTGAAGGCACACCACAACGTGGGCGGCCTGCCGGAGGACCTGCAGTTCGGCCTGGTGGAGCCCGTGAAGCTGCTGTACAAGGACGAGGTGCGCGTCGTCGGCCGCGAGCTGGGTCTGCCCGAGAATATGGTGGAGCGCCAGCCCTTCCCCGGCCCGGGCTTGGGCGTGCGCTGCCTCGGCGCCATCACCCGCGACCGCCTGGAAGCGCTGCGCGAGGCCGACGCCATCGTGCGCGAGGAGATGGAAGCGGCGAACGTGGGCGCCTGGCAGTACTTCGCCGTGGTGCCCGACATGCGCGCCACCGGCGTGCGCGACGGCGAGCGCGCCTACGAGTGGCCGGCCATCATCCGCGCCATCAACACCGTGGACGTCATGACCGCCGAGGTGCCCGAGCTGGATTGGGCCCTGCTCAAGCGCATGACCGACCGCATCACCCACGAAGTCCCCGGCATCTGCCGCGTCTGCTACGACCTCACCCCGAAACCTGTTGGGACGGTGGAGTGGGAGTAGGATCCTCGCTATCTCGCGGTTAAGTTGTCGAAACCCGAAGCGCTCCCCGGCATCCGCCCAGGAGCGCTTCTTGCATCTTGGCCTTCTCGCTATCTGGCATCTTTCGCCATTCGCCAGCGCGACTGTCACAACCCCGAATATACGATGCCAGCATTCGCCTCTTGCACTTGCACCAGCCCAGGAATTCAACAAGACTACGTGAAGCTAATGTTTCCCTAATCATACACACTAACTTGATTAATGTGTATGATTACGTTAACATCTCGCCCATGGGTAATACTCTGTTTACATATGAAGAAGCGCTGGAGCAAACCGGCTCGAAGCACCTGCTGTCAAAAGCGGTGGCAGACGGATCCATCCACAAGTTGGATCGAGGCTTGTATTCCTCAGTCGCCCATCCCGACCCTCTCGCTGTTGCGCATATCCAATACCCCGAGGGCGTCATCACAATGGATAGCGCGCTGTATGAGTACGGACTGACCGACATCATGCCGGATGAGGTTCATATCGCAACGGCCAGAGAGGCAACCAGAATTGTGAAACCTGGCTATCGACAATACTTCATCGAAGGCAATCTCCTCAATCCGGGCGCAACCGAGGTAGAGAAGCCGGACGGGACCGTTCGCCTTTATGACAAGGAGCGCCTTCTTGTCGAGGTCATGCGCCGGCAAGCGTCGATTCCTCTCGATTACTACAAGGAGGTTATTGGCTCGTACAGGCGCATAGCCGAAGAATTGGACATCAGGCTCATCGAGGACTACATTGCCCTCTTCAAGAGAAATGACTTCATGTTCGATATATTGCAGAGAGAGGTGCTCTAGATGGCTAGTCTTGCGAGGATAAGAGACGCCTACATCGATGAGGGACTGTCGTACGCCCAAGCTGAAGCGCGCACCGCGCAAGATGCCATGCTCGATCTAATTGCAAAGTCCCAGATGGCGAGAAATGTCACCATCAAGGGTGGCGTGCTCATGCAACACATCTCGAAAAGCTCCAGGCGTGCGACCACAGACTTTGACCTCGACTTCGTACGGTACTCGATTACCGATGGCTCCATCAGGAAATTTTTCAAATCCTTAAGTGACGGATCCTCAGACTTCAGCATCTCCCTGACGGGCAAGATAGAGGAACTCAAGCATCAGGACTACAGCGGCAAGCGCGTTCATGCTCGCATAACTGACGCTGAGGGAGCCACTATCATCACGAAAGTGGACATCGGCGTCCACACGCTCCTGTCTCCCGAGGCGCAGGATATCTGCTTCGACCTCGGCAAGCTGGACGAGTCGGTGACGTTGCTCGGGGATAGCGACGAGCAGGTTGTCGCAGAGAAGCTACGGTCGCTCTTGAGAATTGGAGCCGCTTCCACTAGATATAAGGACGTGTTCGACATCTACTATCTGCTCATCATCAAAGGGGTGCGCAAGGAGGCCCTGAGCCGAGCGCTCCATGCCCTCGTGATAGACGATGCCGCCATGCGCGAGGCTAGCTATGGGCAGATTGCAGCCAGGCTCAAGAGCGTCTTTGGGAACCGTAGGTTCAGCAACCAATTAATGCGAGCGAAGAACGATTGGCTTGGGGTGCCCCATGAAAAAGCGACGTCTGCCATTGTACGGTATTTCGAGCAGGAGGCTAAGAATCTGAAGGGCTGACCCCTTGGAAGTCTCGCGTCAAAACCTTTCCAAATATGGGAAGGTTTTGCCATGGGCAAATATGTCATCTACTATCGTAATAAAGTCGAGACAGAATCTATGACGACCGTTTTCTTGAGAAACAGAGGACGCAATGGAATTCGGGCTCTCCTGGGTGAGCGTTATCTTCCTCTTGATGCTCTTCGTAGCCCAGGTATAGCCATCATGCTAGACGAACAGGCCCTTCAGTATTTCTGCGAACTCTTCTACGAGCGGGTTCGTTCTGCTTTTCAGCCAGAATGCGTAGTAACTTTGGGACGCTTGCTTGCCCGTTGCGTCTACCAGCGGGATACGCTTTACGATGGCGCCCGAAGCCCCCTCGCTCTGGCGCATCTCAATCGGCATGAACCCGTGATTCCCCGCCACCAGCATACGGCCCTCCTCGCGCGAGCCGACGAAACGGAATTCGCAATCGAAATTGAGGTGGTCGCGATAGTAGGTGCGCTCCACCTCCGCCATCTCAGGGGCGGCGATCAGTATGGCGCATCTGCCCTTAAGCTCCCTTACCGAGACGGCATCGCGCTCGGACAAGGGGTCGATCTCAGATATTTCCACATATCCGAAGCCCGTCATGAGGTGCAGGTTCACGAAATCGCCCGAGAGCTCGCGGCGCCGATCGTTGAACACGAGATCCGCCTCGCCGCTTACCACCATGCGATAGAGCTCGTCGTGACTGCCGCCCACAGCGTTGATTTCGATACCGGGATGGCGCGCGGCAAACGCGGCCACGGCCGCCTGCACCTCCCAGCCGTCGTAGCGGTTGAGGTATCCCACAGTAAGGCTCGTGGCATAGCCGTTGGCAACGCCCTCCACCTCGAAGCGCAGATCGTCGAGCTGCGAGAGGATGTCAGAGCCCTTCCGATACAGGACCTGCCCGGCGGGGGTAATCACAAAGCCGCGCCCCTTGCGTTCGAGCAATCGAACACCAAGCTCCGATTCCAACGATTTCACCTGCTGGGAGATGGCCGACTGCGAGACGAAATGATCCTCCGCCGCGCGCGTGAAGCTGCCGCGCTCGCAGACCGCGCAGAAGTATTCGAGCTGGCGCAACAGCATGGAGCCCCCTTCAGCAATACATAAGCGTTGCTAATGCAATAGAGAAGATATTGGAATTGTTCATTAGCAATTCGCTTTCTATTATAGGAGTATCCACCGGAAACATCACAGTTCAATGAAAGGAAACGCCATGGAAAACGCCAACACGTGGCTCATCACCGGCGTCAGCTCCGGTTTCGGAAACGAGATGACCCGCCAGCTGCTGAAAGCGGGCAAGACGGTCATCGGCACCGTGCGCTCCACCGACAAGGTGGCCGAGCTCATCGAGCGCTACCCCGACACCTTCGATTGCGTCATCCTGGATGTGACCGACGTGGCCGCCGTGCACTCGGTCGTCAACGCGGCCTTCGACCGCCACGGCGTCATCGACGTCGTCGTGAGCAACGCGGGCTACGGCCTGTTCGGCGCGGCCGAGGAGCTCTCCGACGCCGACATCGACAAGATCATCGCCACCGACCTCACCGGGTCCATCCAGGTCATCCGCACGGCGCTGCCGCACCTGCGCGCGCAGGGCCGCGGCCGCATCATCCAGGTGTCCAGCTACGGCGGCCAGGTGGCCTTCGCCGCGAACAGCCTGTACCACGCCTGCAAGTTCGGCATCGAGGGCTTCTGCGAGTCGGTGGCCGAGGAGGTGGCGAAATTCGGCATCGGCGTCACCATCGTAGAGCCGGGCGGCGCGCGCACCGAGTTCCGCTACGGTAGCGCGCATGTGGCCGACCTCATGCCCGAGTACGACCACGTGCACGGCTTCCTGAACATGCTCGACCCCTCCAAGGGGCTGGCCGCCGGCGACCCGGCGAAGATGGCGGCCCGCATGATCGAGTCCGTGGACACAGAACCGGCGCCGCTGCGCCAGGTCTACGGCAGCCAGGCGCTGCGCGACACCATCGCACGCCTCGAGGAGCGCCTGGACGACTACCGGACGCAGACCGAGCTCGCCGCCTCCACCGACATCCCGGAGGGCGAATAACCATGGCGTACCAGGCTCGCATAACGGAAGCCGCCCGCGCCTTTCACGAGAAGATGTTCCCGGGCTACGAGAGCGACTTTTTGCGCACCGACCCCGAGTTCATCGAGCGCTTCGACAACTTCGCCTTCGACGAGGTGGTCAGGCAGGTGGAACTGGACGATACGACCCGTTATCTAGGATGGCTGGCCACGCTTCTGGGCTGCCAGGGCATCGACGAGTACCATGCCATCTTGCCGGCGGCCCTTCGCAACGGCGTCACGCCCGTTCAGGCCAAGGAGGTGGTCTACCAGGCCGTGGCCTATCTGGGCATCGGGCGCGTGTTCCCGTTCCTGAAGGCGACCAACGAGATCCTGGAGGCCGAGGGCGCGTCGCTTCCCCTGCCCGAGCAGGCGACCACCGCACCCGAGCGCGAAAGCCGCATGACCGCGGGCGAGCAGGCGCAGGCCGACATCTTCGGCGAGGGCATGCGCGGCTACAGGGACAAGGGGAATCCCGACTACCCCTGGATCAACGAGTGGCTCGTGGGCAACTGCTTCGGCGACTGGTACACCCGCGGCGGCCTCGACCTCAAGCAGCGCGAGCTGATCACGTTCTGCTTCATCGTCGCCCAGGGCGGCTGCGACGCCCAGGCGAAGGCCCATGCGGCGGCCAACATCTCGGTCGGCAATTCGAAGGAGCTGCTCATCCGCGTCATCTCCAGCAACCTGCCCTTCATCGGCTACCCGCGAACGCTCAACGCGCTTTCGGCCATTCCGCTGTAGATCGCCGACGCTCACGCCGACGACGTGCCCGCGCACGACCCAGCTTCCCCGCGCAAAGCCCGCGCACGGACAGGTTCATCGCGGCGGCAGCAAGCGAACAGCTCGGCTTGTTGCCGCCGCCAAAAGAAAGAATCGCACTCAGGCCACCTGGTGCCTGCTGAAGCTCCGGGCGGCGAGCAGCGACCCCGCGGCAAACAGCAATGCATACAGCACGCAAGCCATGACGGGAAGCTCGATGACAGCCGGCCCGATGGCGTAGGACACCAAATCGAAGAGGTTGTACGGATTCAGGGCGTTGTAGGGAAACAGGAACAGCACGTGGTTCGCAACGTTGTTGTAAAGGTTCGGCACGAACGCCGGGATTATGACGATCGCCACGCCGACGGCCAGGATGCCCATGGAGGAGCGTACGCGCGACGAGAGCGCAAGCGTCAATCCTAAGAGTCCGAGCATGGCAAGGTACCCCACGAGGCAGCACGCGAGCGACGCCCCCAGAAGGGTCAGGTTGTACGTATAGGCCAGGTTGATAATCTGCAGATGAAGCCCCGCGCCGTCGGCGCCGAAGAAGGCCAGCGGCACGACGAGCAGAAGAAGCGCCGCAAGCCAGTAGAGAGCACTCGAGACAATGAGGGCGGCCAGCACCTTGGCGCAGCCGAGCCGCGTTTTCCCGAACTTCGTCGAGAGGAGCACGGCGTCGGTTTTCTCCCGATACTCGACGTTGAACACCGGGGCGCACACGATCACCACGGCAAGAAGCGCGAACACGAGGAATTGAACCAGATCGAGAAAGTCCATCCACCCGCCCGCGTACCCGTATTCCACGGGCACCGAGACGCCGCCTTCCTTGTCTTCCCAAAAGCTCTTCTCGGCCTCAGTGTAGGTGAACGCGCCGCCCGCAGCCCCCAGCTGGGAGGCGATCTTCGCGCGAATCCGCCCGTAGAGATCGACCGTTGCGGAATCGTCGATGGTGGCCGCAACCGATGCGGGCATCTGGTAGCCGACCATCCAGGGGCGAACCAGCAAGGACAGGTACGCACCGTGGGTCGCGTGGAACCTCCAATACTCTTCCGCTTTGTCGCCCGGGATGTCGCGGTCGTACCGATACTCGTCCCTTATCTCGCCCTCATCGTCTATAAACGACTTGTACGCGCGCAAGACCTCGGTCGCCCTCTCGTCGGTGATAGGCCCGGCAAGCGCCTCGGCATCCGCCCTTATCTGGGCGATGGCCGCCGCGCCCTCGTACTCCTCGCCCACCCTGTCGGGATTCAACGTGTACTGAGAGACGATATTGAACCCCAGGACAACGCACAGCATGGCGAGAATGAAGACGAGGGACGCCCGCACAACCCGCCTGGAACATATCTTCTTTATCTCGAATCGAATCAGGCTACCCATGGTACGCTCCCCTCTCGCCGGAGGCATCGCCGGATTGCTCGCTGAACAGGTGCAGGTACACATCCTCCAGGGTGGGCTCCACGAGGCGGGCCTGAGGATGGGGGCGCGTGTCCGACACCAGCCGTACCACCGCCATGCCGCCTCGGTCGTAATGCAGGTTGCCCACATTCATGGACGCGGCCATGGCGCTTGCCTCCTGCGGGGTCACGCCGCATTCCCAGACGGTTCCGCGAATATCGGCAACAATTTGCGCAACCGTGCCCGTCATCACGATGGATCCAGCGCGCATCATGAGAATCTCGTCGGCGATGTACTCCACATCGGAGACGATATGCGTGGAGAGAATAACGATTTTATCCTGCGCGAAAGAGGAGATGATGTTGCGAAAGCGCACACGCTCCTTGGGATCCAGGCCGGCAGTGGGCTCGTCCAGCACGAGCACCTTCGGGTCGTTGATGACCGCCTGGGCAATGCCGAGGCGCTGCTTCATGCCGCCTGAGTAGGTGCGAATCTTGCGCTTGGACACGTCCGCCAGCCCTACCATGTCGAGAAGATCCATCGACCGCCGCTTCGCCATGCGCCCGTCGATCCCCTTGAGGGCGGAAAGGTACAGCATGAAGTCGAGGGCGGTGAAATCCGGATAGTACCCGAAGTCCTGGGGAAGATAGCCGAGAAGCGCCCGGTAGTCCGCCCCGAGTCGCTCGATGGGGCCTCCATTCCAGATTACGCTTCCCGAGGTGGGCTTCAGCACGTCGCATATCATGCGCATGAGCGTGGTCTTCCCCGCGCCATTGGCTCCCAGGAGCCCGTAGACTCCCGGAGAGAAGGCCGCGCTCACCCGGTCGACCGCAATGGCGGCGCCGAACTGCTTGGTGAGCCGGTCGAGTTTGAGTTCCATGAATATATTCCTTCCTTCTTTCGAAAACGACAGCGCCGCTGAATCGCGGCGCACCTCACAGCCGCACGGGAGCAGGCTGCGGGGAAGCGCCGTCTTGCGCCACCTGGAGGACGAGCCTTCTCGCCTCGTGGACGGCCAGGGCAAGAGCCGCAGCCAGGGCCAAAACCCACACTGCCATGGACATCTCGGCGTACCAATGCGGCACGATGGCACCGGCCCCCCATAGTGCCGCTAGGGCGCAGGCCGCCGCCACAGCACAGGCCTTAACGCAGCGCCCGCGCATCATGCGCGACAGGTGGAAGCAGATGGCGCAGAAAGCGAAGAACGGCGTCGCGGCGTAGAGAAAGATCCTGAACGGCTCCTCCCCGGCCAGCGTCGGAACCAGCCAGACCGCCGCCGACATCCAAAGCACGTCGGCAAGCCCGAAAAGGACGAGCCTGCTTGCGAGCACCTGCGCGGAATCATGACGGCACGACGCCTCCAACTCCGCGACATCGTGCTCGAAGCTCTTGAACACGGACGGCACGGCGAAGGCCACAGAAAGGACCGCCGAGGCCATCACGACCAGCATGCTGGACGAGCTCCCGTGAAGGATGCCCGTGACCGCCAGCATCCCGGCGAGCAGCGCAACCTGCATCGCCCAGGCAACCGGGCTGACGAAGCGGAGCTGCCCGACGACGAAACGCCAGAACAGAGCCCCGTCCACCGACATACCCGACGACCACCGGGCGGCCTCGCCCCGAACCATGGCCGCGACGCGGGCCTTCTCCGCCTCGTCAACAGGTGCGGCGGTTCTCTTGTAGTGGGCTCGCAGGCTCTCCTTCAGCGCGACGTTCCTATCAATCATCTTCCATCATCTCCCTGAGTTTTTCGAGGGCACGACGCTCGATACGACGAAGCGCGAACCGCGATTTGCCCACAACCGCAGCGATATCCGCCACTTTGAGGTCTTGCCCGTAGCGCAACTCCAGCACCTCGCGCTCGTCCGCGGGCAGGCGCGACAATGCGTCCGCTAGGAGCAGGTCCTCGTGCATGCCGTTCTGCGCAGGGTCGGGAATGCGCTCTGCATCGGCATCGCTCAGCGTGCTGACCGGTCTCGCACGCCTCATGATGTCGATGCATACGTTCCTCGCGCAGGTGTAGAGGTAGGCAAGCGGCTTTTCCCGGGAGTCGTAGGCAGCACGGGACTTCGCCAGGCGCAGAAACACCTCCTGCGTGGCGTCTTTAGCGTCCTCCGCCGAGGGCAGGCGCCGGGCGCAATAGCGGAAAATCTCGTCATAGTGCTCCTCTGCGAACCGCGCCAGCCGATCTGGATTCGACAGAAGGGCACGCCCGCACTCATCCGCGTCCATGGACTTGCTCTGCTTCAACCGCTTTCTCACCTCCTACAGCGTTTAACGTCGGCGCGCCCGAAAATGTGCGCACCAATTTAAAACGAGCATTCCTGCGGCCCGCGAATCCGAAACTGCTTTTGCAGCTCATATATCGCGCTCGATTTTTCGTATCTCATTCCCGTGTGAACATTTTCGTAGGATACAATCCAAAAAACGATCTTACGGGAACACCCCCAGGCAGTAGGCGATAGAGTGCGATTCGAATTCGAAGGGTCGCAGATCTTTGGCAGTGTTTTTGTCGTTGACGCGAGAGGTGGCGGAGTTTGGTTCGGCGTCTGCTCGAGTTGCGATGTGAAAGCCGACGAGGGGACGCTTTACAAGCACATTCCCCTCAATGAGGTTGAACTTGCGCCAGCGGAAGGGCAGTGAAGCCGCTTCCTCCCACCCCATGCCTGCGCAATGTAACTGCGGACAGCAAGGTCATCCCGAACGCTCGCGACTACCCCTCCAGCGCGAGCAGGAGCCCCGCGAGCAGCAGGCCGATCGCGGCACCGCCGAAAAGCTTCACTACAACGCCGAGCGCCGGGTGCTTGCGGGCGAGGCCTTCCACATCTGGCTCGCCAACGACCCCGCTCTTGAGGAACCGATCGATCTCGCGATAGGTAACGATGTCGTGCTTCTTCTTCAGGCGGTCCACCGCGACGGCCATGGCGAACCCGATGGCGTAGAGCACGATAAACGCGGCCGCCCCCGCGATGTTCCCCTTGCTCATGCGCGCGAACCCCGACGGCTCTTGCCACGCAAGCGAGAAGCCGAGCAGGAAGAGGAAGGCCAGCCCCGAGAAGGCCAGCATCCCGACTGACAGCAACCGCATCTTGCGCGAGTCCTCCGCGATGGCGCGCTGCATGACGACCACATCTCCTCTCACGAGCTCGTCGATGGAGACGCCGAACAGCTGGCTGAGCAGCAGCAGGCTCTGCACGTCCGGGTAGGTCTTGTCGTTCTCCCAATTCGAAATGGTCTGGCGCGACACGAATATCGCCTTCGAGACCTCGTCCTGGGAAAGCCCGCGCTCTTCCCGCTTGGCCTTCAACTGCCGAGCCAGTTCCATCGATCCCTTCCTTTCGATTGCCCGTTGGCGCGTCGCGCCGCTTGTACGCACCGAAATGATACCCCACAAGGCTTGCAAAACGATGCGGACACAGCTGTCAAAAGTCTTTTGCAAGGCCGCTGAACAGGCATTTTGTAAGGATGAACCGTTTGCGGGCCTTGAGGAGAATTGGCAGAATACTAGCCGCCGACGCAAATCCGAGTGAAAGGAACGAAGCAGTTATGGCCCGCGAAGAGAAGGTTTGGGAATATGTGCTGAATGCCGGCTTCACGCCCCTGGAGGACCGGTGCATCATCGTCAAGGGGGCGGCGGGAGATCTCAGCGATAAGATCGTCCGCTTTTTCGAGACATGGGATGTGGCGGTTCTTCAGATGTGCGAGAACGAGCTCATCCTGCTTCCGTTCGGGTCCTTTTGGGGAACGTTGGAACGGGACGTCTCGCTCGTGGTGCCGTATGCGGACATTGAATCCGTGAAACTGACCGATGACTTGCTTAACGTGGTCATCGACATCGAGACGAGCACCGGCGGCGTGCGTCTCACCACCCAGCAGAAGGGGCTGAGCGATCTACGGCTGTCCGGCATATACGCCTCGCAGTACGCCGGCGGCTACAAGAACTGGCACGCCGAGAACGTGGAGGGAACCCTGCAAGCCCTCAGCGAGCTTGGCCGCGAGCCGTCGTGCGAGTAAGACATCTTCACCTCATCAGGAGGCCTCTCGGCACTCCCCCAAAAAACGCAACAGACTCCCTGGCCGAACGAGACCACACTCGTTCGGCCAGGGACTATCCTCGACAAATACCGACCATATGTCGGGAAAAGATGGCGAGGATAAGATTCAGCGCCCTTGCCCTCGGATCGTCAGATGCGGGCATTCTGCCCCTTCTTTAGTTATATCAGCAAGCATCGCCTTGATGGAAGTGATATCGTCCTCGGCAAGGCGACCAATGCGCCCCGCATCGCCCAGATAACCAGCGGGGATTTCAGCAATGCGGTCGAGCCGAGCGATGGAGGGCTTAGCAAGGCCTGCTGCCTCCCATTCTTGTATAAGATAATCATGCTCCAGAGAGAGCTTGTTAGTCGCGCTCGTCACCATCGCCACAAGCGTTCCATCGGGACGCATCGCCAATACGATGACCGGGCGAAACTTATATCCGCGACCTTCGGAAAAGTCGAAGCGCGCGTGCCAGACCTCCCACGGTTGAGGCTCTTTGTCATTCATCGCCGTCGTCCCATTCCGCCGGCAGCACAGCGACACCTTCCGCATTCAAAGGAGCTCTGTATGCCACCGAAGCGATGGCGTCATACGACGGCGCCTGCGGACGCAAATCGAACGGCAGACCACCAACCTCAATCGACTTGATGAGGAACGTGTTAATCGCGTCATTGAGACTGAGGCCCCACCGAGCGTACACCTCAGTCGCATCTCGTTTCACCTCATCAGACGTGCGCGTCTTAATCTCCGCACGCCTTGCCACTGCAGCCGTTGCCATAGGGCACCTCCTTCTATTAGTACCCATATTGTACCCTATTAGGGTACTAAAGAGATACCGCCAACTCAAAGGGCAACATTCTGTCACACCCTCGACGAAACCTCATACTCTCCCGCAATAGCCCGCTGCGTCAACAATTAAAGAAAGAGGACAGACCAGCACGGGAAAAGACATCCACATGTTTTGCGCGAGATCGCACTGCTGTCGTCCTTTTGCTGCTAGTGAACCGAGCGGCCTATGTCGCACCGCACTGGCAGAAAGTAGCGCTCGGCACCAACCCGTTGTTGCGAGATCGAAACGAATGCCTAGTGATTGGAATAGCTGGCTTTTGGCCGAGGGCGCAAGCTGGAGCGCATCCGGCAAGGGCCAGGGCGATTGGAACGCGTGCGCCCAGGCGCAGGCGAGCTGGAAAGTAACAGCGATGATCGCGTACCGGAGAAGCAGATCGATTGCGCTCATAGCGCCTCCCCCTTGTCAGCGAAACGCTCGATAACGGCGACAAACCTTGGGCTCTCACGGAGAGCGCTCCATCGCTCGTCCGTCTCAAGACGCTTCATGAGGGCCTCGCAGAGCGCGTCGGCCAATTCTTCCCGCGCAACATCCGTCGCCTCGTCGCCGTTTTCCCAAAGGTATTCCTGCACGCTTTCGAAAAACGGAGGGTTCTCCGGATGCGCGAGCAGGCCACGGCATTTCTCCAAATCAAGTTCGAATGCCTCCAGGTGGTCGAGCGCTGCATCCGTCTGCCCCGACTGCGCGAGCTGCGCGGCAAGTTCGCAGCGAATGAACGGGATGAGCGTCGGAGAAAGCACGGCGAATCCCTGCGGCTTCTGCAGACCCTTGGCGAGAGCAAGAAGCTGTTCCAGGTCTTCTGCGCCCAGATCCGGAAACCCCGCCAGAGCCTGGGCGCAGCTTGCAGCTTCCAGTAGAGAGAAGAGCATCTGGCGCTTGAGAACCCTCGCGGCCTCTTCAGCATCCCCCGCCCTCAGCTTGATGCCCGCGAACGTGACTGCCACCATATCCGGCTTGGCTGCCACCTTCTTCTCAATGAGCTCGGCAGCTCGCTCCTCGCGCCCCGATGCCGCCATCAGCATGCAGATAGTCTGCAGGTCCATATCGGCAGAGGGTCCGTCGGGATCGAGCTGCAGCGATCTCTCTAATAGCCGCTCAACCGCATCGGCCAAACCAGGCACAACCTCGGGAGCGCCGTTCCCCAGTTCGACAGCTTTCGCGTAAAGTAGCATGGCAATCATCCTGAGCAGCTCGGAATCCGACCAGTACAAGGCAGTCTGCTCGTTGGCGTAATCGAGGGCTCGGGTTGCATCGCTCTCAAGTAGCGACTGCATATTTGCCTGCACCTCTTCCCTCTTCTCGGCACTCGCCAAAGGCTCGTAGCCCAGCAACTCATCCAATGTGATAGCGAATAGCGACGCGAGCTTCGGCAGCAACGCAATGTCGGGAGCGCTCTGGCCGCACTCCCACTTCGAAACGGCAGCCTTGGTGACCCCCAGGTGTCCAGCTAGCTCTTCCTGGGTGTAGCCGCCCCGGCAACGCTCGGACCGAATGCGCTCAGCTATAGGGTTCTGGTCCATGGGGCTCCTTTCGACACCTCCTATTATTGCCGCCGAAGCCACCAACAACAAGCGAGCATCCCTCAACTTCCCAAACACCAGAATCAACTGGCGGTTGACTGAGTTCCGCAGCGGAAGCCGCTCACCGCTGTGCTGATGGTATAGTGCTGTCTGAGCGCGACAACCAAACGAGCCGGGCCGTTCTTCCGAAACCTTTCGGATAGCCCCATTCATCTGATGGGCCAGAACCCAGCAGCAACCAAAGGAGAGGCCGATGGACGATTTGAATCTGAGCGAGCGGCAACTTCAAATACCTTCCGGCACCATAACCTACTGGGTCTCGCGGGAGGTTGACGCCGACCGTCCCTGGCTCGTTTTCCTACCGGGGCTGACAGCAGACCATCGACTCTTCGAGCGACAGCTCGAACATTTCGCGGGTCGGGCGAACATGCTCGCCTGGGATCCGCCCTCTCACGGTGCATCGCGACCCTTCGAGCTTAGCTGGACGCTCGATGACCTGGCCGGCTGGCTCCACGAGATTCTGAAACGCGAAGGCACGAATCGCCCCATCCTGGTCGGCCAGTCCATGGGCGGCTACGTCTCGCAAGCCTACCTGCGACTCTATCCGGACGACGTCGCGGGCTTCGCGTCAATCGATTCCTGTCCCTTGGATTTCAGCTATTACCAAGGCTGGGAACTCTTTTTCCTGAAGCACACGAAGCTCATGTACTTGTCGATTCCCTGGAATACGCTCAAGCGCCTCGGCTCGAGTGGCTGCGCCACCACCGACTACGGCAGAACGCTCATGGCCACCATGATGGACGATTACGGGAAGCGGGAATACTGCGAGCTGGCTGCCCACGGCTACGCGGCCCTCGCCGGCGCGATAGTCCCCGAGCGCACATATCACGTGCCGTGCCCGATGCTCCTCATCTGCGGCGAGAAGGACCAGGCCGGCTCGGCCAAGCGCTACAATCGAGCATGGTCCCAGAAAACCGGGGTGCCCCTGCGCTGGATAGAAGGAGCCGGCCACAACGCGAACACCGACAAGCCCGATGCGGTGAACGCGCTGCTGGAGGAGTTCGCCCGCTCGCTTTACGAGCCGGCATTCGACGGAGCCCCGCAGGCGGGGTAGGCTCATTCCCACCAAAGCGCAAAATCATTTTACAATTGCGCTGATAATGAGATATCATTTCAGCGTGATTGTAAAATGATTACTAAATTCGACAAAGAATTCGACCGCATCCTTAGCGCCAATGCGGGGGTCATTACCTCATGCGACGCGCAAGCTGCTGGTGCTACGCGACCCGCCTTCTCCGACTATGTTCAAAGGCGGGGGCTCGAGCGGATATCCCGAGGGGTTTATGCCGACCCGAACACGTTCGCAGACGAAATGGCGCTTCTTCAGAAACGTTTTCCGAAGGCTATCTTTTCGCACGATTCGGCCCTCTACCTCCACGACATGACGGACCACGAACCCACGCCTCTGTCCGTGACGGTCGATTCCAACTATAACGCAACCCCCCTCAAAGACCAGGGCATTCGAGTTCATTACGTCAAGCCGGAGTGGTACAGCCTAGGCGTCGCTGAGGTGCAGACGCCCAGCGGGGGCACCGTGCAAGCCTACGACAGGGAACGTACTATTTGCGACCTTATCCGAAGACGCACGAGCACAGATTCGGCGGTTTTCCGGCAAGCAATCCGAAGCTACGTCCGCTCAAAGAACAAAAATATGACGCGCCTGTCTGAATACGCCAAGACGATGAACATGGAATCGCGCGTGCGCGAGGTGATGGAGGTAGCGCTATGATCACAGGATCCAGGAGAATCAAAGACCTCATCCGCAACCGAGCCAAAGGCGACAGCGCAAAGGCGCAGATGCTCCTCCGCCATTTCGCTATGGAGCGTTTACTTGAGCGCCTTTCGGTTTCGCCCTACAAGAACGATTTCATCCTGAAAGGCGGCATGCTCCTTTCGTCCATAGTTGGCGTAGAGGAGCGCATGACCCGCGATATCGATGCCACCATGCGCGGTCATGACATGAACCTCGAGAATGTTGCTCGCATTATCAACGAGATTTCGAGCATCGACATTGGCGACGGCTTCACGTTTGAGCCAGGCGGCGCGACGGAAATTATGGAGGACTCTGAATACGGAGGGATCCGCATCCCCATGACGGCCTCTATTGAACGCACCAAGACAACATTCAAGATTGATGTATCAACAGGCGATGCTATTACCCCTGATGCCGTCGAGCATGCGTACCAGCTCATGTTCGAGGACAGGTCCATCAGTCTTCGCTCCTACAACGACGAAACGTTCCTAAGCGAGAAGCTAGAAACAATTCTGTCGCTCGCTACCCAAAATACGAGGATGCGAGACTTCTACGATATTTGGGCGCTAAGAGCATCAGGACGTGAAATCGATTACGCTCTTCTCGGTTCCGCACTCGAGGCAACCAGAACCGCACGCAAAAGCGCAGCAACGATCAATGATTTCGAGCGCGTATTCACCCTTTTGCAGGAGAGCGCAGAGATGGCCGATGCATGGCGACGCTACCAGCTGTCGAACCCATTTGCTGAATCCGTTAATTGGCAAGATGCTTTGGCGGCGCTTGACACCATAGCGGCCAACATCAGCTCTTGCTTAGACGCAAACCTGGACACAAGCGCGCCCTGGCGTATTTGGCGGCTGGCGGAACATCCCGGTATGACAGAAGAAGCAGCCGCGTGGTTCTCCGAGAAGTGGGGCATCCCCGAGGAAGCCTACCGAGAAAGCATGCGGGAAAGTGCCCGAGCCGGTGGCGTGCCCCAGTGGTATGTTGTGCGCGAGGATAACGAGCCTGCGGGAGCCATCATCGCCGGCTGCGGCATCATCGAGAACGATTTCCACGACCGACCCGACCTCGCTCCCAACCTCTGCGCTCTGTACGTGGAAGAGGAGTACCGCCACCACGGCCTCGCGCGACACCTGCTCAACCACGCCCGCGCCGAGGCAGCTGCCATGGGCCATGAGCGCCTGTACCTGGTTACCGACCTGGTGGGCTTCTACGAGAAGTGCAGCTGGGAATACCTGGGCGACGTAAACGAGCTCGAAGGCGGCACCATCCGCCTCTACGGCACCGACACCCTTTCATAAAGCGGGCTCCTTCGAGGCGCCCCGCCACCCACAGTTGCCGCCGCACCACCCGTGCTTGTTACCTCGCTTTCACGGCAGTACCGTAGGCAAGCACCTCCACAACGTCCTCGATGAAGTTCGACGAGAAGCGCACGCCGGTCACGGCATCGGCGCCCAGCTGCCATGCCTCAGCCACGAGGCGCTCAAGCGCGATGTCGCGCGATTCCACCATAAGATCGGTCCACGTGGTTATCTCGCCTCCCACCAGCGTCTTCAAGCTTCCCATCAGGTCTTTCACAACATTTCGAGACATGCACACGTTACCTCGGACGAGGCCGATGGGGCGCATATCCCCATCGAGGCCCGTCTCGACGGTGAATACAGGAATGCTTGGCTTGAACGAGGTGCTCATGGAAACCCTTTCTTTCGCTGTTTGTCCTTTCGATTTGCGATGATAAACTCTTGACCAACTCAAGAGTCAAGAAGGGATTCCAAAGATGAAGCGCGAAAGCGATTCCACCGGCATGCTGTCCATTGGGCAAGTTGCCAAACTGTACGGCATATCCCACGATGCGCTGCGGCTGTACGACAAGAAAGGCCTGCTCAAACCTATCGTGAACCCAGAAACAGGCTACCGCAGCTACACGCTGGAGCACTTGTCTATTCTGGATATGATCATGGTGGGGCGCAAGACGGGCATCCCCTTAGCCCGCATGCAGCATTGCTTCGCGTCCCCGAACGCGGCCGAGCATGCCAAGCTCCTAAGCGAACAGCGGGCGGCCGTGCAAGAGCAGATTCGCGAGCTTCAGCACATTGAGCAGCATCTCAACGAGCTGTATCCCATGGTGGAAGACGCAAGCCGCAACCCCAAAGGCCGCGCCTTCACTTTGGAGCACAACATCTTTCTGGAGTGCGTAACAGTCGCAGACCTCTTATCAACCGACGTCGCGGAAAGCCTCGCAGAACGCGACGAGCTCCTCCTCTTCGAGCCCGGCACCTCCGGTGAGTTCCACGAAGACGAGACGCGCGCCTTCTACCCTTTTGCGCCTGGGCACACCAGCCACGAGCCCGCGGCTGTTATCAAGAAGGGTACCCGTTGCCACACCTTCCAAGGAACGCTGAACGCCATCCGCCATCGCGTGGCCACACTGCGGAAAGGTGCGAAGCAGCCGGTCTTCGTGCGCTTCGACTACTGTCTGCCCGCCTCCGACCAAGACCATCATTACCTGTGCACGATATTCGCCTGACCACGATCATCTCATCATGACAAGGCGTTATCTGGAAACCCACGACGATGACGTGCGCCGCTTCGCCAACGTCATCGAGCAACGCCTAGCCGACAGCGTGGATATCGACGACCTCATCGCCGATAACGAGCGCATCCTTGCCGAATGCCGAAAGCACAATCTGCCATTCTGCCTCATCGACGATGACTACGAAGAGGCCCGAGACGGCATCTCCCTGACGAATTACCGGATGAAGAAAGCACTTTAGCGGAGAGGAGCCCCATGCAGTACACCCATGAAGAACTGGCTGAAGCCAAGCGGCAGATCGATTCGCTGCTCCACAAACTTCGGGAGACCCACGCCTCGCTCAGCGCCAAGGAAACCGCCGACAGGCTGAAGCCCCAGATCACGCTCGCCGCCCGCAGAATCGACGCGCTGGAAGTAGCGAACGCCCTCATCGAGCGAGAACTTGCTTGCTGCAACGATGCAGTCTAACTATCTTTTTACCGCCAATGACGGTAAAATAGTGGCGGTAAAAAGAGAGGAGCAGCTATGGCCTACGAACCGCCCTTTGAGCGCAACGACCGCATCGACTCTCTTTCTATGGAAATCGCCGAGCTCGTCGGCATGCTGTCCCCGGAAGCGCCGTTAGCGAAAAGCCCCGTGCTTCATCGTGAACTCAGGATCAAAACCATTCATTCATCACTCCTTATCGAGGGAAACGGCCTCGACGCAAAGGCCGTGACCGCCATCCTCGACGGCAAGCGCGTCTTGGGAGACAGGCACGATATCCGTGAAGTTGAAAACGCGAAGCGAGCCTACGATCTTATCCCCGACCTTGATCCCACTTCCCTCGACGACCTTCTCAAAGCCCATCGCATGATGATGGATGGCCTCGTTTCCGAAGCGGGCCGCTTCCGTTCGGGCAATGTTGGCGTCTTCGACGGCGAAAGGCTCATCCACGCAGGCACGCCGGCAGCATATGTTCCCGAGGTGATGTCGAATCTCTTCAACTGGCTCAAGACCACGACTATGCATCCGCTCCTCGCCTCTTGCGTATTCCATTTTGAATTCGAGTTCTGCCACCCCTTCGCCGACGGAAACGGCAGAACTGGGCGACTCTGGCACACTCTGCTGCTCGCGCGATGGAGACCCGTACTGGCTTGGCTTCCCGTCGAAAGCGCCATCAGAGAGCATCAGTCCAGGTATTACGAGACGCTGGCAGAAGGAGACGCAACCGGAACCAGTGGGGCGTTCGTGGAATTCATGCTCGAGGCGATTAAAGAAGCGATGCTCCCCTTTGCCAGGCCAATGAGCGAACAGGAGCAGACAAAAGCTCGAACCCTCGCCTTCTTCTCCGAGCATCCGGCAGGAAACATAACTCAGTTGGCAGACCATCTCGGTCGTCCGAAAAGGAGCGTCGAGCGCATAGTTGCCGATCTGAAGGAAGAAGGAGCCCTCGTAAGGGAGGGCAGCCCACGTTCTGGGGTCTGGCGCGTTTATCGTTAGCCGGCGCAACAGAACGTTGCTTGAAAGAGGACGCCTCGGCAGCCAGAATGAAACCAGCTGAGAAACCAAGAGAAAAGAGGCGACCATGCCGTTCAAAGAGACCCTTGCCGAAGCGCGGGAGCAGCGCGGAATGACCCAGCAGGACCTGGCCGAGAAACTCTATGTCACGCGCCAGGCGGTGTCGCGCTGGGAAAACGGCGAGACCGAGCCGTCCGTGGACATGCGCAAGCTGATCGCGACCGTGCTGGATATCCCCGTTATCCAGCTTTTCGACATCGACGTAACCCAGCTGTGCCAGTGCTGCGGCACCCCCTTCACCGTGCCCAACATGCCCCATGGCACCGATGCCGACGGCGCGGAGAACGCGGCGTACTGCAAGTGGTGCTACGACGACGGCCAGTTCGCATATCACGACGAAGACGAGCTCATCGAGAAGACAACCCCCTTCCTCATGGAGGCCACGGGCATGTCGCAGGAAGAGGCCGTCTCGTTCATGGGCGTCATCGTCCCCCACCTGAAGCACTGGCAGAAGTAGCGCTGGGGTAGCACTTGCGACCTCTGCAAGTGCTACCCCAGATCGTAGTGAGCGAGCGCGTACTGGTCGAAGAACGGCAAGAGCACGCGCACGTAGCCGCGCTCGTCTCCGGAAATGATGCCCTTGCGTATAAGGCGTTGGCGGTAAGGATTAAACTCGTTGGTGCTCAAGCCCAGCAGCTCGCGTATGTCGCCAATGCGACCGGACTTCACCTGGGCAATGCCGCAAAGGACCTCGCGATCCTTTCGCGAGAGCTCGGACCACACCTTGTCGTAGGCATACTCGTCGAGATACTGTCGCGCGAGCTGCCGAGCCGCCCGAGGATCGTCGGCGTTCTCCCAAGCAAAATAACCGAGCACCTGGAACGCAAACGAGTACCCTTTTGTCAGCTTCGCAAGAGCCAGCCCCTCCTGCTCGCCAAGCCCGAGAACCGACCGGTAGTCTTCGGCAATGGTGCCAATGTTCAAAGGGCCGAGGTGAATTTTAGGCGCCCGATAGAGGAAGGTCAGGCTCTTCTCGTCCTGAAGCGCGCTCACGTTCTCGTACAGCCCCGTCATCAGAAGATAGACGGGGAGATCTTGGCGCAGAAAAATCTGGAAGGCGGCAGCGAATGCTCTCATCTGGGGAGTATTGGTAACTTCATCAACGCTGATCAGCAGGCGCTTCCCCTTCTTTTTAAGGCTAAGGAGCATTTTTTGAAGTGCCGTCTCTATCTCGGTAATAGGGGCGGCACTCTTGACATCCAGTCCGAATCCGAAAAACGAGAGATTGATCTCAGCCGACTGAAAAAGACGCGCGAGCTCGTTTTCGCTGGACAGCTTCGCCGCAAGGCTCGTCAGCAGATCGCGCTCGGGATTGAGCTCGACGCTTATCCAATCCTTCTGTGAGGCGATTTTCCGGGCGATTTCGGTCATGAAGACCGTTTTGCCCGATCCTCGGATACCGGTGACCATGTACACCTGCTGGGCGCTCGGCTCGCCGAGAAAGGCATCGATGACCTGCTGCGACTGGGCCGCCCGCGCAATGAGCTGGGTGGGTTCCTTGCCGAATGTCAGAGTGTAAGGATTCTGCTGCTTCATAGCGCCTCCCAGAGTTTTACTGTTTTAGAATTCTTTTACTGTCGTTTACTGTTTCTGACATTTTTTACTGTCGTTTACTGTTTTGTCAAGAGGCCACCGGCATGCCCCACGAGGAGGCCGTCTCGTTCATGGGCGTCATCGTCCCCCACCTGAAGCACTGGCAGAAGTAGCGCGCCCGCGCGCACTGTGCGCGAGCTCATTGCCAGTGGCGCGGCGAATCGTTAATATGGAGCCTCAATCCCTCGCCGCCCCCGCCCCTCCGTTCTTAGGAGCGCCCATGCTTGAACACACTCCCACCGATCAGGAGCTGATAGCACTCGTCGGTGAGCCTCTTTTTGAGGTCTGGGCAACCCTCTGTTCCGCCATTGACGAAAGGTACGATATGAATCGCCAATGGGCCAGCGGCGGCAAGGCGTGGGAGTACGAATACAAGTATCGCCGGGGCGGCAAGACGCTGTGCGCTCTATATGCCCGGAAGAACTGCGTCGGCTTCATGGTCATTTTCGGAGAGAGCGAGCGCGCGAAGTTCGAGGCAGACCGTGATACCTTCTCCGAGGAAATCCAGAGAGCCTACGATGACGCACGGACGTACCGCGACGGAAAATGGGTGATGTTCGAACCGTCGGACACCTCCCTTTTCGAAGACTTCATGCGTTTGCTCGCAATCAAGCGAAAACCGAACGTTTCGCGAAAATAGAGGAGGGGCATCGTGCGGTTCAACATCGAGAACGTTGAAATTGGCGGCGACACGGGGCTCCTCGCTGAGCTGGTGGCATGCTGGCGGGCGTCGGTAGAGGCGACGCATACGTTCCTTACGCCGGATGATATCGAGCGCATCGCGGGCTATGTGCCGGACGCGATCACATCCGTCGCGCACTTGGTCGTTTGCCGAGACGGCGCCGGCGCGGTTGCGGGCTTTCTCGGCGTCGACGGCGCCATGGTGGAGATGCTGTTCATCGATCCGGCCCTGCGCGGACAGGGGCTAGGGACGCGCCTTCTCGACTACGCCACAAACGAGCTTGGCGCCACGCTGGTGGACGCGAACGAGCAGAACGACCAGGCCGTCGGCTTCTACGAACACTACGGTTTCCGCACGTTCGACCGTTCGGAAACCGACGGCATGGGAGACCCCTTCCCCATCCTGCACATGCGCCTCGCATAACGGGTGCGACAGGGGCCGGCCGCTGCGCCGCAACCCGCCGCGCTCGCAACAGAAGAGCCGGGTGCAGCGACAAACGCGCCGCACCCGGCCCCTACCTCAACCCGAAAACCAGCCGCGCGCTACTGTTGCCTACCGTTCGACAGGAACCTCGGCGGATTCCTTCGCAGGGACACGACGCACAGGATGGCAACCGCGATGAGGCCGAGGCCGCCGATGATGCCGGTGCAGGCGGGGCCGATGAAGGGGTTCGGCGTCACAGCCATGAAAAGCACCGGCGCGGAGACGCAGCCGTTCAGGGCTCCGTGGGCGAACGTGGCCGGCAGGCAACTGCCTGAGCGCAGGGTAAGCCAGCCGAAAAAGGCGCTCAGCGCCGTACAGAAGCAGATCATCGCGAAAATGCCCACAACCGGCCACCCCGGATAGCCGAGGCCGTAGTTGTGCCCGAGCACCGTGATGGGCGCGTGCCACAGGCCCCAGACAACGCCCACGACGACGATGCCCCACGTCGCAGAATGGCGCTCCATCAGATGCGGGAGCAGGTAGCCGCGCCAGCCCCATTCCTCCCCGAAGCACGTGACCACGTTCAGCAGCGGGCAGACGAGCACGAGTGCCAGCTGCATCCCCATCAGGGCCTGCGCCTGCGCCTCGTCCAGAGGCGGCTGGCCGGCCGCCGCCAACTGGGCGTTGAGCGTTTCCCGGAACAGCGGGCACGACGGGTCGAAGTCACCCGGGAAGATGAGGAAGAACACGACAGCGCCCAGCGCCACCAGCAGCATCGGACCGAACCACCCCGCAACCCAGTACTTCCATGTGCGTCGGAACTCGCGCGGACGCACCCACGCGCCACGGAAGCCCTCGCCGGTCAGCAGGCGCGTCAGCACAACGCCAATGGCCGGAAAGAACATGCCCGCGCCGACGAACAGCGTTACCGTCGGTCCGCTCAAGGGGTTTTGCCCGGCCTGCAGCAGCGGAATCGCCGCAGGGTACACCGTCGCGAACCAGAACGCCCAGGTGAGAGCGAAGGTCACGACGCAGAAGGTGCCAGCCCGATGGGCGGCCAGAAACGCTCTCAGTCGGCTCATCGCGCACCTCCCTCGTCCGCCGCGCACGCGCCGTGGGTGCAGGTGCCGGGCACGCATTCGCCGCGACCGACGGCAAGCGGCTCGGCGTGGAAGCGTTCGACGCACCAGTTCTTCTCGCCGCAGCACGGGCAGGTAAGCTTGCGCGTAGTGGGGGTATGGCACGCCACGAAGAACGCACCCAGATTCGGCCGGAAATCGGCCCGGCACGCCGGGCACAGATAGGTCGTGTGGTCGTTGAAGTGAACGACCAGCCAGAAGCCCGCAGCCGCCACTGCCACGAGCGCAATGGGGAACGGCCACCACACGCCCGTGAGTATGCCGAGCACCAGGGTGCCGATCCACGCCACATCCATGAGGATGCCCACGAGGATCATCACCGCATGCCAACGCCTTTCCGCTCGCTTGTCTTCCATTCGCCTCACCATGGCGAGCTTGCTTGTTGCCGTCAGAGTGCCGTAGCGCCTGATGTCATCGCCCATCGCCTCAATGGCGCGCAGCCGACTTTGGAGCTCTTCGGCCTCCTCGCGCAGCGACCGCGCACTCTCGTCCAGCAAGTCACCTAGGATGACGTGACGGTGCGGGCTTTCGAGAACGCCCTTAATCTGCGCCAGGGAAAGCCCCAGCGCCTTCAGCATGAGAATGAAGTGGAGCTGGCGCGCATCGTCGGCAGCATAGAGCCGCCGGCCACCCTCGGAGTAGTCCGAGGGCGAGAGCAGCCCCTTGCCATCGTAGTACTGCACGGTTCGCACCGTGGTCCCGCACGCCTCGGCCAGCTCGCCGGTGGTATAGCGGGTCGCTGCTTCCGAGGCTCGCGCGCCGAGCCCAGCCGCGCCGCGGCGTTCCTCGCATCGTGCTGTTTCGTTCTTCTCGACCATGGTGGCACCTCCTTTCCTCCTCGTTTCTACAACACGACGCTGCGTCACGAGCAAGAACTTTTTCGGAAAAACCGCGTACCGCGCCTAGGCGCGCTCGCAAAATGCCAGGCGCTCCGCCATCTCGCCGAGCGAGTCGCACATCATCGTGGGGTTCTCGGCGGCAAGGGCCTCGCGCGAGAACATGCCCCAGAGCGCGGCCACCGTGGCGCAGCCGGCGGCGTTGCCGGCCTGCATGTCGAAGGGACTGTCGCCCACATACAGGCAGTGGGACGCATCGAGTCCCATAAGCTCGCAAGCACGAAGGATGGGCCCGGGGGCCGGCTTGTGCTCGGGCCAGTCATCAGGCGCGATGAGCACGTCGAAGAGGTCGCCGATACCGCTCATATCCAGCCCGCGCTGGGCGAGCGCGTGACGCTTCGAGGTGACGACGCCCATGGGAATGCCGGCGGCCCGCAACCGTTCCAACGCCGCACGCGTGTCGGGAAAGGCCCGCACGCCGGCATCGTGCACGGCCACGTTGTGCTCGCGGTACGTGCCCAGCAGGTGCTCGGCCAGAACCTCGTCGCCTTCCGCGAAGCCGAGCATCTGGTCGTACAGGGGCGTGCCCACCCCCGCCATAAGCGCCTCATCGGGCAGATCGCGCCCCAGCACGTCGTTGATGGTGTAGCGCATAGAGGCGAGAATGATGTCGTAGGTGTCAATCAGCGTGCCATCCGCATCGAACAGCACGCCCTGGATATCGTTCATAGGAGCCTTCCGGTTAAGCCCATCAGTCGGTAGCCATTGTAGAACAGCTGGGACGTGTTACCTACAGCAGCGGCAGAATGCCCTCTTCGAGGCGCTTTCTCAGAAGACGCTTGTGCTCCGCGCGCATTGGCTCCGACAGGAGAACGATGCCATAGGCTTCCTCTGGCATGCTATCTATGAGCGCGTCGACGGCATCCACATTCACCGCCGCCGCGAAGCGCGCAATGGCGGCGGCCAAATCGGGATTGGCCGTTTTCGCCATGTACTCGAAGGGATGAATCGCGGCGCTGCCGCCCTCGCCATCCGAGAGCCGATAGCAAGAAATGTTCGTCCCGAAAGCGTCCTCGTTTTCCGCCGTCTCGTCCCCCAGCCGACGCGCCGCCACGCTGGGACTGCGCTTGCTGAAGAGCGAGCTGCCCATGTCGTAGACGGGCGCGAGCTCGTAAGCCATCGGCGCCGTCATGAGAACGCCCCAGTTCCCGTTGTTGCGATCGGGGTTCTTAATGAAGGCATCCACCACGAACATATCCCAAAAGCGCTCGCGCACGCCCGGCACCGTCTTCAAGACATCGGATGTCTCAATGGCGGCGAGCACATCGCCAAGAAGAATGACCTCTCCATCCGATGGCGCCGAGCTGAAGCCCGCATTGTCATCGGAAAGAGCGTTCTTGATCTCCTTGAACTCGAAGAGGCGCGCGTTCGGGAAAGTGAAGTCGCGGCACGCGCACACGATCTTGCCGGCGCGGTACCCGAGCATCGTCTCATGAACCGGGACGCCCAACAGCCCGTAGATATGCGAGCCCAAGTATTCGGAAACGGGGCTCGAAGTATAAGACGGCAGATGCTTGCCCGCCAAATCGCGCGTCGTGCGCGGATACTTGGCTATCCAAGGCTCCCCGTTGATGAGAATTCCCTCTTTCTGTCCCGCCCGGCCGCCGTAGAAAAGGCCACTGGGGGCGCAATCGCGAAGATCGGCGATTTCTATCACGAAGACCCTCCTTCAACGCCGGCGGAAACAGTGGGAAACATTGTAGCACGGCGGAAAGTCGACCCGCATACCCGCAGTATAATCTGGAGGTCAACGAGCAGCGTGCACCAGAAAGGTCGCCCCTTCCATGAATCCCCAGAGCCATAGCGCGGCACTCCGAGGGCCCCGCCCGCAATTCGCCTTTGGCGACGGGGGCGGGGCCAACCGCTTAGCACGAACCCTTCTTGCTCTCGGGTTAGCGGCGCTCCTGTGCTTACCAGCTTGCAGCTTTACTCCCGACGAAGCCGAGAGCGCGTCGTCCCGCAATACGCCCGCCGCCGAAGCCACCTCGCACCTCACCTTCCGCACCGACGAGAAGTTGCAGCAGCACTTCGAGAAGCACGGCTGGGAAACCGGGTGCGCCACCACCGAGGAGTACCTCGCCGCCGCCAATGCCGTCATCGCCGACCCGGCTTCCCTGCACAAGCTGCAAGCCGAAGACGGCGACGACCTCTACTTCCTGGAACGCACTGGGGAATTCGTTGTGGTGTCCCCCGCCGGCTACATCCGCACCTACTACCTCACCGACCGCGACTACTTCGACCGACAATAGGGCGCAGCCCACACCGTTGCCCATGGAGCATCAAGGAGAACCCCCACAAGAAGCGTCGGCTGGGTCGCGCTGGGTGGCCACTCTGGCTATGCGACGCCTCAGTCGTACAGCGCGTCGCGCAACAGGGAGAACAGCGTCTCATCGAGAGGCTTTTTATGGCGGGCAGCGTCCACCATGGTCTCCCACACCAAATCGCACACACGATCGGGCGTCAGCGCACCCACCAGCTTCTCGCGGCAAACAGCCGAATCACGCTCAAGAGCCACCTGCAGTCCGCGGCGCACATGAGCGAAACTCGCCGCTTCGCGGCGACGCGCCACGGCCAAATCGTACGAGCCCAGCGCGGTGAGCCCATCAAGGAAGTCGGCACGAAACTCTTCCAGAGCCCGGCTCATCTCGCCAGACAACCGACGGCAGAACGCCACGAAGTCATCGCAGCCGGAAGCTGCCGCGTCGCGCGCCCCAAAATCGCCGACATCCCCCGCTACCTCGCCTTCCGCGGCCTCGCCCGCCACGCCCATGCAGCCGGACAAAGCTCGCTGCCAGAACCGTCCCACCACATCGTTGACCAGCTCAGACTTCGTGGGATACGAGTTGTACACCGTGCCCACCGCCACTCCGCACGCTGCCGCCACAGCGCGAATACTCAGCGCGCCCAGACCCTGCGTCGTGGCAATCTCGTAGGCAGCGTCCAAAATCTGCTCTTTGCTGACAACGGGGCGATTCCCCATGGCCCGTCCTTTCCGGCGCGCAACATGAACAATGCTCATTATGAATGTCCGCAGCGTGACAAACCTGTGAAAACCTTGCGAATCCGCACAATCGCCCTTGCCCCTGCCATCAGCGCCCTCTATTCTGAACATCGTTCATTAATGAACACTGTTCACTTTAGCAAGCCGGCGTACGCGCCTTATCTGAGAAAGGAACCTCATGTCCGTCGAACTCATCGTATCCACCGTGGCCATTTCGCTGGCGCTCCTCTTCTACACGTGGGGCGTGTTCGGCGAGCGTCGCCACGGATCGCTTAACCTTAAGTACGTCCTGCTGTTCTGGGCGGGTCTTGCCTGCGACACCACGGGCACCCTTATCATGAGCAACATCGCCAGCCAGTCGAACGCCACCGGCTTCGGCATCCACGGCCTCACCGGCACGCTTGCCATCGTGCTCATGATCGTGCACGCGTTGTGGGCCACCGTCACCTATCTGCGCGGCAGCCAGCAGGCGCGTCGCCGCTTCCACACTTTCAGCACCGTGGTGTGGCTGCTGTGGCTCGTGCCCTACATCATCGGCATGCTCGTGGGCATTCCAGCCATTCACCTGAAGGCCGTCTGCGCCATCGGCACGGCCATCGTGGTGGTGGGCCTTTTGGCCGCCTACCTGTTCGCCCGCGATCGTAACGACGACAAACCCCGCCCGTCGGGCCGCGGCCACGGTCCCGCAGCATCTCGCTAGTTGGCAATGCGAGCGCCCATCCCGCAATTCGCCTGCGCAATAGGATGGGCGCCCAGCATCAACGACAAAAGAGGCAAGCCGCCGCGAATATGCCCGGTATCACCCTCAGCTCCGCAGTCTGCGCCGCGCCATGATACGGGAACGGCAACGCCCCCATCTAATCGTCGAGCGCTTTCTGCACTCGCAGGCCGAAAAGGGTTCGGCAACGATGCCTCAAAGCGCCGTTCCGCGCCTGGGAAGGTAAAGACCGCCCGCATCAACCCCTTCGTGCTCGAACAGCCACATCTTGCGCGCCAAGCCGCCCGCGTAGCCCGTAAGGCTGCCGTCGGCGCCAACCACGCGGTGGCACGGAATGATAATCGAAAGGGGATTGTGCCCCACGGCTCCTCCCACCGCAAGGGCCGACGCCTTGCCGCGCTCCTCCTTGAGCGCCTGTGCGATTGAGCCATAGGTTGCCAGCTCACCATAGGGAATATCGATGAGCTTTCGCCACACCGCCTGCTGAAAGTCGCTTCCTCTAGGAGCGAGGGGCACGTCTTCTATCGCGGGTCGATTTCCCGCAAAGTAGCCGTCAAGCCACGCGCGAAGCTCGCTAAAGCCCGCCGCTGAATCATCGCGCACCAAAGCTTCGGGCACTGTGGCCCCGTGGTACTTCTGCCCCTCGAGCCAAAGGCCGCAAACCGCCGCCCCGTCGCTCGCAACCGTGAGCACGCCCACCGGCGACTCATATTCACTGTAGTAATACATGCCCCTCCCTTGTCTAGCATCGCCCAAGGTGCAAACAGTCGCTCACTCCGAAGGGACTTCTCCGCCTTCTCATATAAGCGACACCCCAATTGTAACGCCTGCGACGGATTCCGGCGGCAAAGCGGCTGCTTCCGCAAACCAGCTATCAGCCTGCGGAGCACTCCAGCCCTCCGTTTGCGCGCCAGCACCAACGCCAACGCCAACACCAGCGGCCGCTCGACGTCGACGCTTCTCGAGCTTTCGGCAAATCGGCCAAATAACGGCGATATGGACACTGCGAAGCTGGTCTTGGGCAGTTTTCGGAATGTTCCGCCGAAGAAACACCGGGTCAAAGCCTCGCGGATTTTCAGAACTGCGAGCGGCCGTGTCCATATCGCCGGTTTTTGCCCGAATTTCTCGACTCGATGCCAAATAACGCCGATTTGGACTGCTCGCCAGCGAAACCCGCCGCGATTCTTACGTTTCTTTTCGCGGCGGCCACAGGTCGGTGGCAACGGAGGCAGCGGGCGAGCCGCGACGCGTCCGAGGGCCTAGGATAGTTGTCGGGCGCAGACACGGCCAAGGCGGTGCGGCGCCTTCTCTACCCCTGCGAGAAAGGAGCCGTCATGGCCACTATTTCCGATCCGTTTGTTATGGAAGTACCCCGCAAGCTGACCGACCAGGAGCTCATCAACGCTATCCGCCAGGATATCATCGGCGAGCTCGAGGCCATCCACGAGTACGACGCCCACGTTCAGGCGACCGACAACGAGGACGCCAAGAAGGTGCTGGCCGACATCCGCGACGAAGAGCGCGAGCACATGGGCGAGCTGCTCGAGCTGCTCGAGCGCCTGGCGCCCGACGAGAAGGGCCTCCACGACGAAGGTCGCGACGAAGTGCGCGCCATGCTGGGCAAGTAGCGACACACCCCTCTAAACAAGTAGACAAGCGGCACGGGCAAACAAGCTCGCGCCGCTTTTGCATTGCGCGCAAACCTGCATCGGTCCGCAGCCTCGGCTCAGCCCCTACAATGCTAGCCTGTCCGCTCGTTCTCGCCGCCAAACGCTCACGCCTCGATGCGCAATTCCGACTCGGCAAGCCTGTTCGCATTGCTTTTCGAAGCGGCGCCGGACGAGGCCGACGCCGCGTGCCATCGCAAGCCCACCGTGGTCGGCGGGTCCTTCCGGTTCTTCCCGCCGGCCCCGCTTCTGCTACCATGGCAGAAACGATCAAGGAGGCATCTGTGGCTGACGTGCTGTTTGTGGAACACCCGAAGTGCTCGACGTGCCAGAAGGCGAAAGCGTGGCTGGACGAGCACGGCATTGCCTACGACGACCGCGACATCGTGACCGACAACCCCACAGCCAACGAGCTGCGCACCTGGCACAAGCGCAGCGGGCTGCCCCTGAGGCGCTTCTTCAACACGAGCGGCATGCTCTACCGCGAGATGGAGCTGTCGAAGCGCTTACCCGAAATGTCCGACGACGAGCAGCACGCCCTGCTCGCCACCAACGGCATGCTGGTGAAGCGCCCCCTGCTCGTCACCGCCACGACTGTCATCCCTGGCTTTCGCGCCCCCATCTGGGCCGAAGCCCTTGGCGTAGCAGAGTAGCCGCACGCTTTGCGTTACACCTTACTTGCTTTCCTAGAACCCTCGTACCGACAAGGCAGGCTTTCATGGTTTCCTTCGAAAACGATTACTCGACGGGCGCCCATCCGCTCATTTTGGAGGCGCTGGCCGCGACGAACCTCGAGCCCGCGCCGGGCTACGGCACCGACCGCTTCTGCGCCAGCGCCGCCGAACGCATTCGCGAAGCCTGCGAGGCTCCCGAGGCTGACGTATTCTTCCTCGCGGGCGGAACGCAGACCAACGCGGTGGTGCTTTCGGCGCTGCTCGCTGGGCACGAGGGCGTGGTTGCCGCTGAGACCGGGCACATTGCCGTGCACGAAGCGGGCGCCATCGAAGCCACAGGGCACAAGGTAATCACCTTGCCCGAGCACGATGGCAAACTGGATGCCGCCGAGCTGGAAGCCTGCCTGGAAACCTTCTACGCCGACGACACTCACGATCACATGGTGTTTCCCGGGACGGCGTTCATCGCCCATCCGACGGAGCTGGGTACGTTGTACTCGCTTGCCGAGCTGGAGGCGCTGTCTGCCGTCTGCCACCGCTTCGACATGCCGCTTTACCTGGATGGCGCTCGCCTTGGCTACGGGCTAGCCGCCCCCGCTGCCGATGTTACGCTACCCGATATCGCGCGCCTGGCCGATGTCTTCTACATCGGCGGCACGAAATGCGGCGCCCTGTGCGGCGAGGCCGTGGTGTTCCCACGCGGGAACATGCCGAAGCACTTCCTCACCCATGTGAAGCAGCACGGCGCCCTTATGGCCAAAGGCCGCCTGCTCGGCATCCAGTTCGATACGCTGTTCACCGACGAACGGTACGAATCAATCGCCCGCAATGCCCTTGAGCGCGCCGAAGACCTCAAGAGCGTGTTGGCTGCTGCCGGCTGCACGTTCTGGCGCGACTCTCCCACCAACCAGCAGTATATTGTGATGGAAAATGCCCAGATGGCCGCCCTTTCCGAGCATGTTCGCTTCAGCTTCTGGGAGCGCTTCGACGATACCCGCACCGTCATCCGCTTCGTCACCAGCTGGTCAACCACCCCCGAGGACATCGCCGCTCTCAAAACCGCCCTAGAGGCAATCAGCTAGCAACCCCACCGACAACGCCTTCTTGAAAGGCCCCGCATCTCCTCGCGCGGGCCTGCGCCCAATTATGCCGCTATTCGTCGATAGCGGCGCTTGCTCCCCTTTCCGTTGCTCTCGCGACTATTATAGGCTCGCACGGAAACACAGCCTCTTGACCCTCACGCTTCGTGAGGCTTTACACTGCTTTGCGGCAAGAGCGAACGGCCGGATGCGCCCACGCTCGGACGCACGCGAAGACGAACTTCGGAGCAATTCGAAAGACAGAGAGGACCACATCTTTGAAAAGCCGCACCTATACCGTCGGCGAGCTTGCCCGTTTAGCCGGGGTGACTGTCCGCGCACTTCATCATTTCGAAGATACGGGGCTGCTGCAGCCCGAGCGCGCGACCAACGGTTATCGGCTCTACGGTCACGACGATGTCGTGCGCCTCCAGCAGATTCTCCTGCTTCGCTCGTGCGGCCTTACGCTGGCGGACATTCGCAGCGCGCTTGAGAAGAACGCCTTCGACTACCGCGCCGCCCTTGAACGCCACCTTGCCACGCTGCGCGCACAGCAACAGGAACTCGACAAACTCGTAGAGACGGTGGAGAAGACCATCGCCTCACTGGAAGGAAGATGCACGATGACCGATAAGGAACGGTTCGAAGGAATGAAAGCGGCTCACATCTCCGAAAACGAGAAGCGCTTCGGGGCCGAAGCGCGCGCGACCTACGGCGATGCGGCCGTAGACGCGGCCAACGCCCGCGTCGCCTCGCTGACCGAAGAAGAATGGGTCGACAAGGAGGCGCTCGAGGGAGCGATTATCGACGCCCTGGAGAACGCCATGGCCGAAGGCGATCCGGAAGGGAACGCCGCCCAGGAACTCTGCGCCATGCACGCGCGCTGGCTGCAGCTGCACTGGGGCGAGGGAACGTATTCTCGCGAGGCCCATGCGGCCCTTGCGGAGGCCTATGTTGCCGACCCGCGCTTCACGGCCTACTACGACGAGCGCGCTGGCGAAGGCGCAACGCGCTTTCTGCGAGATGCGCTGAAAGCGTGGTGCAGCAGAGAGCACGGCGTAGCTGAGAATGCGGTTGAAGCTGAGGGCGCAGTCGCTCGACCAGTCAGATGCACCTCCCGCAAACGCTACCCCAACTGAATGTCGCGGCGCAATGCGTACTTCAGCACGCAGTAGTAGACGACGCCTACGAGAATCCACGCGCAGCCAACCACGAGGGCCACATCCTTCACCGACAGCATGATGGCGAAGCAAATGACCGCACCGAGCGCCGGGAAAATCAGGTGGCGAACCACCGCCCGCACACCCTTGCGCTGCTTCAGCTGGAACCAACACAGCACGATGACGCTCACGTTCAACAGCACGTAGGTGGCCAGTGCGCCGAAGGTGTTGATCTTCGCGATGGTGTTCATGTTGATGCCCGCGAAATGGAACACCAAAATCAGCACCGCCGACAACACGCTGATAAACAGGATGGCGTTAATCGGGGAATTCGTGCGCTTGCTCATCTTCCCCATGAACTTTGGAAGCGTGCCACCCCGGGCCATGGTGAACATAACGAAGGCGATGGACGCCTGCTGGGCGATAGCCGTGAACAAACCCTGAGCCAACGCCACGCCCACCGCGCACAGGATGGACAGCCATGGACCGGCTACCAGGCGGGCAATCACGTAGAAGGCATTATCGGTGTTGTCAGCGAAAGCGGCGCCCGTCGGGTCGACGCACGTGGCGACAAAGCACTGCAGCGCATACAGCGCGGCCAGCACGAACACCATAATCATCATGGCGCGCCCAGGGCCCCTCGTGGGGTCCTTCGCCTCCTGCGTCAGCGTGGCAATGGCGCCGAATCCCACAAAGGACATGGCTGCCAGCGACACCGACGACATGGTGCTGCTAACATCGAACGCCTTGGGGTTGTAGAAGTTCGTCGCCGAGAAGCTGCTCGTCTCCGGGTGCCCAATCACGTAGGCCACGCCGAAGCCGACGAACAGCGCCAGGATAATCAGCTGCGCCACCAGGGCAATGCGATTGACCGCCACGGCCGTCTTCATGCCAATGAGCGACACGACGCTCACCACGATAAGGAAGGCGAAGCACAGCGCGAGCACGGGCAGCTCGGGCACAATGGAGTGAATGGCGATGGCCGCAATGAGATACACGAGCGCCGGCGCCACCAAATACTGCAGCAGCATGAGCCAGCCGGCAATGAAGCCCATGAACTTGCCCATCACGTGGCTTACATAGGTGAAAATAGAACCCGACGAGGGAAAATGCCGAATCATAATGGCGAAAGAGAACACGGAGAACAGCACCGCCACGAACCCGACGAGGAACGCCAGCGTCGGCATGCCGTTCGAGTCGGCGAACACGCCGCCATAGATTGCCATCGGCGAGATGGGCACCATGCAGATGAGGCCCCAGACCACCATGTCCTTCACCGTGAAGGTGCGCTTGAACGTGTCGCCGCCCGCCTGGCTCGGCGCAGCGGCCACGGTCCCGGCGCCTGCCTTCGCGGGCGTTCCCGTCGCACCGGCGTTTTTCGGCGTCGCTAACGGCACCGGCGTCGAACCTACCGTCGATGCCGTTGGCGCTGTTTTTGCTGTCGTTGCGTTTCCTCTCATGGCGATCACCTCGTTCGGCGCGAATAGGAGCCTTGGTCGACCGAGCGAACCCTGTCCCGAGGCCGCTTTTCATAATGAACGCTTTAAGGTCACCAATCGCTCTCCTCCCCGCTATGTTGACGCCGCGTTGCACGACGGTTTTCCGCTATTCACCAGGTATCACTCAGGACGTCTTCGTCGTAGCCCAACTTCACAGTCTGCTTTCGAATGCCGAAGGCAGCGCAGGGTATCGCGCGGTCGTGGCATCATGGGCACTGCATCGAAACCGCCGGAGCCACGCATTGCGCAGCAGCCTCGGCACGACACCCGGGAGGGCATCATGGACAAGTACATCTGCGACGTTTGCGGCTACATCTACGACCCCGCAGTGGGCGACCCGGACGGCGGCATCGAGCCCGGCACCGCCTTCGAAGACATCCCCGAGGATTGGGTTTGCCCCGTGTGCGGCGTGGACAAGAGCAACTTCTCGCTCTACGAGGACTAGCTCCTCGCACGGCGGGCTCGCAAAACCTATAGCCCACTCGAACTTGCAGGGCGGCCCTTCGGGTCGCCCTTTCCTTTTCCGCTTGCCCTTTTCTGCACGCTCGCTACACTGAACTCGGCTGGCAATACGAAGCGCCGCGCGCACCGAAGGGGGAGCCATGTCCCAAGCCAAACCGCATCGCCTGCTGTATTTCTTCGTGGCCTTTGTGCTGCTCATGTTCTTCGGGCTCATTTACGCCTGGTCGCTGTTCGTCGACCCCCTGGAAGAGGAATTCGGTTGGGACCGCTCGGCCACCTCGGTGGTATTCACCCTCTCCATCATCACGTTTTGCGCCGGCATGCTGGTGGCAGGCGTCCTGGAAGAGCGCACCTCGCCACGCATCGTCATGCTCATCACTGCCGCGTGCCTGGGGCTTGGGCTTGTCGCCTCGGCGTTCACCGAATCGCTGCCGTTCATTTACGTTACCTACGGAATTCTCGTTGGGGCCGGCGTGGGGCTTGGCACCGACGTGGTCATGTCAACGACTCTGAAATGGTTCCCCGACAAGCAGGGCCTGGCCTCGGGCGCCATGCTCATGGGCTTTGGCGGCGGCACCATGTTGCTCTCCTCCATCGTTACCGCGATGCTCGGCGCATTCGGCTGGCGCATGACCTTCGGCGTGCTCGGCGCGGTATTCGTCGTGCTCGTCGTGGCCGGTGCGTTCATTTTGAAGCTGCCGACGCCGGAATACGTGAAGCCGCTGCTTGAGAAGGCGCGTAAGTCTGCCACCGTGGCCGCCGCGGATATGAACGGCGCGCAAATGGTGCGCACAAGCTCGTTTTGGACGTTCATGCTTTACCTCATGCTCGTGACCTGCGGAGGCCTGGCGCTCATCAGCCAAGCGGTGCCGGCGGCCATGGAGCTTCTGGGGGCCGCAGGGCTACCCGAGGCAGAGGCGCTCATGATGGCCACCGCCGCCATGGGGTCGGTGTCGGCTATGAACGGACTGGGGCGCCTGGTCAACGGGTTCGTATGGGACCGCTTCGGCTACCACGCATGCCTCACCTGGATTGCCGTGGCCTTTGCCGCCGGCATGCTGTGCTGCGCCTTCGCCATGACAAACGGCGCTTTCGAGCTGCTCGTTGTGGGCTTCATGCTGCTCGGCTTCATGTACGGCGGCAACATGTGCTCGATGTCGGCCATGGCCAGCACGTTTTTCGGAACGAAGTACTACGGCATCAACTACGCCATCGCCACGTGCCAGATGATTCCCGCGGCCATCATCGGCCCGCAAATCCTGGCCCTCTCGCAAATGGACTCGGGCAGCTACCTGAGCGCGTTTTGGGTCTTTTTCGGCGTCGCCTTGGCCGCGCTTCTCGTCTCGTTCTTCATCAAGCGTCCGAAAGAGGCGAAGGCGAGCTAGCTCGCTTCTGCTCGGTCCAGCCCCTCCTCCTGCAAGAGCCAAGAGGGTCTTGAGATTCACGACCACTTGCAAATTCGTAGGGGCCGAGGCACCGTAAGTCCGTGCTATCATGCTCGGGCAAATTAAATAGGTACTGCAAACGACACATGTAGCGCTCGGCGCGTAAATCTGATTACGGCACAGGAGAAATCCCGGGTCGTGGTGCAGGTACCGCCGAGCGCTTTCTCTTTTGCCGCGACGATGGGGCCGGCGCTGCGGAAAGAGAGGAGACTCATGGCAGCAGACACGACAGCCGGCACGACCGCTCAGACCGCCCCCGCCCGCAAGCCGGCGGCTATCCTGGCCGTGGCGGCCTTCGCCGCCTTTTTGGCCACCTTCAACGAGACCTTCCTGAACGTGGGCTTCGCGCCCATCATGGCCGATCTGGGGGTGGACGTGTCCACCGTGCAGTGGCTGGCCACCGCTTACATGCTGGGCGCCGCCGTCATGGTGCCGGTCTCGGCCTTCGCCTATCGGTCCTTCCCCACCCGCCCCTTGTTCTGCGCCACCGCGGCGCTGCTGGTGATCGGCTCGGTCATCGGAGGCGTGGCCACCAACTTCGCCGTGCTTCTGGTGGGCCGCATCGTGCAGGCGCTCGGCACGGGCATGCTCATTCCCATCGGCATGAACATCACCCTGGAAATCGCCCCGCGCGAGAAGCTCGGCACCTACATGGGCATCATGGGCGCCATGACCACGCTGGGCCCCTCGTCGTCGGTCATCCTGGCCGGCCTCATCTTGGCCGTGGCGAACTGGTCCATGTTGCTGTGGGTGTTCGCCGGGCTTTCGGCTTTGTGCCTGCTGTCCGGCGCCGTTATCCTGCGCGACATCGCACACCTCACCCACCCGCGCCTCGACGCCGCCTCGGTGGCCCTCATCGGCATCGCGCTCATCGGCATCCTCTACGGCGTGTCCACGGTGTTCAGCGGCAGCGTGCCCGTGGCCTGCGTGGCAGCCGTGGTGGGCATCGTGGCGCTCGTGCTGTTCGTGAAGCGCCAGGGCAAGCTGACCGAGCCGCTCATCGACCTGCGCCCGCTGAAGATCGCGCCCTTCACCGTGGGCGTCATCGTGAACATGCTCTCGCTGCTCACCATCTTCGCCATGAACATCATCGTGCCCACCTTTATGCAATCGGTGCTGGGGACCGAGCCTTTGGTGGCCTCGCTCACGCTGTTCCCCGCTATTCTGTGCTCGTGCGTGGTGTCGCCTTTGGCCGGCCGCATCTACGACAAGCAGGGCCCGGGCATCATCCTGCCCGCGGGCTTTCTGTGCATCGCCGTGTTCTCGGTGCTCACCGGCGCCTTCATCGCCACGGCCTCGCCGGTGGTGCTGGCCGTTATCTACATTCCGGTTATCTGCGGCTCGGCCCTGGTCATCGGCCCGGTGCAGAGCTTCGCGCTCTCGAGGCTGCCCTTCGAGCTGAACCCCCACGGCGTAACCATCATGTCCACGGGCTTCCAGATTGCCGGCTGCATCGGCTCGTCGGTGTTCACGGGCGTGTACGCCGCCGTGAGCGCTGGAGCCATGGCCGGCGGCGCGCCCTTCGGCGATGCCTGCGCCCAGGCCATGCTGGTGACGGGCATCCTCGTGGGCGTGGTGGGTCTTGCGGGCCTGGCGCTCGCCCTGTGGGTGCGCGGGCAGGCCCGCAAGCCTTCCATTGAAGTGGCCGGTGCTGCAGCTGCGGCCGCAGCCGACGAGCTGGCGGCCGAGCCCACGGTGAGCGCCATCATGAAGACCGAGGTGTACACCCTGCTCGAGACGGCACTGGTGGCCGAGGCTCTGGAGCTGTTCGCCGCCAAGGGCATCTCCGGCGCGCCGGTGGTCGATGGCGCGGGCCGCGTGACCGGCTTCATCTCCGACGGCGACGTGATGGCCGCCGTAGCCGACCAGGTCCCCGCTTTCAAGAGCGCCTGGTCGTTCGTCGTGGAGCGTGAGAACGCCGATTTCGACCGCACCCTGCGCGAGACCATGGCCGCGCCCGTGAGCAGCATCGCCACGAAGAGCGTCATCTGCGTGAACGTGAACGACGACATGGGCAAGGTGGCCCGCGTGCTGTCCGAACACCATCTGAAGAAGGCCCCGGTGCTCGACGGCGACGTGATGGTGGGCATCATCAACCGCTCCAATATCACTGGCTACGCCGTGCGCCGCTACCTCAGCGAGCAGCGCGCCTAGCAGCGGGGTCCGGGGCAAAGGGCATCCGGAACGACGCCGGGATAACGAGCTCCTGGACCGGCGTCCGAGACGACAACCTCCTCGGATGCCGGATTCCCTATCCCCAGTGCTTCTCATCAAATGCCTTCCATCGGCACCACCCAACCGCAAAAGCGGCCCCACGGGGCCGCTTTTTTGGCAATCTGAATACTTGAAAAGGTTAGCAAGATACGCGATTTGAATCGAATAGTGGTTTGCAAAGTACCATTTCCCCTGATAATATAGGTTTGTAAAATACATAACAGCAGGTCATATAAGGGTAATGGTAACGCTTATGCTTAAGAGAAAAGCCGAGGAGCTGCTGCGAGAATGGAAGAACACGAAAGGCACTGAGGCCCTTCTGGTCATGGGCGCGCGTCAAGTTGGCAAAACCTTCCTCATCGACAAGTTCGTCCGCGAGCATTACCGCAATGTCGTCAAGTTCGACTTGATTGATCAGACAGAGGTGCTGAACGCATTCGATGCGGCTCGCTCCTCCCAGGATCTGTTCCTGGCCATCTCCGCGTACGCCGATGCGCCCCTCGAGAAGGGCCGCACCGCCATCTTCATCGACGAGGTGCAGGAGTGCAAAGAAGCGCTCACGCTTGTCAAGTACCTCACGCAGCGCACCGACTACGACTACATTCTCTCGGGTTCTCTCTTGGGCGTTGAGCTGAAGGGTCTCCGCTCGGCGCCCGTCGGCTATCTGCATATCGTGGAGATGCATCCTCTGGACTTCCAGGAATTCTGCTGGGCGAATGGAGTGGGAGAAGAAGCTTGGGCCGAAATTGCAGACGCCTTCACGCAAAGGCGTCCTGTCAATCAAGCTGTTCACGACCGGTTTCTCAAGCTCTTTCATCGCTATCTGCTCGCGGGGGGAATGCCGCGCCCCGTGAGCGGATTTATCGAAGATTACGACGTGCAGGCCCTTGTCAGGCGCCAGAACGACATCATCCAGCTCTATCGATACGACATTGCGAAGTACGCGAGCGGAAACAAGAAGCTCGCCATCCGCGAGATATTCGACGAGATGCCGTCCCAGCTTGATTCGCAGACCAAGCGCTTCAACTTCTCGGCCATCGCCCCTAGGGGAACCTACGAGCGATACAAGGACGATTTCATCTGGTTGGTGGATGCCGGGGTCGCCATCCCGGTTCGGAACGTATCCGAGCCCAAGCGGCCGCTTCGGCTCGTGGAGAACCGAAGCTTCTTCAAGCTCTTCATGAACGACGTCGGCTTGCTTTCAGCGGCATGCGGCATGGAGGTCGTGCGGGATCTCGTGTCAAACGACTTCAGTGTGAACTATGGAGCGATTTACGAGAACGCGGTCGCGCAGGAGCTTCACGCCCATGGCCACGGAGGCTTCTTTTTCCGCAACCGGAAACTCGGAGAGATAGACTTTCTCGTTCAGGACAGGACCAGCGTTCTGCCCATTGAGGTAAAGTCTGGGAAAACCTATAAGCGACACAGCGCCCTCACGCAACTTCTTGCGACCGCGAATTACGGGATAGAGCAGGCAGTGGTTCTCTGCGAGTCGAACGTCGAAGTGAATGGCGCCGTAACCTACTTCCCGGTGTATATGGCGGCCTTTCTGTGATCGCCCAGGTATTTTCTCCTCGATTGAAAGCGTGGGAGACCGCATACGGCAAACGCGGCGTTCAAGCGAAGGGCGAGCCCCCTGAAGGTGAAGTCCTCTCACGTCGGCATCTGGCGACCGAGAAGGCCTTCTCGTCAGTTCGCCTTTTCCGCATGAAGGATAACCATTTGCGCCTCCCCATCGCCAGAAGGGGCTCCCTGTGCGTTCGTGCTAGGTCGACAAAAACCCGCCTGGGACAACCAGCTTTCCAGCTGCTGCTGCGTGCGGGCGGCTTTCAGGCTGTCGCCCTCGGCGTAAGCGGCGACCAAATCTGCCTCAGTCGGATTTTGGGCCGCCACTGGAGCTTCCATCACCAGCAGGCCATCCGGCACCAGCACGCGCGCGCATTCGCGCAGCACGCGCGGAAAGTCGGCGAACAGCACGCAGACGTTGTTGAGATACACCACATCGAACGACGCATCAGCTAGGCCGGCTGCGGCCAAATCTTCCGGGAAGGCTTCGCGGAACTCCATATTGCTAGTCGCCAAACCGCTGCGCCGAAGGGCGGCCGGCACCGCCAACCGGGCCGCATTCACGAAATCCGGCCGCCAATCGACGCCGACCACATAGCCGTCGGTGCCCACCCGCTCACTCAGCTTGAAGACGCCCTTACCGCGACGGCAGCCCACATCCAGCACGCGCTTTCCCGCCCACGTCACCCCTTCCAACGCCATAAAGCATCGACTGGCAGCGCCGCCTTCTGCGGGCAACCCGGCATAGTGACTTTCCCAAATGGCGTTCATCGTCCAACCTCCTTATAAAACGGGGCGGCGAAACGTTACGCATTCCGCGCGCGACTTCGCTTTCTCATGCCATACCGCCCCCTTTGTTCACCATCGGCGATGTCGCGACGACGTCAGGGGCCCAGCGCGGCTACGCCGTTAGCGTAGCCAGCGGAATAACATAGATACCATCTTCCTTGCGACGGCGAGCATAGGAGCCGGCAGCCACGAGCACCGCTAGAAACTCGGGTTCCTTGTTGCGCGCGGCTGGGTTAGCAGCGACCTTCGCCCGAAGGCGGTTGAGGCTCTTGGCTGCAGCGTCCACCTTCGACTCGCCCATTTTCACCTCGAAGGCAGCCCAGCGGCCATCGCGCAATTCGATGACAAGGTCGACTTCCAAACCGTCCGCGTCCGCATAGTACCTTACGGGCGCTGCGCCTGCAGTGGGAAGCAGACTCGCATACACCGCCAAATCGTGATAACACAGCGACTCGAAGAGCACGCCGAACAGCTGACCATCGCCAAGTAGGCGCGACGAGTCCACCGACAGAAGCGACGCGGCCATAGACGGGTCATCCAAGTAGCGCTTCGGCTTCGTGCGCACTCGCGAACGCGATCTCACCGGCGCGTCCCAGCCAGGCAGCTCGTCCAAAAAATAGTTAAGGGAGAAGTCGGCAAGATAGGCGGCAACGGTCTCCTCCGTGGGTGCCCGATCGCCCGCTGCGGCGTCATCGCACAGTGTTTTCAAGGTGGCCGCCGTCCCCACATTGCGCGCAAGAGCCACCGCAACGCGACGAGCAAGAACGGGGTCGCGGCCCATCTTCTTCATGCTCACATCGAAAAGCAGATCGAGGTATTCGCCGATGGTCCCTTGAGCCCGCTCGTCGGAAGCGCCCAACAGTGCGGGCCATCCGCCGTGGCAGATGATGCCCGCATAGTCTTCCAAGGTCGCACTGTTGGCAGCTGGGGCGAAGCTGCCATCGAAAAGCCCCCTCAGCGAAACGGCACCATTGGAAACTCCGCGCTCGGCCAACGTCATGGTGCGCATGCGAATGCGGGAGATGCGTCCAGCGCCGCTATGCAGCTCCCCTTTTTCAGGAGGAGTGGAAGACCCTGTGAGAATGTACTGGCCGGGAGCGTTGGCAGCGTCATCCACGGCATGGCGCACGTGATTCCAAATAGCAGGAACGTCCTGCCACTCATCTATGGCATGGGGGCGCTCGCCAAGCAGCGCCAGAGCCGGGTCCTCCTCGAAGAGGCCGACCCCCTCATCGATGCGCACGACACTCTCAGCGAACGCACGCGACGTCCACGACTTCCCCGACCAACGCGTACCCCGAATCTCCACCGCGCCGAACTCAGCGAGACGCTTTTCAACCAGGGCGTCAATCTGGCGAGGAAGATAGCCCTGTGGCTTCAATCGCCCATAATGCGTCATGACTTAGCCTTTCTCCAGTTCGTTATTGTGAATCATAGCACAATCGTGTTTTTCGAGGATTTCCAATCGTGTTTTTCGAGGATTTCCAATCGTGTTTTTCGAGGATTACTAGCTGGAGAACTGGCGCGGTCGTGAAGTGTCGTCCTTGAGCGCGAAGGCGCGCCGGAGCCAGTTGGCTCCGGCGCGCCTTGGGATACATAAACGGTCACGAGGTTGAAGAGTTGTGAACAAGCGACCTAACGGTCTTTGTTCGAGCAGAGGAGCAGGATACCGGCCACCAGCGAGCAGAAGATGAGGGTGCATACGCCGAAGGCGACGGTGTTGGCCTTGGTGCCCTTGTAAATGCCCCAGCTGATAACCGACATGGGAATCATCCACGCCAGCGGGATGATGAGCCAGCACGAGCCCACCAACGACAGGACGCAGAAGATGAAGGCCACCAGACGCAGGTTGCGATCGGTGTCGGTCATGGGATACAGCTGCGCCGGCGCCGCGGCGGCCACCGGCTGGGCGTACACCTGCTGATAAGACACCTGGGGCTGCTCGTAGGTAGCCTGATAGGGCTGCTGCGGCTGGCTCTGGTAGGGATCATAGGCGCCCTGGCCGGCGCCGTAAGGCTGCTGCGCGGCCTGCCCCTGGCACTGCGCGCTATCGAAGGCCTGGGACGGATCGGGCGCCGCGGGCGGCTCGGGCATGCTGCTGAAGGGGTTCTGCTGGTCGGTCATGGAAGATACCTCCTGTATCGAAAATTCATGCTGCCAGTATAGCCCCTTCTCCGTGTCCGCGCCTTACCAAACGGCTTTCATTGTTGTAAGACGAAGAGAGCCCGCGCAAGCGGGCTCTCGAGGGGATGTCGCCGGGATGCCCACCGCGGGAAACGGCAAGCGACCGTCTCCACGCTAGCAGCCACATGCTGCCAGAACGGCGGCGCGGGCCTCGTCGTCGGGAGCGATGCGGGCGAGGTCGGGCCAGGCGGGAGCGAGCAGGGCTTCGGCATCGTCCAGCAGGTAGTCGCGCACCACCACCAGCGCATGGGGAAACGTCGCCGTAGGTCCTTGGGCGAGCAGCGCCACGGCTTCGGTGAGGCCGCCGCCGCGCCAGATTTCCAAACGCCCCAGCTCGTCCACCACAAGAAGGCTGGGGGCCTGAGGGAGATCCTTCGGCTCCGCGCCTTCGGCGCTCCGCTCAGGATGACACGAGGGTGCAACATCGTTTCGCTCGGGATGACACAGGGATGCGGAAGCGCTCTGCTCAGGACGGCACGCGGGTTCAACGGCGAGCTGCTCGGGGGCACGCGAGGACACGGGGGCACCCTGTTCGGAAACGTGCGAGGCAAGCTGCGCGAAGTGCGCGTTCACGCGTGCAATGGCGTCGTCGGGAATATGCCAGGCCAGCTCCGCCCGGGCCGCCTGGCTGCCCTCGTCGAACGAACCTTCCGCTCGGGCCAAGTCGCCCCGGCGAGCGAAGGGGATGTGCTCGTCACCGGGCAGGAGCACGTTATCGATGCCGAGCTTCTCGTAGCCGTTCGCATCGGCACGCTCGCCGGCAGAAGGCACCCACTGCCCCGGCGCCAGTACCCCCGCGCAGGGCACGCCGCGCGCGTACAGCTCCGCCACCAGCGACTCCAGCCAGCGGGTCTTCCCTATTTGCACCTCACCCGTTAGAAGAAACAGCATCCCAGAACCTCTCGGAACATTCCGCTCCTAATCCTCCGGCGCCAGCGAAATCTCGTCGTACACGAGGCCCAGCTCATCTTCCAAATAGTGCAGTGCTTCCGCCGCGGTCATCGCCCTCACGGGGCTCTTATCCGCCAGCTCGCTATCGCGCGTGATAAAGAGCTCCGCGCCGCTACGCAAAGCCGCATGGGCGATCAGGTAATCTTTCACATCGCGCCACTCCGACTGGAGCGCCGGCTTCAAATCGGCAGCGAACGTCCCCGAGACGAGAAAGAACTCCAGTGTCGCGATAAGCGCCTGCTTGACCTCCGACTCCGAGGCGCTTCGGCACAGAACATAGTAGGCGTCGGCATAGGATTGCGTGGTCGTCCAGAGCTGAACGTCTCCGAAATGGGCGGCGAGGCAGAGCCGCCTCACATCTGAGGCATAAGGTTCACGCGGCGCCGTCAGATCGATAAGGGCGTTGGTGTCAAGAAACAGCTTCATACTTGGCCTCCCGCGCTTCGTGGGCCACCTTCTTGGCGTAGGCCACATCGGAGGGGATGTCGATGCCCAGCTGGCACGACGACAGCTTGGCCGAGAACAGCCGCCGTTGCTCGGGAGAAAGCTCCTTCCGAACCGCCTTTTTCTTACTCGACGGCGCATACGGCAGGGATCGCTCCGCCAGCAGGTAATCGAAAGCGGCCTTGACAAGCTGGGTCTGAGTTGCCCCCAGCTCCTCCAAGCGAGCGCAGCCCTGATCGAACAGGGCATCGGGGATACGCGCGGAAACCATTCTGCTCATAGAACCCCTCCTGCCATCAAGAATGTCTGACGTATGACATTCTATGGCAACCGAGAGTAGTCGTCAATCATCTTGATCGTGTCAGCCGCAGAATGTCCTCGCGGGAGGATACGTCCAGCTTGCGGTAGATGTTGTGGATGTGCGTACGGGCCGTGTTCGGCGAGATGAACAGCACGCTGGCGATGTAAGACCCGTTGTGCCCCTCGGCCAAATACGGCAGAATCTCGCGCTCGCGAGCCGTCAGGCCATGCGCGGCGGCCAGCGCAGCGCACCGTTGCGCCAAGCTGGCGGCTTCCGCGACAACGGATGCGCCCGAAACTTCGGGAGAAAGAGCGACGCCCATTTCCGAAGCAGCGCCATCGGCAGGGCCGCCGCCCCAAACGGCTCGATCCTCCACCGGCAAGGCGCCATCGGCTTCGGACAAAGCGCCTTGCGCCTCCGACCGCCGACGCACATAGGACACCAGCACCAGCGCAAAGGCATACAACGTGGTAGTGACGGTAACGGCTACGGAAATCATCTCGTCGGGCAGCGCCCCGCCTACCTGCTGACCGATAAACGATGCGCCGCAAAACGCGCACAGCGCCACCGAGAACACCAAGTCGGCCGAGAACTCCCCCGCATGGGCCACGGCGCACAGCGTGGCCAGGGTCAGCACAGCAGCCACCGAGTACAGCCCGTAGGTCAGCCAATCCGACACCGCCGCCCCCGCATCCAACGTGGCCGTGATGCTGCCGCCCGCCAGCACCACCAGGGCGCAGATGGGCAGAAAAGTCTGCTGCAGGCCGCCGGGCAGCAGAAAGGGCCCGCGCTTCAGCAGCGCGAAGACCACGATGCCCGCCCCCGACAGCGCCAAGGCCCCCAGGTACGCGCCCTGGCCCTCGTTGAAGGCCGTGCGCATCACCGCCATAACGAAGGCGAACGCCACCAGCCCCAAGCTGGACATCCCCGCCACATCGAACAACGACGCCAAAGCCGGGCGCGACTCGAGCGTGGGGTGGCCCTCTTCCGGCGCGCTGGACACCGCGTCCGAAAGACTTTCGGACTCGAAGGCCCCTTCCGCCATTTGGGGTTCGTGAACCGCCAGGGGAATCACAACCGCCAGGGCCGAGCACACGAACAGCAAAGCCAGCATGCCTTCCAGCGGCAGGCAACCGTACAGAAAATCAATCCCCGCCGACAACGCCGAGGCCGCTCCCACCATCACAAGCGCCAAGCGCATGGACAGGCGCCGGGCGCACACGCGCCCCCACACCAGCACCAGCCCACCGTCGGCCACACCCGCGGCAACGCCCAGCAAAGGGTACACCGCCGGCACGTCAACGGCGAAGTAGCACGCGAATCCGAAGCCCAGAGCACAGCACAAATACGCCACGGCAGCGCAGGCCCCCAAAGCCGTGAAGGGGATGGGTCGAATACGCCGGGCGCTTACCGCCACCAACGCGACGCCCACCAGAGTGGCCACGAGCAAGGTAGTCTCGGCGAACAGCCCCATGAAACCCGCAGGAGCCACATCGATTCTGAACACGGGAAATCGCAAGAAGCCGATGACCGTTCCCGAATAGATGAGCAGCGACGAGAACAATCCCGCCAACCCCAGCACCAGCAGGACCAACAGCCCGCGGGACGGCCGGGGCCTCACGGCCGCCGCAAAGGACTTCGTCATCATGCGCCTCTCCCTCTCCCGCGCGACAATTGCCGAACTGCGCGACCTTCCCGCATCGCAGCCCCGCGCGCGGATCTTCCCACTCCCAAACCATCGCCCGAGCGCGCAGGAGACAGCCCGGTGATGCTCGGGGCATTATACCAGGCATTTGCTCAAGATTATTCCCTGCAACTTGCCTCACCTGGGAAAACTCCGAGACTCAATGAGAAAATACGTAAAAGCGTTGAGGCGTTCCAACCACCTTGAACGGGAAATATCGACGCTTTTTCGGATGGCAGCGCACGAGTCGGCGCGGCATGATGGGCGCAGCGCAACGGATTCGCCGCTGCGCGACCCGCAGCGAGGCCGGCTTCAACCGCCGCGCTGCCGATTCCGATAGTCGATTGATAAGGAGAGGGAATCATGGAACTGTCTCGTAGGAACTTCATCGTGGGTGCCGGCGCCGCAGGCGTGCTGGGCGTGATGGGTCTGGCCGGCTGCGCGCCCCAGGCGAAGACGGAAGCCGCCGCCACCGGCGAGCTGAGCACCACCGGCACTGCCGCCACTCGCCCCGACTTCTATATGTGCGACGAGGATTGGCTGGGCGCCGCCCCCGAAATCGCCGATGTTGCCGACACCCAGGACTTCGACGTAGTTGTGGTCGGCGGCGGCCATGCCGGCACCCAGGCAGCCTTGGCCGCAGCCCAGCAGGGCGCGAAGGTGGCCGTCATCGAGAAGCACAACGACGGCGAGATCGTCTACCGCGGCGACGACATCTGCTCCTACAACTCCGAGCTGCTGCAGAGCTGGGGCTTCGGCCCGTACGATCTGGACGAGATCGTGAACGAGTACGTGCGCCGCGCCAATGGCCGCTGCAACACCGAGGTCATCCGCTCGTTCGTGTACAACTCCGGAGAGATGATGGACAATCTGGCGTCGCTTATTCCCGACACCTCCAACGTGTTCGACTACGCGGGCAACGAGTGCATCGTGCAGATCGCCTACGACAAGCCCAACGGCTCCGATTACCCGGTGGAGATTTCCGGCTACAAGATGTGGGCCTCCACCGTGCAGACCGTGGGCACGCAGAACGCCCAGCCCGTGGGCAAGGCCGGCCTGACCGGCATCTCGCGCCTGACTGAGATCGAGACCTACTGCCGCGACGCCGCCGAGGATCTGGGCGCCGTATGGAACTGCGGCATGACCGCCGTGCGCTGCGTAAACGACGAGTCCGGCGCCGTGACCGGGGTTATCGCCCAGGACGCCGACGGCAACTACGTGCAGTTCAACGCCGCCAAGGGCGTCATCCTGGCCACCGGCGACTTCGGTGCCAACACCGACATGGTGTGGGAGCTGTGCAGCGAGTGCGCCGAGAACGCCATGCGCCACGGCGTCGATCGCGAGATGCTGACCGGCATGACCGACTGCGACGGCTCGGGCCACAAGATGGGCTGCTGGGCCGGCGGTGCCATCGAGAGCCACCCGCGTCCCGTGGCCGGCGACGCTCCCTCCATCTCCTTCGGCCCCTGGGGTTCTACGCCCTGCCTGTGGCTGAACTGCAAGGGCGAGCGCTTCATGAACGAGTCCTTCGCCGGCCTAGTGCTGGCTCAGTCGGTGCGCCAGCCCATCAATCTGGAAGGCGCCATGCGCGGCAACTTCGCCATTATGGACAAGAAGCACATGGACTACATTAAGGCAGGCGGCCTGGACCACGGCGCTCCCAACTGGGGCTTCCCCGAGGGCATCGAGGAATATCAAGCCCAGATGGATGCCGCTGACCCGGCGGCCGGCACCGTGAACGTGCGCGGTCTGGAGATCGCCAACCGCGGCATGGCCATGACCAACGACGTGTTCGTGGGCAGCACGGTGGAAGAGGTGCTGAAGAACGCCGGCTTGGAAGGCGAGGCCCTGGAGAACGCGAAGGCCGCCGTGGAGCGCTACAACGAGCTGTGCGCCGCCGGCAAGGACACCGACTTCGGCAAGCCGGCCAATAACCTCATCCCTATCGACGAGGCTCCGTTCTACATTGCCGCCCAGAACACCCCGAACCTGTACGGTCCGGGCCTGAACACCCTGGCCGGCCTGTGCGTGAACGGCAACTACCAGGTGCTGACCGCCGACAAGAACGCGGTGATTCCCGGCCTGTACGCCGTGGGCAACACCATGGGCGAGCGCTACGGCAACGCCTACAACTGCCCCTCGGCCGGCAACAACATGGGCAACGCCATGACCAGCGGCCGCGTGGCCGGCAAGCACGCCGCCACGAACTAGCGAGCAAACGCGAATCAGCGGGCATCCAGCCGCGCAGGCCATCAGTTCGCTGATTCTCCGCCGTCGGGCGCAGGCCTTACGGCCGGCGCCCGAACGCTCGCCTCAAAACTTACCCTCCCCCTCCAAGCGCCCCGCCCCTCCGCGGGGCGCTTCTTGCGATCGGGCTTACCCCAGAAGGTCGGACACCTTGCCCAGCAACGGCTCGAAGCTTACGCCGCGGGCCTCGAAGTTAGGCTGCTTGGCAGACACCACCATGGCGTCGGCCGTGAAGTCGGCGGCGAAGCGCGTGGCCTCGGCCAAATCGCGCCCGGCCATCACCGCGGCCAGAAGGGTGCTCGCGAACACGTCGCCGGTGCCGTGGAGCATGTAGGGCAGCTTGGCGTTGGTGGTCTCGGTGAAGTCCACCGAGTCGCCCCACACGTAGTTGTGGATGAGCCCGTCGCCGTGCTCGATGCCCTTCAGCACCACGTTCTTCGCGCCGCGCTCGCGCAGCTCCAGCATCATGGCGCGCACGGTTTCCTCATCCACGTCGGCGCCTTCCCACTCGCGGCCCAAGATGATGGCCGCCTCGGTGAGGTTCGGCGTGAGGATGTCGGCCCCGTTGGCCAGCTCGCACATGGCCGCCACCAGCTCGGGGGTGTAGGTGGGATACACCTTCCCGTGGTCGGCCATGACCGGATCCACCACGCGCAGGGCATCCGGGTAGGTGTCCCACACGTGCCGGATGATGTCCACCTGCTCCGGCGCGCCGAGGAACCCGGAGTACACCGCGTCCAACTCCACGCCGATGCCGGCCCAGGCCGCCAGATAGTCGCCCAAAATGTCGGTGGTGTCGTGCATGTACCAGCCGGGGAAGGCCGTGTGGCTGGAGAACAGGCCCGTGGGCACCGGGCACACGTCGCAACCAGCCGCCGACAGCACGGGAATGGCCACGCCGAGCGAGCACTTGCCGTAGCCGCACAGGTCGTGGATGGCAGCGACACGGGGGATGTAGGCACCTTCGCGTTCGTAGAGGTTTGTCATGAGCGTCCCTTCGAAATCAGCCGGCCGCATGGTCGGCACCTGCAGGCTCAAAAAATCGCTCCCCATTCTAGCCCTCTTGAACCCGGTGCGGCCTTCGCTTTTTCCGATGGCACAGCGTCGTTTTGCTCTAGCGGTTCTCTATGGAGCCGATATTCTTGAGTGCGATTTCAATGCGCCCGTCGGGGGTGCTGAAGAACTCGATGAAATCGGAGTTCTCGCCGTACTCGGCGGGGAAGGTGACCTCGATGCCCGTATCGGTACGAATTTTGTGGTTGCGGGTCACGCGCTTGGCCACGACCTTCTCCACCACGACGCGCTCGGGGATAGCGCCCTCGCCCACGGCGCGTTCGAAGCGCTCGGCCACGCGCGGCTGGTCGGCGAACACCTCGCGACCCAGCTCGTGTGCGTCCACCTCATCGGATTCGTCGGCGTTTTCGGCCACGTAGGCCTTGGCACGCGATAGGGCCACAGCGGTGTTGGCACCGAACTCCTCGGCCACCTCTTCCACCACCGTGGTCACCGCCTCAAGCACTTCGCGCGACGAGGCTTCCATGGAGCACTGCAGTAGGTCATCGGGAATGAACCAGCGCTTCTCGCCGGCGATTTCGCGCTCTTTGTCCACGAACCACACAGCCATGTCATCGGCAGAAATGAGCGCGAAGGACGCCACCTTCTGCGACGGATTCGGCAGAATGGCATGATGCCGCGCGATGGTGGTAGCCGTATCGCCGAAGTCATTGCTACCCACCTCGTGCATGTAGGCCTGGCGGCTCTCCAGCAAGATGATGGCGAAGTAGCGCGGACCACGGGCCTTGTAGGCAGCCTCGGCCTCCTCGTCGGTCATCTCGCGCACGGTTTGGTCGGTATCGCCTTCGAAGTCGATGACGAGCAGGTCGGTGGAGGGAGTCTTCTCCATGCGCGACAGCTCGCCCACAACAAACTCGCCAATTTGCTGGGACAACCCCACGAAATCGCGCTCGCCGCGGAAGTAGGCGCGCAGCTCCTCGGCAAACAGGCTGTTGGCCGCGAAGGTGCCGCGCTTGCTATCCAGGTTGCTCAGCGCGCGCTTGGCCTGAGATGTGACGTAGCGCTTGGCCGTCTTGTTCGCGAAATCCATCGGCGCTTGGGCGAACACGTTCACGCAAGACACGAAATCGAACACGTGCAGAATGGCGTTGTTGATGATCATGGAGCTCTCTTTCCAAGGGTATGCGCCTCAAATCGACTTTTTCTGCCATCGAAAAACGAGCCTCTGACCTGCTGTTATTCAGCATAATGCCTGGTCAGAAGCTTGGCAGAAAATGACGATTTGAGGCGCACGCAAACCGATTCGTATAAATGCCATTATAAAGAAGATTCCCTTATTGCGGCTCCAGCCACAGGTTGAGGTCGACGTCGGTGGGGATACCGGGAACCGAGCCGGCGTTGGTGTACTGCCAGATGACGAAATCGAACGGTGCCGTCGGGCTTTCCGCGCCGTATTCGGCAAGCCACACGGGGTAGGCCTCGCGCAGCTCGGGCGAGAGGCGCAGCAGATCGCGCTGGTTTCCGTAGAGCAGGGGCTTATAGCCCGCCGCAGCGATGACCTCGCAGAAGACGCGAGCGTTGGCGGTCAGCTGGTCGCCGGACAGCCCGTTGGCCCGAGCGCCGTCGATTTCCACCGGTTCGTGGTCGTAGGCAACAGAGACGAAGGTGGCACCGGCGGCTTCGGTTTCGCGCAGGTTGGCCAAGGCGAATTCCGCTTCCTCGCGCGCCTCGTCCTCGTTAATGGCCTGGGAGAAGAAGTAGGCGCTCACCTCGATGCCCGCCTCGCAGGCGCGGATGGCGTTTTGGTAGAAGAACTCGTCGGCGGAAAGCGCGCCCTCAGTAGCGCCGCGATTGCCAATACGGGCGAAGGAGAACTGCACGCCAGCGTCGGCTACGGCAGACCAGTCGATGTCGTTGCCCTGGTGCTCCGACACGTCAATGCCCCAACGCGAACGAAGCTCGCCATCTTCGAAATACTCCAGCTTGTCGCCGTCGCGGGTGAGGCCCGCCCAATCGTAGGGGCTCACATAGGGCGCGATTTCGGCCACCTTTGACGGCTCGGACGAAGAGCCGCAGCCGACGAGAAGCCCCGCCATAGCGCACGCAGCTCCGGCAACAAAGCTGCGACGGGTAAGGCGCAGGGATCGCTGCGGCAGGGTAATATCTCGCTCGTTCGAATTCATGAGCGCCATTGTAATCCAGGGTTTAACCTACTTCCGCAAGTTCCCAAACAGTCCACGCAAAAGCTGGCGGCTGGTCTCGCGGCCGATTTGCCCGATGACGGAACTGACCGTTTTCATAGCCTGGTCGCGCTGCTTCTCGGCGGCGCGGGCCGCACGCTCGGCCTCCTTTTCTGCGGCCTTGGCAGCGCGTTCCTCTTCTTTGGCCGCGGCCTTGGCGACGCGGGCCTCTTCGGCGGCTTTCTGCTTCTCGAACGCGGCACGCTCCTTTTCCAACTGGGCTCGCTCAGCGGCCAGCTCATCGGCCTCGGCGGCAGCGCTTTTTTCGGCGGCAATCTTCTCGTAGGCGCTCTCGCGGTCGATAGCCTCGCCGTACTTCTCTACGAGCTGAGCCTGGGCCTCGGCCACCTTTGCTAGCGTCTCGGCGCTGGCGGCTCCCATATTGCACTCCGGCGGCAGCACCTTGGCGCGCTCCACCACGCACGGCTGACCATCCTCGTTCAGCAGCGACACCAGCGCCTCGCCGGTTCCCACTTCCAGAAGCGCCTCGGCGGAATCGAAGGCCGGGTTCGCGCGGAAGGCCGCTGCGGCCGCCTTCACCGCTTTCTGCTCGGCGGGCGTGTAGGCGCGCAGGCCGTGCTGGATGCGGTTGGAAAGCTGAGCGAGCACCTCGTCGGGAATGTCGGAGGGCGATTGGCTGATGAAGTAGACGCCGACGCCCTTGGAGCGGATGAGCTTCACCGTCTGCACAATCTTGTCGGTGAGCTCCTTGGGCATGCCGTCGAAGAGCAGGTGGGCCTCGTCGAAGAAGAACACGAGCTTGGGCTTGGGAAGGTCGCCCGCCTCGGGCAGCATCTCGTAGACTTCGCTGAGCATCCACAGCAGGAACATGGCATACACCTGGGGAGACGCCATGAGCTTTGCCGCGTTCAGGATGTTCACGGTGCCCTGACCGGCCTCGTCGGTCACGAGCCAATCAGTGATGTCAAGGGCCGGTTCGCCGAAGAAGATGTCGCCGCCCTGTTCCTCCACCGTGAGCAACGCACGCTGGATGGCGCCGACGGACTGCGACGACACGCGCCCGTAGAGGGTTTCCACCTCGCTTGCATGTTCGGCCAGGTAGCCCAGCATGGCGCGCAGGTCCTTCAAGTCGATGAGCAGCATGTTGTTATCGTCGGCTAGGCGGAAGGCGATGGCCAGCACGCCGCGCTGCACATCGGTGAGGCCGAGCAGGCGGGCCAGCAGGTCGGGCCCCATGTCGGAGATGGTAATGCGCACGGGAATGCCGGCGCCGCCGAGCATGTCCCACAGGCGCACATCGCAGCCGCGCGGCGTCCAGCCCGCAGCACCCAGAGAGGCGGCGCGCTCGCGAATCTTCTCAGTATCCTCGCCGGGCTCGGCCATGCCGGTGACGTCGCCTTTCACGTCGGCCATGAACACCGGCACGCCGGCCTGGGCGAACCCCTCGGCCAGCACCTTCATGGTGACCGTCTTGCCCGTGCCTGAAGCGCCCGCGATAAGCCCGTGGCGGTTCGCCTGGTTCAATAGCAGATAGCAGGGGTTCTCCCCCTGTGCTACCTTGATTTTGTCGCCTTCGAGCATGAGGTCCTCCTGACACGAGGGGATAAGCGTCGTTGCCCCCATGATACGGGAGCCGTCCCGCCCCCGCGCCCGCCCCGCGAACCCGTTGGCATACCGTTTCGCCTGGGGCTTGAACAAAAAACCGCCCGGCACAAGGCCGGGCGGCTCGTCAAAATCGGAGGCGCCAGGGAGGGAGAGCGCCTCGTTCGCAGAAGGCGGTTACAGCTCTTCGTTCGACTCGTAGGCCTGGCATTGCGCCAAAGCCTCGGCATAATCGCGCTGGTAGGCCGCCACTTCCCGCTTGAGCCCGTCCAACTCAGACGCGGGCATCAGCGCCGCCTTCGCCTCCTCAATCGAGGCAAAAGGACTGGCCTCAAGCGTCCGGGCCAGGTCGCGCTCAGCGTTCTGGAAGGGCCCGATGCGGTAGCCGCGCTCCATACCGGCGAGCATCACCTGGCGGTTCAGCTCGTAGCGCTCCTCGTCGGGCGCCTCTTCGGCCACTGCGCGCTCCAGCGCTGTCTGGGCAGCGACCACATGGGCCTCCGCCTCGGTCAGCTGCGCCTTGCGGGCCGAAACAGCCCGACGCAGCCGGTCAATCTCCTGGGCGGAGAGGGCGCGTGCCAAAGCAGCGCCCTTCTCTTCCATCGCCGGCAGCTCGTCATAGAGCTGCGAAAGTCGCTCGAAAGCCTGATCGACCGACACTAGATCTCCTGGTACACGCCGGCCAGCTGCTCGCCGAGGCACTTGCCCTCAACCAGGCAGCGGCCGTGGCTGTTGCCCTGGATGTTGATCGGGTAGTCCACCGCGTAGATGTCGCCAGCGCAGTTACCGATAGCGTACAGGCCGGGGATGGGCTCGTCTTCGGCGGTGAGCACCTCGAAGTTATCGGAGATGTGGATGCCGCCCACAACCGACAGCAGACCCGGAGCCACCATGCAAGCCGTGAAGGGGCCCTGCTCAATGGGGAACAGGAAGTGGTTCTCCTTGAAGAAGTCGGTGTCCTCGCCCTGCTTGCACAGCTGGTTGTAGCGCTCGACGGTCGCCTTCAGCTCGGCCGGGTCCACCTCGATGAGCTCGGCGAGCTCATCGAGCGTGTCGGCGCGCTTGTAGTAATCCGGCACGTCGGTCAGGCCGTTCTCCACCGTTCCCGTGTGGCCGTCGACGGCAGCCTGGTAATCGGAGCCGTAGGGGCGGAACGTATCCCAGAACATGCCGCCGCCGTGCTCCAGCGAGCCCAGCAGATCCTTCTGCCAGTTGGCATCGAAGATGGACCAGGCGTGGTCAGCGCCGCCGTTGTACATCACGCCCAGGCACTTGCCCTGCACCCAGGTGGCCTCGTTCATGAAGCGCTTGCCGTCGGGGTTGACGAACAGGAAGGGGCCATGGAAGGTGGCGGCTGCCTGCGGGTGCATCATGGTCGGCCAGGGGCCCTCCTGGAACGCACCACCGGCCCAAGCGGCCATGTTGTGGCCGTCGCCCACGTTGCCCTGATCGGAGCACAGGCGAGTGAACACGCGATTGGCCACCGGCGCGAATTCCTCGATGTACTCATCGTTGTAGCTGATGTCTCCCGTGGCGAGCACGACGCCGGCAGAAGCGTTGTACTGCACGTAGTTGCCGTCCTTGTCCTGGCAGATGGCACCGGTCACACGGCCGGACTCGTCCTGCACAAGCTGCACGGCGGGCATCTCGTAGACGAACTCGGCGCCGGCCTTCAAGGCCTCAGCCTCGAACATGTACTCGACAAAGTCGGCCATGGAGTGCTCTTCGAAGATCGGGCCACCGGACATAAAGTGATAGCAGGCAATCTCGGGGTGCACCGTGGAGTTGGAGCCCACCGTCACCATGCAGTTGGCGCCGTTGGCCTCGGCCATGTCCAAAAACCAGTTCATGCAGCGCTCAGACTCGCGGAACCACTTGCCCACAAGCGACTCGCGGCAGCGATTGCCACAGGTAGACACCCAGCGCTCCATCTCCAGCGACTTATCGAACTTCAAACCCAGATCATCCAGGGCACGAGAGGCGATGGCGCCCGTGCCGCCCACGCCATGGCCGTTGAGTACGGCGTCCTTCTCAACCAAGATGACCTTGGCGCCGTTCTCAGCAGCGCTCAGCGCGCAGCAGGTGCCGGAATAGCCGCCACCAATAATGAGGACCTCGGTGTCGACGGTCTCGGAAATCTGATCGGCCGCGATGGGCTCGGGCTTCACTTCCCAGGTGTGCTTGGCGGCCTCACCGGTCTCGGACAGAGCGGCGTCGCTCTTGGCGCCCTCGGTCTGCGGAGCGCATCCGGCCATGCCGAGCGCAGCCACGCCGGCGGCGGAAAACGCAGCGCCCTTGAGCAGATTACGTCGAGAAATGCTCGTAGTCATTCTTTCTTCCCTCCATATTCTTTCGAACAAGTCGCTCCCACGCCTTGTGTGCGAAGCGACGGCTTCGAGATTCCTCACGCCCGAAGCTTGCGACTACTATGCCCTCTCGCATGCGCAGACGTAAGCCACATAATTGGGTAATTTCGCACTAAAACCTCTCCGACCTAAAGCGCGGCATCACCCTTTTAAGGGGGACATATTTTGGGTTGTTTTTAAGTTTTGCCAGCTCAACACTAGATTAGAGGAAATCATTCCTTATAAGCGTCCGTCATCGCTCCCCAGCGCAGCTGCTACAATGAGCGCGGGAGGAGAAATGCCAATGCAACGTGCCAAAAGGCTTTTGGAAGGACTGCGCGTCCATCATCTCGGCTTCGGGTTCTTCTGGACCGTCACCTTCATCGCGCTTTCAAGCTTTCAGGACACTGCCGGCGGCCCCGATCTGTGGCGCACCTACGTTCTCGCCGAGCAAACCGTGCTGCCCTTTGCCGTAGGTACTCTGGGTACCCTTTGCGCGCTTCGGCAGCGCGAGCTTCCCTACTGGACAGCCTCGGCCGCAAGCTTCATGTTAAGCGGCGCCGCGCTTCTGTACTTCCTCATGTTCTCTTTTGCCCAAGGGGACGCGGCCCTCGCTTTTGTGGCGGGGGTTCTCATGGGCGCCTCGTGCGCGTTGTTTTTCCTGCTTTGGGAGCTGTTCTATGTGTCCGAGGGACAGCAGCGCGCGCTCATCTGCATCCCGCTTTCCGCCGCCATGTCGGTAGCTCTCTACCTTCTCGTCTCGCGCCTCCCGCTGATTGCCGTCGTCTTCATCGCCGTCGCGCTTCTCCCCTTCCTTGCGCTCTTCAGTCTGCAGAAGAGCCTTCAGGAAATCGAGATGGACTTTGTGCCCCCATTCACGCGGGCAACCCTCTCCAAATCGATCAAGGACCTGTGGCGGCCCGTGCTCTGCGTTGGCATCCTCGGGTTTTCGTGGAAGCTCATGGCGGGTTTGGGAGGCTCGGGCAGCGAGGCCGGATCGCTCCCCGTCCTCATCGCCTTTGCCACCGCGGCGCTCCTGGTTGTGGCCCTTGAGCTTTTCCTTTCGAAAGGCTTCGACATTCTGCACATATACCAGCTGCTCTTCCCTGTTCTCACCATCGTGTTTCTTCTGCCTTCGCTGCTCGGGGACCAGTACACCGCCCTGCTCAACACCTTCCTTATGTTCGGCTTCGAAACGGTGAACCTCCTTCTTATCATCACCTGCGCGGTCTATTCCGTGCGAAACGGCCTGCCTTCTTCGCCGTTGTACGCCCTCGCCATTGCGCCCGTTCTGTTCGCCATGTCGGCAGGCAGCATCACAAGCATGGCCCTCGGCCCCGCACTTTCCAACGATTTCGCCCACAACGCGAACCTGGTATTGCTGTGCATTGCGCTGCTTTCCATCGCCCTTATCCTAATTACCCGGAGCAAGCAGCGTGTGCCCGCCTCAGTGACCGACGCGGAACTGCTCGATGCCGCATCGCTGAACCTTTCGAAGCCTTCGCAGAAACCATCTAGCACCGAGGCGATGGCTGAAGCGTCCGCCGATGCGCCCGATACGACAGAAGACGCTCGCCATCTGCGCATCCGGACTTACCTGGACGAGCGCGGCCTCTCTCCTCGTGAGACGGAAGTGGCCGAGCTGCTCATGAAAGGGCACAGCGTCTCGGCCATTTCCAACAAGCTGTTCATTTCGGAGAACACCACTCGCGGTCACGCGAAGAGCATCTACAAGAAACTCAACGTACACAGCCGCCAGGAACTGGTCGATTTGGGAGACCAACTGTCAGAATAGGGTGCCAGCGGAAGCATCACTGCCCCAAGAGAGGAGCCCCTCATGACCGACCAAGCACTTGCCAGTTTTGAAGCCAAAGACGGTACGGGCACCTGGGAGGTTTTCACTTGGGGGCTCATCGTTGACGGCAGGCGCTATCACTTTACGAAGCAGTCGCATATCGTGTGCGCCGGCCTGCCCGGACGTACCGAGAAACGCGTTTACCAAACAGAGGAAGAGGACGATGGCTTCGGCGCCATTGCGGCCTTGGCGGTTTACCAGGAAACCGGCAGCCTCACCGACGCCGGCCTGGCCGCCTGGGCCCTCGGCGGCTCGCGCGTTCGCACCAACATCGACACCCGCGAAATCCCCGGCAACGTGACGCTTTCCATCGGGCACTTGCGCATCGGCCGCCGCAAGGACCTGTCCTTGCGCTATCGCGAAGACGGCCGCTGGGTGCAAGTCGGCACCATCCAGCACTTCGCCGACGCAACCCTCGCCGCCATCCGCGCCTACCGCGCAAGCGCGCTGTAGGCGCTCAGCTTCCTAGCACGCCGGTAGAGGCAGACGTCCCCGAAATCAGGCCACAACGATTCCAACGCATTTGCTCTGAATGACTACACCAGAAAGCTCATAACAAGCGAAACCATGATTTCCTTTTCATCTGGTTTCGATTCGGCGGTCATGATGGTTGTCGCCACCAGTGCGCTGTCGCTTACGATCTTCTGACCATCTTTGTAGAGGAGGCCATTCTTCTCCAAAAAGTAGAGGAAAACGGTAGCAGCGATGCGCTTATTCCCATCGGACCGGCACAGGTTCTGCACCAACTGAAAGTGGCAGCCAACTACAGCAAGCCGGCCATGCACAAGTGCGGTCTGCGCAGCTTCACAAACGGGAAGGGCGCGTTGGTGAAAGTGCTCTACAGGTTCGGCGACGGCAAGCTGTCGCCGAAGAAGCTGAAGGAACGGCCTCGGCTAAGACGGCAACGAGATCGTTAGCGCGGCCGAGAAGGTCCAGAAAACCGGCTATGTGCGCCTCGCTACCAACAAGAAGGGCAAGGCCACGGGCGTCGACTACGGCACCATCGCCGTCAATGGCTGCCACGACCGCAAACCTGGCCGCCATCACGACCGGGGATGCAGCCGACCCTAAAAACAGCGTATAAGAGGGCTACCGAGCAAGCGAACTCGGCAGCTTTATTGCTATTTTTCCCAAAGGGAGAGCTGCTTGATGGCTCTATCAAAATCGCTTTCAAGCTGTTTCATCTCTCGGTCACGGTATATCTCGAATTCGCGTTGCGCCTTCTCCAGCGCCTGTTCGTGAGATATGCTTCCTTTACCTTCTAGCAGCTTTCGCCTTAATCGCACAATCAGGTCATCTAAAGCTTGAACCCAATCTTCCATTTTCATAGGAACTTGCTCAAGCGCTTGGAATTCGGCATAGTCGAGAAACTGCGACACCAGCAGATTGAGACGCTGCAGCTCGGCTTCACTGAGATAGTTCTTCGCTATCTTCACATCGTCCTCGGTAACATAAGAGCCCTTGAAGTTGGTCATGCCCACATAGGGCTTCTCGTTGTCCACCCTCCGGCATATAACTTCAGCAGCGGTATTCTCATGAACGGCATAATGCAGCTTATTCTGCACAGTCGCGAAAAAATTCCTCGTCGTAACAGATCGCGGATCATAGTCAATGGAGGTGGCGTAGATGTCTGTCACCTGTTGATAGAAATTGCGCTCACTCGATCGGATATCACGAATGCGCTGAAGAAGCTCTCTGAAGTATCGCGCCCCGCCCTGTTTAAGACGTTCGTCGTCAAGTGCAAACCCTTTCTGGATGTACTCGTGCAGCCTTGCGGTTGCCCATCGACGAAAACGGGTGGCAATGGGAGATTGAACGCGATACCCTACGGCAATGATCATATCAAGGTTGTAGTGTTCGATCTCACGATTTACTTGGCGAGACCCCTCCTTTCGAACTAACAAGAATTTCTTGTGAGTTGCTTCCGGAAGCTCACCGTCCGCATAGATAGATCGGACATGTTGGCTGATATTCTGCTGCGTCGTTTGGTAAACCTCAGCCAATTGGTCCTGAGTCAGCCAGACGTCTTCGTCGCTGAACAGCACCGAAACGTTAGTTTCTCCATCCTCGTCACGATAGAGCATTAACGTATTTTCAGCTTTCGTCATAATGCCCCCAGGCGCCCAAAGCTCGCATGATATAGCAAAAGCCGCCGAGCGAACTCGGCGGCTGACATTTCTTGGTCGCGGGGGGCGGATTTGAACCACCGACCTTCGGGTTATGAGCCCGACGAGCTGACCAGACTGCTCCACCCCGCAATGGGTTGCCTCAAAGGGCAAGGATATATATTACTCGCTCGGGTGCGGATTGCAAGCCTCCGAGCGAACTTTGTCCCATTCGGCACAAATCCTGCACATGTTTACCGCCCCAATAGTCTCCACGGCAATTTGTCGCATCGCACACGAACGACCATTCTGCTCCGTGCTATGATGCCGCCTATGCTTACCTTCATCAGACAACACGGCATTCCCCTCTGGGTCTACAAGGCGTCGCTGCTGTTGGCGGCGGCTATCTGGGGCATGGGCACCGTGGTCATCAAATCCACGGTGGACGAGTTCCCGCCTTCCTGGCTCGTGGGCGTGCGCTTCACGGGCGCGGGTATTATCCTGGGCATCGTCTGTCTGGGAAAACTTCGCGACCGCCTTTCTGCAGAGGGGCCTCAGCATCTGCGCGACGGCGCCATTCTGGGCGCATTGCTGTTCCTGTCATACTGGACGAACTCCACCGGCCTTACCGACACCACCGCTTCCAACAGCTCGTTTCTCACTACACTGTACGTGGTGATCATCCCCTTCCTCGGCTGGTTCATCATTCGGAAGAAGCCCACGCGCTTCAACATCGCGGCGGCGCTCGCCTGCGTCGGCGGCGTGGCCTGCGTGGCCTACACGGGCGCCGGCGCCTTCTCGCTGCGCTTCGGCGACGTGGTCACGCTGTTCTCGGCGCTCTTCCTCAGCCTGCATGTGCTGTACACGGCGAAGTTCGCGCCGGGCCGTTCCATGACGGTGCTCACCGTCATCCAGTTCATCGTAGCAGGCCTTCTGGGCTTCGCCGTCGGCGCCATCACCGAGCCCACCCCGAACTTCGCGAACCTCTCGCCCGACACCTGGATAAGCCTCGTCTACCTCACGGTACTCGCCTCCTGCGTGGCCTTGGGCCTGCAAAACGCCGCCGTGGCCCGGGTGGATCCAGCCCAGGCGGCCCTCTTCCTCTCCACAGAATGCGTCTTCGGGGTCATCTTCTCTATTCTGCTGCTCGGAGAGGTGCTCACGCCCTCGCTGTTCGCCGGCTTCGCCCTCATCTTCGCCGGCATCGTGATCAGCGAGTACTTGCCCCTGCGCGCCGAGAAGAAGCGCGCGCAACGGGCAGCCGAAGAAAAAGCGCCGGCCTCTTGCGAAGCCAGCGCCCCAATACGCGATCTGGAAGAGGCCGACGCCTTCATGCGCTAAGCAATGCCGAGGCAAGCTACGCCAACTCAAGCTCGCAATCCGTGACGGCCCCACGACCACCCGAGGACGTTCTCCAATCGGCTGCGACATAGCGAACCTTAGCCCATCGCGCGATGCGCAAAATGACGTAGAGCAGAAACACGCCCATGTAGACCGACACCGAAAACGCCGCCGAACCGCCCGTAAGACTTGCAGGAAGCAACAGCACCACAGCATGCGCCGTCACAAGGCCGAAGAACGCATAGGCCGCTTTCTGCACCACTTTCCACGTCTTGCCCCGCATGCGATGGCGCACGAAATTGAACGACGTCACCGTGAGCACACCCAGAATCACGCTTAGCGCCACCGCCATCGCCAAAGACGACGCCGTCGATGCCGACGCTGTGCTGAAGCCGCCGAGCGCAACATTAAGATAAACGCCCAAATAGCTCACGCCATGGCAGAGCACCAGCAACGCGGCAACAATGGAAAGCGGGCCTCGCGCCGGCTTCAGGTACTGGCGAAGACACGATGCCTCGGGCAGCACGCCCATGTACATAACTACCACGAACAGCGCATAGGGAAAGATGCAACGTCTCAAGAAGGGAAGCAGCTCGCGATTAAGCGTCGGAAGCGCTTGCCCCAAAATCCCCGAGAGGAAGAGCAGAGCCACGGCCACAGCAAGCACGTAAAACACGGCGGGCATGCGGATGAGCGGCGTGCGAAAGACAAGCGCGAACGCTACCGCCGCGCCAAGAGCAATGAGAATATCCATTCGAACGTATCTCCTTTATCTCCTGTCGGCGAGCCCCGTCGCCGACACAGCGCCAAGCACCGCCAGCGCTCCACCGAGCAGGGCCGCTGCTAGAAGCACGAAAACCGAGCCCTGCAGATACGCGAGAGAAAGAGCGCCGAGCCCAAGCGAAGCTGCCACCGTGCAGGGATAGAAAAACGCTCCGTACACGCAGCCGACGGCAAAGGCCTTTCGCGACTCGCCCTTTCGAAAGCCACCATAGGCCAGGGCAGCCACCGCCATGGGGGCGAGGGAGGATACCCCCATGACAGGGCTCATAAGGGACAGCAGCAGCGAAAACAGCACCACCGCCCCCGCAACAAGGGGGAAGCGCAGGCCTTTTCGCAAGCTAAACGTAAGCGCGAACGCCGAGGGCAGAGCCACCAGCACCGCATGAAAACCAAACACCCGCGGAAGCGCTAAGGCAGCCGGTCGCGTGACAAGGCCGAACAACACCAATGCCGCGAAAAGTGCCAGCGTGCCCAAAACCTGACGAAGCACGCCTCGCCCGCCAACGCTCGTCATCAGCGCGCCGCCCGCGACGCTAGCGCAGCTGCATCCTCGGCCATGAAACTTCGTACGAAGTCGGCCCAGCCGCCGTAGTAGTCGCCCGGCGCCTCATGCAAACGGTCGCAGAACAGCTCGATCCAGCAGCGCAGGTGCTCCTCGAGAAAGCGCCCCTGATCGTTTTGCCAGCGCTTTGCAGTCTCTTCGTCGGCCGCCTCGAGAGCCTCGGCCTCGCGCCGGGCGAGTGCCGCCATGAACTCAAGCTCGTAGCCCAAATGATCGTCAGGCACACGGTTGCGTTTCGCGACCGAAAGACCGCAACGCTCGTAGGCGTCGCGCACACGCTTCGTCGTCTCCGACAGCAAGCGCCGCGGATACCCCACGTACATCGATTCGTAAAGCGGCGCCAGCGGAGGACGCGGACCCACAAAGAGTTCAGCATACTCGCTGCGCACCCGCGTTCCCAGAGCATCCTCCTCAGCATCGAAAGAAGCGAGATGGACTAAGAGCTCACGCTCGCAGGGAAGGGTCCAGCCCTCCCCCGCCTCCAGGGCGGCCTGGGCGGCAACGATGCTCGCCTTCAGCTCTTCATCAGAGGGCTCCTGAAGAAAAGTCCGGGAAGCCAGCCCGTACAGCGCCGCTCGCCACCGCGCATGCTCGGCGCGCTCGCTGGCATCCATGGTTTCGAACTCATTCATAACTGACCCCCCGAAAACGATTTAGGCGATAGGAATGAAGCGGATGTTGGGATCGGTGGCCTCAACGGCGAAGCCAACGCCCTCGACCACGCCTCCCTGGGCTTCCAAATCCTCAATAGTGCCGACGGTGAGCACCTTCACCGGGCAGGCATCCACGCAAGCCGGGTTCTCGCCCTTGTCCAGGCGAGCCGCGCACATATCGCACTTCACCATACGGTCGTTCAAATCGTTCTCCTGGGGCGCACCGTAAGGGCAGGCCTTCTCGCAGGAATAGCAGCCGATGCAAACCTCAGGATCGTGCACCACGATACCGTCCTCGCGCTTGCTCACCGCGCCCGTAGGACACACATCCACGCAAGCCGGGTTGCTGCAATGGTTGCACGCAAGGGAAATGTAGGGACCGCGCAGCTCAATCTGAGAGCTAGATGCCTGGCGCGGGTACACGCCGGGAGTCAGGCCGTGGCGGGCGCGGCAAGCAGCCTGGCAGGTCTGGCAGCCAATGCAGTACTTCTGGTCGAGAAGAAATCCCATCTGGGTCATTTCAATATCCTTTCCGCAAACAGGCGCTTAGGCCTTGGCAATCTCAACGAGGCAGCTCTGGAAGGCGACGCCGCGGCCGAAATCGGCCTGAGAGTCGGTCGTCACACAGTTGACGTTCTCCACGCCGGTCACCGTCGACCACGTGCTCTTGTAGGTGCAAGCGGTGCCGGGAGCCATAACGCCCTCAACGATGCGGGCCTTGCGGCTCAGCGAGCCGCGATCGTTGAACACCGTGACCTCGTCGCCATCGCTAATGCCACGCGCCTGGGCGTCGGCCTCGTTCAGGAACACGTAGCTCTCACCGAACAGCAAGTTGTTGTCCTCCATGTTGCCGAACACGCCGTTCAGGAACTCCTTGGCGCTGGGGCTCACCAGATACAGAGGGTACTTCGCAAACAGCTCGGGAGCCTGGGAGGCGCTCTCGGGATCGGGGGTGTAGATCACCGTGCGCGTGCCGTGGTCGGCCTCAAGCTCATCGCAGGCGAACTGGAACTTCTTGGAAGGCGTGCCGAAGCCCTCTTCCAGCTGAGCTTCCCAGGTCTTGGGGGCCACATCGTACCAGCCGTTCTTGACAAGCTCGTCGTAGGTGTAGTCCTTGCCGTCCAAGAACAGGGCGCGCATATCGTCATAGGTGCGATTGAACACCGCGTCGTTGTAGCCCATGGCCTGGCCGAGCAGGTTGCACAGCTCCAGGTTGTCCTTGCACTCGCCCAAAGGCTCAATGACCTTCTCGTTGAAGCAGTCGTAGTTGTGGCCGTAGCCGCCGTTGAATTCCTCGTACTCGAAGAAGGTCGGAGCCGGCAGAACGATGTCGGCGTACTCCACCGTAGGCGTCACGAAAATATCGTGCACCACGGTGAACAGATTCTCGCGCTCGAGACCCTCGCGTACCAGGTTTTGATTCGGATTGGAAACCATGGGATTGCCGCCGAAGATCATGATAGAGCGGATGGGGTTCGTGGCGAAGTCGTGGCCCTCTCCGTAGTTTACGCCCGTCAGCACCTTGCCAAGCGCCGGCGAGGAGTAGTTGCGAATGGTGGAGGCGTCGGAAGACTCGGAAGGCACCGTCTCGGTGAACATATCCAGGTTGGCCGCCGTGTTCACACCATAGCCGCCCGAGCTCGTCATGTTGAAGTAGCACTCGGGGTGACCGATGAGGCCCGTGAGCATCTTGATGGAGATGTGGCTCATGCCGCCGTTGTTGCGACGACCGAGCTGCAGTCCGGTCTTCAGGCAGGCGTTCTCGCGGTTCTCCCACAGAAGCTCGGCGAACTGGCCCACCTGCTCGGCGGGAATGGCGCACTCGGCGGCCACCTTGTCGGCAGTCCATTCCGCAGCCGACCGAGCATAATCCTCATAGCCGATGGACCACTCGGCGATGAACTGCTCGTCGATCTTGCCAGCATCCATGAGGTACTTGGCTACGCCGAGCGCAAAAGCGCCGTCGGTGCCGGGCAGCAGCTGCACATGCAGATCGGCCCACTCGCATTCAGGAACGCGCACGGGGTTCACCACGGCAATCTTGCCGCCGGCCTTGTGCATCTCCTTGATGAACTTCATGGTATGCAAGCTACCGGCGGCAGGGTTATGCGACCAGGAGATGTACAGGTCTTTGTTGGCAATATCCTCGGCGCGCATAACGGTGATGGAGCCCGTCGTGTAGGGCAGCGAGAACACATACCCATTGTTGCACATACTCGCCTCGTGATAGGTAGCGCCCATCTTGAAGAAGAGCGGCTCCAGGCAACGGCGATGGATGGCGCCCTGGTTGCCCTGATAGCGGAACCAGGTGATGGCCTCGCCGCCGTTCTCGGCGATGATCTGCTTCCAGGTATCGGTGATGGTCTGGATGGCCTCATCCCAACTGATGCGCTCGAAGGTGCAGCCCGGGCCCTTCTTGCCCGTGCGCTTCATGGGATAGAGAATGCGGTCCTCGCGGTAGACGTAGTCAACATAGTTCTGCGTCTTCACGCACAGGCCACCAGCGGTGTAGGGGTTGTTCTTGTCGCCGCACACCTGCACAAGGCGTCCATCGACAACCTTGCTCATAATCATGCAAGTATCGAAGCAGTTGCGCGAGCAGGCGCTGTGATGCCATTCGCCCTCGGCCGTCTCGGCCTCATACTGATAACCAACAGCAGAAGTGGCGCCCTCACCCGTATCGGCCAGCTCGTCGCCTGCCTGCTGCTTGGGCGCGCAGCCCACCAGGCCCGTGCCGGCAACGCCCAGCGACAGGCCCGCCAAAGCCGATCCCTTCAGGAACCCGCGGCGGCTCACCTTTCCTCCTTGAACAGAGTCGGACATCAGAGTAATGTCCTGATTCTCTTTCATCACTTCTCCTCCTCACGTCTTAGGTACGTTAGAGTCGCGGCCTCTCGTTCCGCGTCTGGGGAGAAGTATTGCTTGGAAGGTATTTTCGCACATCCTCGCGAGTTTGGGATTTTGCATTTCTACGATGTCGACTCATCCTAAAATCCCTAGGATAAGTACGAGAAACGCCTGTTCAGAGCATCCCTAATAAAGGGATTCCGAGCCTTTGGCAATGAGCTCTTGGCGCGTGCGAACACCCACTTTCTCGTAAATATGCTTGACGTGGGTTTGCACAGTGGACTGACTAATGGTGAGCATTTCCGCAATGGCGGGCACATTGCGCCCCGAGAGCAGCAGCTCGGCTACCTCGGACTCGCGCGCCGAGAGACCGTACGTCTCAACCCAGCGAGAGGCCACTGCGGCAGGTGTCATACCAGAACGCTCAGGAGCGCCCAACATCGACGCGGCCATCGAACCTTCCCCCAATGTCTCCGCTCCCGAAGGGGCCTCCTCTTTCTGGCGTGCAAGCGCCATCTCCAGCTCAGCTTTCTGGAAGGTCGTATTCACACGCATAATGGAAAGAATGACCGCGATGACGATGACGTTAGCGCACACGAGCAGCAATACCGTCATCACCGAAGACTCGAAGGGCACAATGGCCACACCCACCAGCAACCCCACCACTTCGGCAGCGCTTAAGATGGCAAAGGCGCAGCCGTGAAGCATGCGCGAGGAATAGCCCCGACGGCGACAGATGGCAGCGAAGTGCGTCGTCAGCTGCACTTCCGCAATGTTGTGGGCCGCGAACACCATAGCGAAGGCGAGTACCTGAAGGTTCGAGTCGATGACGGCCACAACGGTGATACCCGCAAACGTGAGGGGCACGAAAACCCAGAAGGTTTTAACAGCCGGAAGACGCAGCACATAGGTGAGCACGGCAAGAACCAACGCCACAATGGCCACGAGGGCGGCCACCGAAAGCGAGAAACTGAGGAACAGCCGTCCATCGTCGAAAAGCCGCGTTACCGCCAAAGGCCACATCAAGCCAAAGGTGAGCCATAGAACCGCTGTGTACGAGGCAATCTTCCATTTGGTAAATCGGCTCCGATCCGGCTCTTGCACCTGAGAGACCAACGGCTTCAGTTCGGCAGCATCGCCCAGCGCCTCTCGACGGGACAAATCATGGAGCAGCACGGCGCCGCATGCGACAGGCAGTAACACGAGAACAGGCAGGGCGACGGCCGGTGCGTTGTTCACAATCAGCGCGTAAATCACGGCAGCCAAGGCCATGGCAAGAGGAACAACTCGCATGCTCAAACGCACGCTCAAGCTTCCGTACATTTTCCCAAACGCCAGGGCAAGGCAAGCGTCACCCACGCCAGCAACGAAAAAACCTCCGTACGCGAGCACGGCGTTCCCGCCAAGCAACGCGGTTCCGGCCAAGAGCGCGAGCACCCCCAAAGAAGCCGCCCCCGTGCCAAGGCAGATAACCGCCTTGTCGGAAAGCGCGCGGGACTGGTTGCGCCCGCAAAGAAATACACCCCACGACCCGAGGGCGAACGCCGCCAAGAAAGCCAACCGCCCACCGACCAGCGTCTCATAGGGATGGGCCGCGTAAACCACTGCCAACGGCGAGAAAAACAATCCCATGCGCCAGGCGAAGAGAAAAACCTGGCCGCACAATCTCAAAGGCGGAAGTGAGAGTCTGATATTCATGGGACTAGCATAGCATCCTCATCCTTTTCAGGCGACCAGAACTTGCCCGCCTCAAACCCCTCCAAGCCAATATCCCTATTATTTTAGGATGCCCGCAAAAGACCCCTCAACCCACGGCGAACACTGAACCTGTAAAGATTCTTGTCAGATTTCTCCGAAAACTGTAAAAATTTCTTACAGATTCGCCCTACTCCCGGCCGTCCCAACAGTAGGCGCAAACCTTCTCCGTATCGATGCCGATGGCTTCTAGCATGCCGAGAAAGCTCTGGCGCCCCAAGGAGTCGAAACACTCTCGATTTACTCTCGAAACACTCTCGATTTACTCTCGAAAATCGAGTCTAAATCGAGAGTAAGTAGAGTGCTCGCATCGTCTATTCGGTTAAAGCCTTCCCGCCTACTTGATTACGTACTTCCTCGAAGTGTCTGTCGAAGAAGCCGTGGGCACCACCAATCCTTCGGACACTAAGTGAGCCATCTGAGCCCTCAGCGTCGCAATTTTTCGACCTGTCATCTCGGCAATTTCCCGCATGCTCATAGGAGATTCAGCATTCTCCAGCACGTCGATGATGGCCTCACGCGCTGACACTTTGGGCGTTTTTGGCAACTCGCCATCATCGCGGAAAAGCTCGTATTTATCTTTCGACACTTTCTTCAGAAGACCATCGCCTTCGAGAGCCCCCAGCGCCAACCGTATTTCATCTGAATCATATCCGAGGCGCTGGTGCAACTTCCGCACCGAAACCTGTTTTTCTCTCCGCGCCTCAAGGAGCACGGCCCTCTCTGCCGAACTCATCGGGCGCGCAGTCACATTGTCCATCCACTCTCGGTTGGATGCAATTTCCGCTCCCCCACGCTGCAATACAACTTTGAAGAAATCGATACCCGCCTCAAACCGTGGCTCATCAAGTGCATGAGACTGCATTTCTCGAATCATAAGACGTACTCCCGAGCCCTGGCCTTCCACAGGTGCTCCTTCAGCGGAATATTCAGTACGCGAGACAAGCTGCATAAGGGAGCTGTTGCGGCAACGGGACTGTCCGTCGCCTAGAGTCTCAAGGGTCTTGCCGCCCCACAGTCCACCAGGGTTGGTAACTTCAATTCTGTCCGCAAAGATGTCGACCGATACCGACTGACCCACAAAAAAGCTCGAATACTCGCGATGAATGACGGCATTGGCAATGGCCTCACGCAACACATCACGCGGAATCTCGAGCTCATCATGTCGTCCGGATCCCTCAATGTAAGAATAAGTTCGCAGGTTGCGCGAAACAGCAATAACAGCCTCATCCACCGCCTCACCGATGGGCCCTTCGCAAATTATCCGATCCAAAAACCGCGGCCCCTCTGGCTCCGACTTCTCAATACCCGGATGAACGGTGACATCAACTACTAATTTGGGAAAGTACTCCTGCGGGTAAGCTCCCAAGCCCATCAAACCAGCAAGGCTCAGAGCACCCGATGCGGTGGTAACATTGAGTCGCTTCAAGTGCACACTTCGATCATCTGTGCCCCGCAACGCCCGCGACCCTCGCTCCTTCTCCCTCGTGAGCAAGCGATCTACTAACATTTGATCGAGGTCTTCCACTGACGAATCTTTTACCGCCTCGCGATCGGCGGGAGAGGGCTCGAATAAATGTTGCAGCTCGAATATTTCAGTAGGCGATAGCTTGATGTCTTTATCATCGACGCGCTTAAAAGCCCCGTTCGATAGGCCCCTGTCACGTAGGTAGCAGGGCTTAAAGCGAGCTTCCACCTCGCTAATCTCTATCACCAGAACTTGCGCGCCCTCAAAGTCAATTCGCTCCAAATCGTACTGGGGCATATTGCGAATCTTCGGCTTTGCATTGCCGCCCTCTTCCAGCCCAGAGACAAACTGATCCCTCACTCTATTGAGCTTGAATCCGGGTACGGGTCTGAAGCCTTCGTTTTCCTCCAGGCCCAATATAATAATGCCGCCGCGAGTGTTGCCGAAAGCGCTCACGCTCTCCCAGACATCTTTCGAGAGAGCATCGCGACATGCCTTCACCTCCACTTGTGCATCATCGCATCCCTGCCTGCGAAGCCTCTTTACGATACGCTCAAGTTCTTCAGGCGTCATAATGCAAACCTTTTCTCAGGGCCTATCTCAGAATAGAGCGCCGCATCACACTAGATGAAACAGCTCTCTACCTGCTCTCTAATCACTCTCGAAATTATACTGCAATTCGAGAGTGATTTCGAGAGTAGATAGAGAGTGATTAGAGAGCCGTTCCTTCTGCAAAAAGCGAGGGCGGGTCGCTCGGCGGCCCGCCCTCTCAGTTCGGCTTCTGCGAAACCGCAGCGTCGACCGATTCGCCCGTCCCGTAGGGCGGGCGGAGCCGGCTACTCCCGGCCGTCCCAGCAGTAGATGCAGATCTTCTCCGGGTCGATGCCGATGGCCTCGATCATGCCCTGGAGGCTCTGGTAGCTCAGGGAGTCGAAGCCCATGTCCTCGCAGATGGTCTTCAGCAGGCACTGGCCGCGCTCGGTGTTCGCGTCGGCGTACTCGGCCAGACGATCCAGGCCCTCGTCGCCCTCAAGCTGGTCCACCACGCGGCGGGCGATGAGGTCCATGTCCGACTTGCTGGACGAGAAGCTCAGGTACTTGCAGCTGTACATGATGGGCGGGCACGCGCTGCGCATGTGCACCTCGGCGGCGCCCGAGTCGTACAGGAAAATTGGCAAACAGCCCCATGCACCAGGCGAAGAGAAAGGTCTGACCGCATAGCCTCAACGGGGGAAATGGGAGTCTGGCATTCATACGCGTTGCATAGCATCCTTGTCGTTTTCAGGCGACAAGAACTTACCCAGCCCAAGCCCTTTCAGGGCCAATATCCTTATTATTTTAGAATGCCATAGTTCCGGATTCCTTGAGAGGAGGCGAGTTGACTCGTTGCGACAACTTGAAATGAGCCAAAAGAGCTGATAGCAAGGTGCCCTTGTGTAGACACAAGGGCACCGCGACAACAAGCATTTAAGGGGCAAGTGCTATAGCGGCAAGACAACCTAGAGGGGAGGGGATAGGAAGCATCCGGCCAAGCACCTGAAACCTTAATGCTTTTGCGAAAGGAAGAGCAGCTGCAGCCGGTTACACGCTATGGCATGTTCCACATTCGAAAACATTATGATGATGGCAAGTTGAGCACTTGTTCAGGGCATTTTGAGCAATATCTCCATCGCTGCTATGCATCTTGTGGCAATCACCGCAAATAATTGCGCTATGATCCTCGCTTTTGGGCAGAGCGTGAGGATTTACCACTGTGCCGTGCTCGTCGACAAGACCTTGATAGCCCATGGTCTTCTGAGCAAGCTCCTCGTAACTCCCGTGACACGAGAGACACTGCTCCTGGTCAACATTAGTTTTCTTGAGTTTCTTGGGCATCTTATCCTCAGACGTCACGCCGTCGTGTCGTTTTGCTAGCCCATCAGTATCAGAGTGGCAGTCTATGCAATTTGTAGCTGCATGCAAAGACGCTACACAGTTCGCATCAGCGCGGGATTCCTCTTCTACCGTATGGCACGTCGCGCAATCGGATTCGGGAGACCATTCTACGGTGACGGTTCCAACAGCAGCCTCTTCGCCCTTTTCGGCTGAGCCCGTGGTCGACAAGGTCTTCGGAGCGCACGCTGTGGCCAGAGCGAGCATGGCGCCCAACACAATGACCGGAAGAACCTTCTTCAAAAAAGACTTGCCTTCCATGACTATTCCGCCTTCTGCTCCCAAGACTCCAGCGTGGCGACATGATTCGCCGCAATGTAGCCAACAATGTATCCATTGGCTGTCGTGCATCCACCCCAACCATATCCGGGGCCCATGATGTTGGCGATGCAATTCGACCCTGCGTACAAACGCGGAATAGGGTTACCTTGAACGTTCATGACCTGGGCATTCTCGTTGATTACGAGACCGCCCTTAGTCTGCATGAGTCCAGGATAGAGTTTCATGCAATAGAAGGGGCCCTCGTTAAGCGGCGCAAGACAGGGATTTTTCAGCTCGCCGCTCTCCACGCGGGACGGATCGCCACACGTAAACCTGTCCCAAGAGGAAACACCACGATTCCAGTCGAGATCGACACCCGTCTCGCAGAAGCCGTTATACCGCTCAACGGTGGCAAGCAAAGCGCTTTTATCGATGCCCTCGCCGTCAGCAAGCGCCTCGAGAGTATCATATTGGGCGACATAATCGGGAATCGGCTCCCCCTTCTCTGCCAACTGCTGTAGCGTCGGCATACCGTTTCCGAGAAGCCCCTTGTAAGTCTTGTCGAAAATGAGGAAGCCAGGAATGTTGCGCCATTCCTTCCAACCAGGATCATAGAGTTCGAATCCTCGGCCGAAGCAATCATAGGAGGTGGACTCATCGACAAACCGCTGACCGTGCCGATTGACCACGATGGAGCCAGCCTGCCCAGGACCTAGCATCATGCGACCAGTGGACTGTTCGGTATTGACAGTCTTTCCATCGTCGGCGCTCAAATCAGTAATGGCATAGTTCATCTCTTCCTCAATAGGCGTAAAGGCCATGCGAAAGCTTTCCTTCATGTTGCGTAAATCAGCACCAAGTTCCATAGCCATGAGGTGGCCATCACCCGTGTTCGTCTCAATAGCGTTGGTGGCATACATCGGATTGGGAATGAAGGCCTCCATCATCGCCTTGTTGTGGTCGAAACCGCCTGTACCCAGAATTACTGCATAGCGGGCCTTGACGGCAATGGTGCCATTTTCGGTTTCTGCATAGAGGCCCACTACTTCGCCATCTTCCAATTGAGGATTGCCGTTGTAGATGAGCTGTTTGGCGGCTGTGCCCATAAGCACTTCGATACCGCGCTCATCAATCGCGTCCTTGAAATAGGCCGTCCAGGCACGACCGAGCATCTTGCCATCTTCGGTGGGTTCTACGCCGACATGCCCCTGAACGCCACCGAAGTCCTTGTCCAACACGCTCAATGGCGTGTACACGGAATAGGGCATGGTGGTGCCGGAGAAATAGCTGATGGGAAAATCGCACTCATCCGCAAGGTAGTCAATGGCCGGTACATAGTTCTCAAGCATAGCCTCGAGAACCGTATCGCTTGTCCGTCCCTCGGAGGTATCGACCATGTACTCCTTGCAAAGCTCGCGCGGAATCTCAGGGGCACCGCTCTCGAGCGCAACCGTGCTATTCGGGCAAGAGCAGCCACCACCATGGAAATATGACGTACCGCCAAAATGCGTGGGGTGTTTCTCGATAATAAGGGTCTCAAGCCCCGAATCGTGTGCACGTAGAGCTGCAGGCAGAATCGTGCCCGTTCCCACTACGATAACATCGACCTCGCGATCCCACTTCTCCGGTAAAACTCCTGTAGCCGCCCCAGTAGCAGCCATCGGTTGCTCCGAAGAGCAGCCGGCCATGGTCAAGCCGCCGAGCGCAGCAACGGCAACACTTCCCTTAAAGAAGCTTCGACGACTAAGTGTGTTGACTTCCATTTCTCCTCCTTGTTTTCTAAGGGCGCATCACTATCGGCGTCAATCAGTTATCTGCCCTTTGAACAATGCACCAAGAGAATCGCAATTTACCTCGTTTTCATCGACCTCCTTAAAGGGCGTTTCCCCATTTTTGTCTCGCCCAAAAAGGGCGAAATTAACCTTAAACTGGGAAAACATGAAATTACACGTTTGTGTCACGCATTGGTTCGTGTCATACTATTTGGCATTAACAAGGGGGCTGTTCAGCTATGCAAATTGCGAAGACGATTTAAAGTGCGGATATTCTCTTCTTTACACCAACGTCTGAACCGGCTTGTCCACGAGCAGGCCAAAGCCAACCTACTCCTGGCCTCTTTTATTCTCGGTATAATCTGGGGATGGTATATCTATGCTGGCAACGTTGGGCAGCAGGTGCTTGGCGTTTATCTAAGCGAACCGACGCTTTTTAAGGGATGCTCGGTTATTACCGCCGCGTTCATCATGTTCGTATATCCATGTTTTCGCCTGCGACACGACTGCGATCGGCAGTTCGTGCTCCTGGCCGTTGCATGCGCCGGGCTCTGCACCGTCTTAACATGGGCGTCTACTTACTATCGTGTCTTCGAGTTGCTTTTGACATGTACTGGAGGTTTTGCTGGAGGCTGCACTTATGGGATTCTATTTGCCCACTGGATCGCCAGAGTGGCTCCAAGGGAGTTTCCCTTGCTCATCTTTGAGCTTAGTCTTGCTTCTATTATCATGATTATCTGCTATTTCCTACTTATTGCGCTGCCCACGTTTGCTGCTCCCTGGATCGCCCTGAGCCTTCCGCTCACTGCGGGAATGATTGCCCTAAGCCCAACGAATCCAGAGGAACGAGAGACCTCTCCCAAGGCTGCAGCAAAGCAAACCCCCAATATCCCTTTGTTTGTTGCTTCGATATTGCTGAGCGGCGGCATCTCCAAAACCCTTCTCACCAATAACTGGGTTGCTGCAGATTCGTTCGGTTGGCTTTGGGCAACAATTCCACTCGGAATAGCTCTCTGCTTGCTTTCGGTTTTCGCCTCCGCAAAAAATGCACCGATTGTTACATACTCTTTTCTATCCTCTTTCGTCAGCTTTGTTGTTCTTTGTACCTTATTTCTCCCATCTCAGCATTTCTCGCTTGCCGGGCTCATGTTTGCAAGTGCCTGGTTCCTTCTTGTTTACACCATAGCGTCATCAATATGGCTCGGAGGCTTGCACTCTGCCAACCCTTCTGTCTTTGCCTGCGCCATAATTGGGTGGTTTTTCTTCCTGACTGAGGCGACGGCATACTTTACAAAATTTTTCCCCATGCACGACACAAGCCTCTTGATAATCGCCGTCGTTCTACTAATGATATCGCTTGCTCTCATGATGATTGCGAGCAATCTGCAAGCTACCCGCTCCGACAATAGCGGCACAGCCTCCTCATTGAAAAGCCCTGAGGAAACTGACATTATCGAACACTGTCGAGCAATCGCCGGCCAGTATGGCCTCACCGAGCGAGAGTATGATGTCCTTACCCTGCTAGCAAAAGGCAATTCCCTTAAGAGTATTGCAGAGAAACTAATCGTGTCAGAGAATACGGTGAAGTCTCATCGACGGCATGTTTACCAAAAATTGGGAATCAACTCCCGGCAGAGCCTTATCGATATGATCGAAAGAAACTAAAAGGCGAGCCGACCAATCGACTCGCCTTTCGAAAGCGTTCCAAAACTGCACCTACTCCCGGCCGTCCCAACAGTAGGTGCAGATCTTCTCCGGGTCGATGCCGATGGCCTCGATCATGCCCTGGAGGCTCTGGTAGCTCAGGGAGTCGAAGCCCATGTCCTCGCAGATGGTCTTCAGCAGGCACTGGCCGCGCTCGGTGTTCGCGTCGGCGTACTCGGCCAGATGATCCAGGCCCTCGTCGCCCTCAAGCTGATCCACCACGCGGCGGGCGATGAGGTCCATGTCCGACTTGCTGGACGAGAAGCTTAAGTACTTGCAGCTGTACATGATGGGCGGGCACGCGCTGCGCATGTGCACCTCGGCGGCACCCGAGTCGTACAGGAAGTTCACCGTCTCGCGCAGCTGCGTGCCACGCACGATGGAGTCGTCCACGAACAACAGCTTCTTGTCGCGGATGAGCTCGGGCACGGGCACCTGCTTCATGTTCGCGATCTTGTTGCGCAAATCCTGGTTGGCCGGCATGAACGAGCGCGGCCAGGTGGGCGTGTACTTGATGAACGGACGGCCGAAGGGCATGCCGCTTTCCGTGGAGTAGCCGATGGCGTGCGGCACACCCGAATCGGGCACGCCGGCCACGTAATCCACCTCGGGGCAAGCGCCGCGGGCGGCCTCGTTGCGAGCCATGACGGCGCCATTGCGATAGCGCATCACCTCCACGTTCACACCCTCGTAGTTGGAGTTGGGGTAGCCGTAGTACACCCACATGAAGGCGCACATCTTCATCTCGTCGCGCGCCGGCGAGAGCACCTCGATGGCGTCGGGCGTGAGCCGCACGATTTCCGCCGGGCCCAGCTCGTACTCGTCGTGGTAGCCCAGCTTGTGATAGGCGAACGACTCGAAGGCCACGCAATGGCCGTTGTCGTCGGCGCCCACCAGCACGGGCAGACGTCCCATGAAGTCGCGCGCGGCAATAAGGTCACCGTCTTCGGTCATGATGAGCAGCGTGAGCGAGCCGTCAATCTTCGACTGGGCGTACTGAATGCCGGAAACCAGGTCGTCCTTCTGGTTGATGAGCGCGGCCACCAGCTCGGTGGAATTCACCGCGCCGGAACTGAGGGCCATGAACTGGCTGTTGGCCTGGGCAAAATATTCGCTCACCAGGTCCTCGGCATTGTTGATGGCGCCGATGGTGGTAATGGCGAAGGTGCCCAAATGGGAGCGCACCAGCAGCGGCTGCGGGTCGGCGTCCGAGATGCAGCCGATGGCGCTCGTGCCGTGGAAGCGCACGATGTCGTCCTCGAACTTCGTGCGGAAGGGCGTGTTCTCGATGGAGTGAATCTGCCGCTGGAAGCCGTCCTCGCGATCGCGCACGATCATGCCCGCCCGGCGCGTGCCGAGGTGAGAGTGGTAATCGACTCCGAAGAAAACGTCCAGCACCACGTCGCGCTTGGAAACTGCACCGAAAAAGCCGCCCATGAAGTCCTCCGTCTTCGCGTTTCAACGATGAATGAAAGTATATATGGTGCACCTGCCCGAATGTTGCCCGATGGTTAAAAGGGCAAAGAAAATGGTGAGTTACTCGATAACGTATCGACGCTGGCGCACAGCGGCCAGCGTCGCGGAATCCAGCGCACAGCCCAGACCGCTCTCGTGGCCGGGGGCATTCAGCGTGATGATGCCGTCGGGGGCCGTGTAGGCGGGCACCGTGAGATTGGCGTCGAAATAACGGGCCGTGGCGCCCAAATCGCCGGGAATGACCACGCCGGGCAGCGTTTGGAAAGCGGCGTGGGCGAAGCGGGACACGCCCGTGTCGTACATGCCGCTCATGCAGACCTCGCGTCCCTCGGCCAGCGCCCGATGCACGAAGGCGAGGGACCGCTCGATACCGCCGAACTTCCCGATCTTCACCATGGCACAGCGCAGCTCGGGATGCTCGAAGAGCCCCGCGGCCTCTTCGGCGCTGGTGAACGACTCGTCTAGGCAAAGGGGCATGGCCAACGTGTGCTGGAACGACGCCAACCGCGCAAACGGATCGCGCTTCGCTCGCTCGCCGCCGGCCGCCGCCAGGTTGAGCGGCTCTTCGATCCAGCCGATATCCAGCTCGTCGTAGGCCCGCAGCTCGGCGAGGTTGTGCAGCCCGAAGCTCTGGTTCGCATCCAGCGTGATGAGCAGGCGGGGGAAGGCCCGGCGCACGGCGCGCACCGCAGGCAACCCCTTGCCCGGCGCCACCTTCAGCTTGATGCGCTGGTAGCCCGCGTCCACGCATTCGCGCACCTCGGCCACGGTTTGGGACGGCGTGCCGAGGCCCACCACCGCGCCGCTGTACACCTTGCGCGTGGCACCGCGGCGCTCGCTCGGGCGCGCCCAGCCCACGGCGGGCTCTTCGCCCTCGAGCGCGGATGCCGCCCGAGTCATGCGGTCGAACTCCTCGCCGAGCAGCTTCCACAGCGGCTTGTCGGCAATCTTTCCGTACAAGTCCCAGCAGGCCATCTCAAGAGCGCTCACCGCCATGGGGAAGTCCTGCGCCCCCTCAAGGGCAAGCAGGTCGGCGGCCACTTCGCGCGGATGCAGGTACGTGGCGGCAATGACGCGCGGACCTAGCACCTCGCGCATGACGTGCACATCATCGCCGAGCGTTTCGGGTAAATACCAATCGGTGTCGAAGGCGGTGCACTCCCCCAAACCCACACGGCCCTTGCGGTCAATCACCTCAACGATGACCGTGTCGCGGTAGGTGAGCGTCTCCTTCGGTGTTTTGAAGGGCTTGGAAAACGGCAGGCGCACATGGTGCAGCACCACGCGCTTGATGTTGATATTCTGGCTGAATAGCGCCTCGCAAGCCGCGCGATCGATCTTGCCGATGCCGGTGCGGGGCAGCTCGTCGACAATGGAAATCTGCTCGGGAACGTACAGCTTCGAAAGACGCCGGGCCAGCGTGTCGCGCAAACGCCGCGTGCTGATCAGCGGCGCGTCGGGGGTGAGCTCCACCACCGCGGCGGGACGACGCCCCCAGCGGGCGTCGGGCAGGCCGAACACGTAGGCATCGGCCACGCCGGGAATGCGCACGAGGGCGTCCACGATCTCGGCCGGGTACACGTTCTCGCCGCCGGAGATGAACATGTCGCTCGTGCGCTCGCGCACGTAGAGGCAGCCCTCGTGCAAAGCCGCCGTATCGCCGGTGAGGAAGTACCCGTCCACCGTGAAGGCCGCTCGCGCGTTCGCATAACCGCCGAACACACCGGGGCCGCGCAGGGCAAGTCGGCCAAAGCCCTGGGAGTCGGGCTCCACGATACGGGCCGAATAGCCGGCTAAAAGCCGCATGCCGCCGGTGAACTGCGCCGTAATGGGCGAATTCGCCACCTGACTCGAGGTTTCGGTCATGCCGTAGCTCGCAAAGAGGCGCGCTTTGACCTCGAGGGCCCGCGCCACCGTCTTCGCATTCAGCGGGCCGCCGCCGAGAAGAATGCACTCGTACTGGGCCAGGGCGCCAGGGCGCACGTTCAGCATGTCCTGCAGCATCTTGTCCACAACCGAAATATGGGAAGCGTGCATAACCTCGGCATCGCGCAGCACGGTTTTCGCGTCGAAGCGCTCGTAGAGGCGCAAGGGCCAGCGACTGCAAACGCTACGCACGATTACCTGAAAGCCGCCGACATGGAAAAAAGGCAGCACCGCCTGCCACAGCCCGCGCCCGCGCACGCGTCCGGAAAGCACGCGATTCGATGCTTTCGACGCCTCTATCAGGTTGTTCCACGTAAGCTCGGCCGCCTTAGGCTTGCCCGTGGTGCCGGACGTGAACATGATGAGGGCCCGTTGACCGGAGTCGAAAATATGGGCCGCGCGCTCGGCGAAGTGGATGGCGTCCTCCACCGAACCGCCGAGAGAGTCGTCCACGCGTCCGGCGCGCTCGTCGCGCAGAAGCGAGTTGGTCACCGCCTCGAAGAGCTTGGGCTCCCCGGCCTCATCCACCGTGTAGGCCACGCGCACACCGGCCCGCTCTAACTCGAGCAGCCGCGTGAGCTTTTCTGCATCGGAGAGCCGATGGTTAAGCGCCACCAAACCGAATCCGCCGTAGGCCGCAGCCAGGGCGAGGAACACGTACATGGGGCAATTCGGCAAATCCACCGCCACCATGTCGCCCGGGAACACGCCCTTGTCGCGCAAACGCCGCGCCAACTGGGAGGCCACGAGCCGCACCTGACGATAGGTGTAGGCCGTCTCGTTCCCCCGCCTGTCGACATAGCTGAAGAACACGGCATCGGGCCGCAGCTGCGCAGTGCTTTCAAAAATGTCGATCATGGGCGATTAGATCCTACGGAAACTTCGGGAACTGGGTGAAGTCGGGGGCACGATGCTCCTTGAAGGCGTCGCGACCCTCCTTGGCCTCATCGGTGGTGTAGTACAGAAGCGTGGCATCGCCGGCCAGCTGCTGGATGCCCGCGAGCCCATCGGTGGCAGCGTTGAAGGAGGCTTTCATGAAGCGCAGGGCAGTCGGCGAGAACTGCATCATCTCGGCCGCCCAGCTCATGCACTCGTTTTCCAGCTCATCGAAGGGCACGACTTTGTTCACAAGCCCCATCTCCAGGGCTTCGGCAGCCGTGTACTGGCGGCAGAGGTACCAAATCTCGCGCGCCTTCTTCTGGCCCACGATAGCAGCCAGATACCCCGCGCCGTAACCGGCGTCGAAGGAGCCCACCTTGGGACCGGTCTGGCCGAACTTCGCCGTATCGGCGGCGATGGTGAGATCGCACAGAATTGAGAGCACGTGTCCGCCGCCGATGGCATACCCGTTCACCATGGCGATAACGGGCTTGGGCACCACGCGGATGAGCCGCTGCAGGTCGAGCACGTTCAGGCGCGGAATGTTGTCCTCGCCCACGTATCCGCCGTTGCCGCGAATCTTCTGGTCGCCGCCGGAGCAGAACGCCTCGTCCTCATGACGGCCGCCGTGGTTCACGCCCGTCAGCAAGATAACGCCCACCGACGCGTCGTCGCGCGCCTCGGAGAACGCATCGTACATCTCTGTCACCGTCAGCGGTGTGAACGCGTTGCGGCGCTCGGGCCTATTGATGGAAATCTTCGCCACACCATCGCACAGCTCGTAGCGAATCTCCTTGTACTCCTTGCCGCACTTCCACTCGTAGTTGCTCAAGACTGATACTCCTCTATCGTGTCAATCGCTCAGGGCGATTACTTACATGCCTTCGGATTCGAAGCGCTTCTTCAGGGCTTCCTGGTGAATGGCATGCTGCAGGGCCACTTCCTTGCTTACGATGCCTTCCTTCACCAGGCGGTGCAGGCTCTGATCCATGGTGCGCATGCCGGCGCCGGCGGAACTGGCGATGACCGAATCGATCTGATGGGTCTTCTCCTCGCGGATGAGGTTGCGAATAGCCGGCGTGGCGGTCATGATCTCGAAGACGGGCACGATGCCGCCATCAACCGTGGGCACGAGCTGCTGGGACACCACGGCCTGAAGCACGAGCGACAGCTGCATGCGAATCTGGCGCTGCTGGTTTGCCGGGAAGGCATCGATGATGCGGTCGACCGTGGAAGAGGCACCCGTGGTGTGCAGGGTGGAGAAGAGCAGCTGGGCCATCTCGGCAGCGGTCATAGCCGTACCGATGGTCTCCGAATCGCGCATCTCGCCGAGCAGAATGACGTCCGGCGCCTCGCGCATGGCGCTGCGCAGGGCCTCGGCGTAGGTGGCCACATCCGAGGGAATCTCACGCTGGGTGACGATGCAGCCCTCGTGGCGGTGCACATACTCGATGGGATCCTCCATGGTGATGATATGCCCCGTGCGCGCCTTGTTCAGCTTGTCGATGATGCAGGCAAGCGTCGTGGACTTGCCAGCGCCGGCCGGTCCGGTCACCAGTACCAAGCCCTTTTGGAAGTCGGCGCAAGCCATGACGTCGGCGGGAATGTGATAGTCCTCGGGGTTGGGCAGCGCGAAGGGAATGACGCGGATGACAGCACCCAAGCTTCCGCGCTGACGAAACACATTCACGCGAAAACGCCCCATGCCGGCCACGGCAAAGGAGAAGTCGTCGTCGTGGTTGTGGCCGTTCATGAACACCATGACATCGCGGCCGGACAGCTCGTAGATGGCCTCCACCAAACCGCGGGTATCGTCGGGCATAAGCGGGGCCATGTCCATGCGGTTCTGACGGCCGTCGGCGGTGTAGGTGAGCGGCAGGCCCGCGACGATGAAGACGTCCGACGCCTTCTTGTCAATCATTTCCTGCAACAGTGCCTTCAGTTTCATAGAAGCTCTCTCCTTGTCTTTCTAGCCGAGCCACAGGTTCTCGCCTGTGCCGTCGTCGGTCCATTCTGTTGTGACTTTCCACTGCTCAATGGTGTAGGTTGCGTTGTCGTTCAGGCGCAGCACGATATTCAGTGTACGGCCGCTTTCCACCGAGAACGTGACGGCGACTTCGTCGCCCGAGCGCTGGCCGAAGGAGGCGACCGGCGCGCCTTCGCCCTCCGCCAGGGAAATCTCGACGCTTTCGGTTGCCGCCTCGCCGGACAGGGACTCGTCTTCGATAATGAGCTCTTCAGTCGCGGCGGCTTCAGAGGATTCGGACCCCTGAATTCCGTAGCGCGCAAGCACGTCGTCTACTGCGGCATCGCCTTGAGCGAGAGCAGCATCCACGTTAGCCACGAACTGCTGACCCACGTCTTCAAGCTGATAGGTTTCGGTCGTGGTAGCCGCTTGGCGCTCGGTAGTGGAAAGCTCGGCCAGCGAGGTGGTCACGGAAAGCACCGCGAGCACCGCCAGGCACAGCACGATGATAAGCGTGAACAGGCTGATAGGGCCGATACGCACCGATCCGTGGGGTTTCGCCACTTAGCTCACCTCCCCGTCGCGCGCCGCGCCGCCTACCGGCGTGCTGGCCAAAGGCGTGCCCGCAGGCTCCGCCACAACATCGCCGCTCACGTAGGCCGCCGTTTCCACCTGATAGATTGGCTCGGCGCTCTCGTCAGCCAGCGTCACCTCATAGGAGGCGGCGTTGGCGTTCGGAGCAGAGATGCTGCTCACTGCATCCTGGTCCCACACGGTGATGACCGCCCGGTACATCACGCCGGCCCCGGTGGGCTCGGCCGTCACGTCGCGCACGAGCACCAGATCGCCCTCGTAGCACAGGTTCGCATCGGTGTCTTCGGCATCCAGAGTCTGGGCGCCCGTCACGGCCGCCGGGTCGGCCGCGAATTCCTCGGCGGAATTCGACGCCATCACAAGGGCGTTCATAAGATGCGCCGACTCGCGGCCGATGCGGTCGGATTCGGCGTTCAGGTTCATGAGCACCGCCAGCGAGCCCGTGAGAAACACGAGCAGCAGCAGGGCCTCCACGATGAAGGCCGCACCGGGCCACACAGCGCGCTCCTTGCGTACCCGGCCCAAGCGGTCGTTGTAGCGGTCCAGGCGCGCGTCGGCCACGTTGGCCTCGCGATGGGTCGCAACGGAATAATCCGCCATAGAGCGGCGGCTTGCAGATCCACCGGCCATCAGGCATCACCTCCCGCGCAGCGCAGGGCCACCACAGCCTCGCCGGCGTCGGTTTTCAGCGTGAGCAGCCCGCCTGTGTAAGAGAAATCGAAGATGGAAGACTTCACGATGGGCGTGGCCTTCTCGGGATCGTAGGGAGCGCCCTCCATGGCGTACTCCTCCATGATGGTGCCGTCGTAGCGGTACAGGCGCGTCTCGTACACGCCGGAGGGCAGCGTCTCGCGCAGCACCAGGGCCGGCCCCTGAAGCAGGCTTCTCGCCTCGGTGCTGTTCTCGTCGGCCATGGCCGGCTGGCCCAGGTCCTCGTCGCCCTCGGCGATGACCATATCCACGCCCTCGGCAGTCACCCAAGCGCGGGCCACCGCATCAACTTGGTCGTTGGCCCTCACGTCGTTGGCGAGCAGCGTGAGCGAAAGACGCTGGTCGTCGGCGAGAGCGCTCTCGCGATTCAATCCGCGGTACACATCGGTGCCCGCGAGGATGGCCATAAGGAGCGTCACCACGAACAGCGCGAACAAAAGCCCCGTGAACACGCGGCCAAAATCGCGTTCGCGATGACGCGGGCGGCCACCGTAGGCCTTGCCGGACTGGGCGAGCTGGGTCGTGCCCGCTTGCTTCATGCTCATCGCGGCACCACCACCACGCTGGGAGGCACGTTCGAAGCGAAGGCCTCGTAGGTGACGGCGTAATCCTCGTGGTTCACGATGAGCCCGTAGTGCTCTTCCAGATAGCTGAGCCGCGCAGGATAGGCGCCTTCCACGGCCGCGCACTGCATGGCCGCATCCAGCACCGCCGTGCGCACCGAAGCGGCGGACTGCGCCTCAGTTTCGATGTTCACCGTATCCCAGGTGAACCACAGCAGCACCGCCAGCACTACGGCGACGATGATGGCAACCACCCGCCGCGTGCGGCGCCGCTGCATGTGGGCTGTCTTACCGTGAATCATGGCTCTTACCCGATAGATCCCATGATGCCGATAAGCGGCAGCATAACCGAAATGAGCGTGGCGCCCACAGCAATGGTGAGGAAGGCGGCCAGCGCCGGCTCAATGTTGTCGATAGCCGAGTCAATCTGCAGAATAGCGTCGTCGAAGAAGTTCGCGGAAAGGCGGTCGAGCGCCGCATCCAACGAGCCAGAGCGCGTGCCGATGGTGAGCAGGCGCGCGTGAATCTGCTCGAACACCTCGGCCTCGCTGATGGCCTGGGCCAGCGAGCGGGGGTGGGCCGCGTCGATCATGAGCGCATAGGCGCTTTGGGCCTTGGCCTTAAGCCCCTCGTGCTCCACAATTTCCATGGCCCGCTGCATGGCCTCATCGGTATTGATGCCCGAGGCGGTATAGGCCGCCAAAGCCGAGGTGAAGCGGGACACCGCCAGCTGCTCCATGGCGGGGCGAGTGGCCGGGAACTTCTCCATGAGGTGCATGACCGAGATGCGGCCCGATTCGGAGCGGCAGGCAAGGGCGCCGGCCACCGCCACAATGGCGCAGACGAGCGTGATGCCTAAGGCCACCCAGCCAATGCCGACAGAAAGACCCACGGCGCCGGACGAGCCGCCCGTAAGCGAGCCGGCCATCGAGACGTAGACGTCTTCGAACACCGGCAGAATGATGACGACCGTGAAGGCCAAGATGATGCTCATGATGCACAGAAGGGCCGCCGGATAGCCCACCGACGAGCGAATCTTCGCGAAGAGGCGGTCCTCCTCATCGTAGTAAACGCCCAGCGCCCGCAGCACCTCTTCCAAACGTCCCGAGGACTCGCCCACGCCCACCATATCCACGGCGTAGCGCGGGAAGGCACCCGAGGCCTTCATGGCCGTGCCCAAATTCTCGCCGGCGTTCAGGCTCTTGTAGACGTTTTCGCAGGTAGCTTGCAGGGCCACGTCTCCGATGTCCTCGGAGAGCATGCCCACTGCCTCATCGGTCTGGATGCCCGCCGCCAGCATCATGGCGACGCTCTCGCAGAAAAGGCTGATGCCCGCGCTGTCGAGTTTCGGTTTGGCCATGGCGTCCCTCGTCTTCTTCCTAATAGGTGTATCGGTCGGTATAGCTGGTACCGTCGCCAATGGTGCTCGCGGCACCACTGGCGGCGAAGGTTAAATCTACGCGCGTCCAACTGTTCGGCTTAATGCTGATCTCGACGCTTACCCATTCCCCATCAATATATACCATGTTCCACGCATGGTAGACATCGTCGGGAGAAACGTAGCCGGTGATGACCTGGCACGGAATGCCCAGGCTGCGCAGCATCGCCGCGCCCAAAGAAGCGTAATCGAAGCAGATGCCCGTGCCCGAGGCGAGCGTGGCATCGGGGTCGGGCACATAGCCGGTGGCCGAAGCGAGCTGGGCGGCCTTGTCGTGGTCGTAGGTGATGTTGTCCACCACCCACTGGTAGATGTTGCGCACCACGTCGCCCTGATTGGCAGCGCCGCTGGCCAGCTCGCGGGCCTTGGCCACCACCGCCGAGGACTCATCGTAGTTCACGAACAGATTCGGCACGAGGAAGGGCGCCGTATCGCTCGCAAGGTTCACGTTGTCGATGACGCTGAACAGCTCCACGTAGTTGTTGCCCGAGGTGTTCTGCATAACGCGGAAATTATAGGGGCCGTCCCCCATGTTGATGGGCACGATGATGGGCGTGCCGTCGCCGGGCAAGTCGTAGTTGTAGCTCATCTCGCCCTTGCTCACTTGGAACTTGAGCCGGGAGTCGCTTTTGGCCGAGGCCCCCACAAACCCCTGGGCGAGCTGAGAGGTGTCGATGGCGCAATCGTTGCCCGTCTGGGCCGCGCCCTCGTTGAACGACGAGAGGGCAAGCGACTCGGGCGCCGTATAGGCCGGGCCCGACGTGGTGCTTTCTCCCCCGCCGCCGTTCGGATCACCCGAGGCGCTGGACCCCGAGCCCTGAGAGCCGCCGCATCCCGCAAGCGCGCACGCAAGCGCGAGCAGTAAAGCCGCGCCGAGCGCAGCCGCCAGCCGGCGGTATGTCAGCAAGCGCGCCAAGCGCCTACAGCCATTCCTTCAGCGTCTTCACCAACAGGTCGATTTCCATAGGTTTGGACATGTGGGCGTTCATGCCGGCGGCGCGAGCGCGGGCCACGTCATCGGCAAAGGCGTCGGCCGTCAGCGCCACGATGGGAATCTCGCCCAAATCGGGACGCGGATCGATGGTCGTGTCATCAAGACCGCGGCCCTGCGCAGCAGCGCGAATGGCGGAGGCGGCCTCGTAGCCGTTCATCACGGGCATCTGAATGTCCATGAACACGAAGTCGTAGTGCCCCGGCTCGGCATCGAGCAGCTTCTCCACAGCAATGCGTCCGTTCTCGGCATGGTCTACCTCAAGGCCCGTCATACCCATGATGTCGAGTGCGATAGCCGCGGCGATGGAGTTGTCCTCAGTGAGCAGCACGCGATGCCCGCTGAAGTCGGTCTGCTGGAGCATCTCAAGCTCGCTGGCCGCTTCTTCCTGCTCGTCATCGAGCAAGCCCTTCATCACATGGATGAGGCGGCTGCGGAACAGCGGCTTGGAGATGAAGGCGTCCACGCCCACCGAGCGCGCCTCCTGCTCCACGGCCGTCCAGTCGTAGGCCGAAAGAATGATGATGGGCAGATCGTCGGCAACGATCTCGCGAATCTCGCGGGCCGCCTCGATACCGCTTTTGCCGGGCATCTTCCAATCCAGAATGATGGCCACGTAATCGCGGGCCTCTTCCACGGCCCGACGCACCGCCTCCACGGCCTCTTCGCCGGAAAGCACGTAATCGGGATCCATGCCGACGCTCTTCAGCACCTCGCAGGCGCCCTCGGCCGCGTCCTCTTCGTCGTCAGCCACAAGCACGCGCAGGCCCTGGAAGCTCGACAGGTCGTGGTCGTCGCCCTCGCGCAGCTTCATGTACACAGTAACGGTGAACGTGGTACCCTCGCCGAGCTTCGACTGCACGTCGATGGTGCCATTCATGAGGTTCACCACCGAGCGCACGATGGACATGCCAAGGCCCGTCCCCTCCACCTTGGTGACGCGGGAGTCGTTGGCGCGGCTGAAGGGCTCGAAGACCTTCTTTACAAAGTCCTCGGACATGCCGCAGCCGGTGTCGGAGAAGGTGAACTCGTAGCAGCCCGACCCCTTGATGCGGCTCGGCAGCTCCTTGATGCGCAAGGACACGGTGCCACCTTCGGGAGTGAACTTCACGGAGTTGCCCATGATGTTCACGAACACCTGCTGCAGGCGCATGGGGTCGCCTACCACGTGCTCGTGCTGGATGTCGGCAATCTCCACCTTCAGATCCAGATGCTTGTCGTTGATCTGGGGCGTCATGATGGAAAGGAGGCTCTCGACGGTTTCGGGCAGATCGAAATCCTCTTCGGAAAGACCTAAGTTGCCCGACTCGATCTTCGCCATATCGAGCACCTCGTTGATAAGGCCGAGCAGATGGCGGCTGGAAGTGGTGATCTTGGTGAGGCAGTCCTTCACGCGCTCCGGATCGTCCAGATACATGGTGGCGATGGCCGTAAGCCCCATGATGGAGTTCATGGGCGTGCGGATGTCGTGGGACATGGAGTTCAAGAAGTCGCTCTTGGCCTTCGAGGCGCGCTCGGCCTCGCGGAAGGCGTCTTCCAGCGCGTTGTGGTTTGCGATCTCGCGCTCCTTCACGTCGGTAACATCCTGCACCGACATGAGCACCGACTGCACCACGCCGGATGCGTCGCGCACCAGCGGAAGCATGGAAGCCTGGTTCCACGACACCTCGCCCGTCTCCGGGTCGACCAAGCGGTACTCCAGATGCAGGTAGCTCACATCCTCGGTCAGATGCGCCTGAATGTACTCGGGCGTGAGCATCTCCTTCATGCGCTCGGCCTCCTCCGGGTCGGCGAAGCGCATCTGCCAGTAGTAGCGGAACATGTTGTACTCGCCGTGGCGCGGCAGGTCGTCCTTGATGCCCTCGTCCTTCAGGTACTCGTAGGTGTTATTGGCCATGTCGATGACGGCAAAGCGCTGGAACAGAGCCAGCGACGAGTTCACGATGCCCGTCGCGTGCTCGCTCTCGCTTAAGAGCTTCTTGCGCTGGCGCATCGTCTGTACCAGGAAGAATGTGCCCACACCAGCCAGGGCAAGGCCCACCAGGCCTGCGAACACCAGGCCCGCGAAGCTGGCGCGAGACATCATGCCATCGGTAATGGAAGACGGGAATGTGCGCATGAGCATCCAGTCGTACGAGGGAAGCTGCATGACATAGGCCATGCCAGACCCGGCGTTGCCTTTGTAGTCGAACGTAATCGAGGTGCCGTTATGGAAAGCGGCCTCCAAATCGGCACGGGTGATATCGCTTGTGGTGCTCTCCTCGAAATAGAGGTCCTGGGCGTAGCCCACATCGCTGAACGAGGTGGAGGAGTGCGCCACCACCACGCCATCGCGGGCGCACAGATAGGTGGACGTCTGCTCGCCAAAGAAGTAGGTGGCCAGGAAGTTCTCCATGGAGTCTTCCCGGTACGCGCCCGTGACCACGCCGACGACCTCGCCATCGAAGTACAGCGGCGTGTAGAAAATCACAGAAAGGTCGCCGTAGAACAGCGAATCATCCGTGGCGCAGACGCCCGACTCGCCCTCGATGCCCTGAGTATAGTACTCGCGATCGGACGCGTCGCCCTCCTGGCCGCGGTCATCGTAGGTCAGGCCCCCTTTTTCCGAGAACGCCACGTAATCGAAGTTGAGGGAAGCGGCCAGCGTCATCAGGCCCTCGACGCTCGCGTCATCGGCGCTGGCAAGCGTCGCCTCGTACATAGAGGCCAAAAGCTGCACCTTGGTTTGGGAGTCGGTCATCCACTCGTCAATACGACGGGCCGACTGCTCCGTGGAACCTTGAAGGTACTTGGCGTTCTGCTCGTTGATGCGCTCGGTGTTCATGGTGAAGAACAGCACAAAGGCCAAGATGACCACCAAAATGGCGAGCATAACCGCGATAATGCGACCGCTTTTTGTCTTGTTTTCCATTCCGGTCAGGAACCTTTCCTTCTTTGGGGCCTCGCACCCCTGGCGCCGCGGGCGCCATCGCGCGCAAGTTCGTCTCAGCTAGATAATGGCGATGGAGTCAACCACAAGGGCATAGGCGTCGCGCACCTTCGGCATAAGCTCCGGCACGGCCGCCAGATTCGCCGGCGTGCCGGCGTCGTCAAGGCGCAGGGCGTCGGACAGCTCGCAGGACGCCTCGAACAGCGGCGTGAAACCCAAATCGCGGCTCACGCCCTTCAGCGTGTGGGCGCCACGGAAGGCCTCGGAGAAATCCCCTGCTTCCAGGGCGGCCTCCAGCGTCTGCATCGAGGTATCCTGCAGAAAAATCTTAGCGAACTTCTCGATGCGCTCGTCGGTGAGCAAACGGCCTCGCACCGTCTCCAAATCGCCGCCCATGGCAGCGTAGGCAATTTCCAAAGACATTCGTTACTCCTTTATATAGTGCGTTGCAGTCTACTGGTCATCATCGTCACTGTCTATGCCGGAAAGGGCCGTGTGGCCGCCTTCGAACAAAGAGCCCCGCTCCTCTTCGCTCAAATCGTCGTAGAAAACGTAGCCGCCACGTCCTGAACGCTTCATGTGATAGAGCGCCATGTCGGCCTGGCGGAACAGCTCGTCGTAGTCGCGCACGCCGTCATCGGTGGTGGCCACGCCCATGGAGACCGACAGTGGGAAACCGTCAACCTCGCCCTCGAGAGAGCCATGGATGCGCGCTACCAGCGGACGCGGGTCCGGCGGGCATTCCATGCACACGAGGAATTCGTCGCCGCCCACGCGGGCCACCACATCGGTGGTACGAACGCTTTCCTGCAGCAGGTGCGCAAAGTGCTGGAGCACTTTGTCGCCGAACTGGTGACCGTAGTTGTCGTTGGCCTGCTTGAACAGGTCCAAATCACATACCAGCATCACGAAGCGGTCATCCGACCGCTCGGCCCCGTGGTCTTCCCCGAGGCGCTCGGTGATGACCTTGCGGGCGAAAGCGCCGTTGACCACCTCGGTCAGCGGGTCGTGGTAGGCCTTGAACTGCAAATCGCGCAGCTGGGCCTGCTGGTCGTCGATGTCGATGAACTTGCCGATAGACCCCAGGTAGGCCGGCGGATTCTCGTCGGACCACAGGGCCTGGGCAATAAGGTGCAGCCAGCGCGACTCGCCGTCGACGTTGACTTCCATCTCCATGTTGACGGTCGGGCTCTCCGGCGTGGTGGCGCGCAGCATCTTATTCAGCTTATCGATGTTGGCCTGGCCGAATACGGAAAGGAACGCCTCGTCGCTGTACGGGTCCATGATAATTTCCGGCAGCCCCAGCTTACGATCGCCCCAATCGGACAACACGATGATGGAGGGCTCGGCGGTGTACTCGAACTGCACCTCGTTACTCATGCTGGCGAAGAAGTGGTACTTCATGCGCTCGTAATCGAGCAGCTCCAAGGTGCGGGACGACGCCTCGGCATCGGCGGCGAAATCGGTCACGTGAAGCGTGTCAACGTTGATCTCGCGTCCCGTGACGCCACGGTTCAAACGGCTCTTCAGCTCCTCGGCCACCTCGGTGAGGCACTGCAGAATGAGCGGGTTGAAGCTGCCACACTCGCCGTCGCGAATCATGCGCAGAGCTTCCTCGTGGCTGAACGGCGGCTTGTACACGCGCTGGCTCGTGAGGGCGTCGTACACATCGGCCAAGGCAACGACCTGGGCCGATATGGGAATCTCATCGCCGGAAAGACCATCGGGATAACCGCGGCCATCGTAGCGCTCGTGGTGCCATCGGCAAATGTCGCGAGCCACGCGCACCAGCTTCTCGTCCTTGTACAGCTCAAGGTCGTCCAGCATGTCGGCGCCCACGGCAGAGTGCGTCTTCATGACCTCGAACTCTTCGTCGGTGAAGCGGCCGGGCTTGTTCAGAATCTCCTCGGGAATGGCGATCTTGCCGATATCGTGCAAGCTGGAGGCCATGGATATGAGTGAGATGTCCTCGGGCGTCAGCTCGTACTGGTCGGTCAAGCGCACCAGATGCGTGAGAATCATCTCGGTCATGGCCTGCACGTTCAGCACGTGCATGCCGCTCTCGCCGTTACGAAACTCCACGATGTGCGACAAGATGTACACCATGAGGTTGTTCGACTTCTCGCGCTCGTACACCTGGTCGGCCACCATGCCCATGAGCGTACGCTGCTTCTGGTACAGCATGAGGGTGTTCATGACGCGGCGACGCACGATGTTCACGTCGTAGGGGCGGTTGATGAAGTCGGTCACGCCCAGCTCGTAGGCGCGCTCCACGTAGGCGGCGTCGGATTCGGCGGACACCATGATGACCGGGATGTCCTTGATCCAGCCGTTCTTGTTCATCAAATCCAGCACATCGAAGCCGTTCATATGCGGCATCACGTAATCGAGAAGCACGAGTGAAATACCCGTGCCCTCTTTCTGCAGCTGGGCAACGGCCTGCTTGCCGTCCTCGGCCTCGATGATGCGGAAGCTGTCGCCGATCATGTCGGCAAGCAGCGCTCGATTGAGCATCGAGTCGTCGACGATGAGAATCGTCTGCTTGGTGTTGTTAAAGCTCGTAGTGATGGCTCTCTCCTCCCATCTGGCGGGCTTTCGTGAATATCCTCTAGTAACGGCTGTCGAAGATGCGCTTGGTCTTCTTCTCGGAGCGCGGCAGCTCGCCCACAGGCACGCCCTTGGCCTCCGGCGTGCAGCCGAGCTTCGCCTTGAAGATGAGCGCCAGCTCCTCCTCGCAGCGGGCAAGCGCCTCGCCTTCCAACGGCGTCTCGAACAGCACGGTGAGCACGTCGTGGCCGTTCACTGCCTCGATCATCACCTGGTATTCCGAGCTGGTGCCGTCGGTGGCCTTGATGACCTCCTCCACCTGAGCCGGGAACATGTTGCAGCCCTTCACCTTGAACATGTCGTCGGTGCGGCCGGTGAGCGTGGCGATGCGCGGATGGCGGAGACCGCAGGAGCAGGTGCCGGGAACGATGCGCGTGAGGTCGTGGGTGCGGTAGCGGATGAGCGGCGCACCCTGCTTGCGCAGGGTGGTGAGCACCAGCTCGCCCTCCTGGCCGTCGGGCAGCACCTCCCCGGTTTCCGGGTCCACGATCTCGATGTAGACGAAGTCGTCCCAGATGTGCATGCCGTCATGGGCGTCACAGGAAATGCCGATACCCGGACCGTACACCTCGGTGAGGCCGTAGATGTCGTAGATTTCGATGCCCAGCTCGTCCTGGATGCGGTTGCGCATCTTCTCGCCCCAGCGCTCCGACCCGATGACGCCCTTCTTCAGGTGAATCTTGTCGCGCAGGTTGCGCTTGGTGATCTCCTCGGCGAGCAAGAGCGCGTAGGAGCTGGTGGCGCAGATGACCGTGGACTTTAGGTCCTGCATCATCTTCAGCTGCTTCTCCGTGTTGCCGGGGCCCATGGGAATGGCCATGGCGCCCAAACGCTCGGCTCCCAGCTGGAAACCGATGCCGGCCGTCCACAGGCCGTAACCCGGGGTGATCTGGATGCGGTCGAGTGGCGTGATGCCGGCCGTCTCGTAGCAGCGGGCGAACTGGATGGCCCAGTCGATGACGTCCTGCTGAGTGTAGGGGATGATGACCGGCGTGCCCGTGGTGCCCGACGAACTGTGGATGCGCACCACTTCCTCATCAGGCACGGCCTGCAAGCCCAGCGGATACACCGCGCGCAGGTCGTCCTTCTCGGAGAAGGGCAGCTTCTCGAAATCGGCCTGGCTGCGCACGTCGGCGACATCGATGCCTTCGAACTTCTTCGCGTAGAACGGCGAGCGTTCCTTGATGGTGGCCAGCTCGTGCGTGATGAGGTCAAGCTGCTCAGCGGTCATTTCCATGAGTATCGCGTCTCTCCTTTGGGCACAGTATTGCGAATTTGAACCATTCTAACAAACTGGCAACAAATGAGACACCCGTTTCACGGTAACGACGCAGGTAAATTAAGGGAAACCGCCCCCATTCGCTGACATGGAACATCAGCGTTCTCTCCCCGTTTCTCCTTTACTCAAGCGGTTAACTTACTCGTTAACTTAAAAAGGTTAATAACCTGCCCTCTCGCAAGTCCCCCGTAGGGGGCGATTTCAGTCGCCCCTCCCTACGCAAGACCATCGCACCTGAGGAGGACGGACTGAAGTCCGTCCCTGCGGAGCCTGATTAAAACTCGATGAGGCTGTAGGTATCCATATTCTGACGCTGGTGCATGACGCGATAGATTGTGAGCGTCGTGGCGTTGTAGCGGTAGTAGATGATATAGGAGCCTGCGAGGGTGGTGCGGTACTCGTGCTCGAGATGGTCATCGGTGAAATGCCCGCCCACATCAGGAAACGTGCGCGCCATATCGATGGCTGCGTCGATAGCCTTGATGGCATCGAGTGCGGCCTGAGGGGCGCGCCTCTCGTGACCAAGATAGATGGCGATAGACTCGCGGTCGAGGTGGGCGCGCGGCCTCCACGCCAAATCAAGCATAGTCGAGCCCCCACACGTTGAAGATCTCGGCCATGCGCGCATCCGATTCCTCTGCCGTGAGGGCCTGCGGTCGGTAGCGTTCCTCTATCTCCGCCTCGCGCAACGCGAGGAACATGCGGTTGCGCTGCGCCGCCGCCTCGTAAGCCGCGCAATCTTCCAGCACGTAAGCCGGCACACCGTTCTTCGTGAGAATGATGGGCTCCTGGGTTTCCGTTGCCTGAGTGCACACGTCGTTGAACTGCGTGCGCAAATCAGTAATGGGCCGAATAAGCGGTAGCGCCGCCGTTGCAGATGCCATAGTATGCCTACTTTCCTACTATGAATTATGGTAGGAATTATACTATTTATAATTTCTACTAATAGCAATTATTTTGCGTGATTCCCAGCAAACGCTTGCAAACTTAGAGAAACTTAGAAGAACTTAGAAGAACTTAGAGGCCGCCCATGGAAGAGAATCCCTTCACGCTGAGCTTTAGGGAGATTCCCCTGCATCTTGCCGGACGCTCGGAGATTGTTCGTTCGTTTTGATGCGGGCATCATCGGCCGACGCGCTCACGGCGTTGTTGGATTCGATCCGCCCTTCTTCCGCGAGTATTTAATTGAACGCTTGGAAGACGAAGGGGCCTAGCCGTAAGCTTGGGCGGCGTGGTCGATGGCCTCTAGATTCATGGCTACGTACTGGGGTTTTACGCAGGCTTCCACGGCGCTTTTCACTTCGTCCAAGGTGAGAGGCACGCGCCCCTGGGCCACAGCCACAGCCAGCAGCATCATGTTGAGCGACTTACGAGAAGCAGCACCCAGCTCGCGCATGAGGGCCTCGTCATCCACCGGCACGAACAGGGGCACCGGATAGCCCTCCACGCTCGGCGCCTGAGCATCTTGGCTATCGGTCGCTACGTTCGGGCGCGCAACCGCATCGGCCGCCTGCTCGCAGGGCGCCTGCGCCTGTAGAGCGCTCGCCAAACCCGCCACCACATCGCCGACGCGGTAGGGTACGCCCGCCAGGGCCGCCGTTACGGGCTGAATGGCCGTCGTGGCCGTTACGAGCACGCCGCCCGGAGCCAGATACGGCAGCGCGCGAGCAGCCTCGCCGGGCTCCAACGCGATGACCATATCAGCCGTGCCCGGCGTGATGAGCGGCGAGAACACCTCTTCCCCGTCCGAGCCCATGCGCACATGGCTCGTCACGTTGCCGCCGCGCTGGGCCATACCGATGGTCTCGGCCGTGCGCACCTGCCAACCGCGAGCCGCAGCAGCGCTGGCCAGCACCTTCGCGGCCAGCACCGTGCCCTGACCGCCCACGCCCGCCAGAAGAACGTTAATCATCGGGCACCCCCTTCTTCCGCCGTTTCCGTGGCTTCCGCTGCACCCAGCGCCGCACCGGGCGTCTCGAGCGGCTGGTCGGCCAGCTCCGTTTCCTGGAAATCGTTCACCTCGTCGGCCAGTACACGCGGAATCGGCCCCGTCTGGAACGGATCGGGGTCGGGCGCGTACACCGCCGGCTCCACCGGCGCCGCGCCGCCGAAGCCCGGCGCGCCCTGAATGGCGCCGAAGGGGCACACCTGGACGCACAGGCTGCAGCCGTCGCAGAGACTTGCATCCACGAATGCCTGGCCACGCTCGCCCGATTTCGGACCGCGCCGCGCCCCGTCGAAGCCGATGCCCGGGCAGCCGATGGAGGTGATGCACTTCTTGCAACCGGTGCACGCATCGGCGTCGATGACCACGGGTGCATCGGGCTTTTTCAGCTGGATGCACGGTGCGCGGAAGATGATGGCCGAGGGGCCTTCGAAGTCGATGGCCGCCCGCGCCGCTGCCACGGAGCCTTCCAAGCTGTGGGGGTTCGCGAAGCCGATATGCTGGACACCCAGGCCGTGCAGCACTTCCTCGATGACGATGGGTCGGCGCCGCTCGCCCATGAGGGTGACGCCCGTGCCCGGATGCGGCTGGCTGCCGGTCATGGCCGTGGTGGCGTTGTCCAGAATGGCGAAGGTGACGTCGTGGCCGTTGTACACGGCGTTGGCGATGCCGGTCATGGCGCTGGCGAAGAACGTGGAGTCGCCCACGAAGGCCACCTGCTTCTTACCCGGCTCCACGATGGAAAAGCCCTGGGCCATAGTGATGCCCGCGCCCATGCACAGGCAGGTGTCCACCGCATCGAGCGGGGCGGCGTTGCCGAGAGTGTAGCAGCCGATGTCGCCGCACAGCACCGCATCGCGGCCACGGAGCGCCTGCTTCACGGCGTAGAAGCTGCCGCGATGGGGGCAGCCCGCGCACAGCACCGGCGGCCGCACGGGCAGCGGACCCTCGTAGCTGAGGTGGTTCGCGCCGATGGTAGCCGCCACGAGAGCGGCAAGAGAATCCGTCTGTCCGCGAGCGGGGAGCGAGGCTCCCTCGTGCTCAAGCAATGGCTCGCTTTGTGGAACAGTCCACTGGACTGTTCCAGTCGCTGCGCAACCTGCGCGCGAGGGAGCCTCGCTCCCCGCTCGCTGCTCAACGCAGCTCGATACACTCGTGCGGCCGAAGAAGCGGCCGAGGCGACCGGCAATGCTCTCCGTGGTGTTCTCGCCGCGGTCGTTGGCGGCGCCGGTCAGCTTCCCGTGCACGCGCAGGGGCAGATGGCGCACGCCCGCGAGCTTCAGCATCTCCTCTTCCAACACCGAGTCCAATTCCTCGAACACGATGACGTCGGTCAGCCCCTCGGCGAAGGCCGCGGCCGTCTCGGCCGGGAACGGGTAGGGCGTGCCCACGGCCAGCAGGCGCCAACGCGGCACCGCCAGGCCCGCTGCGGCGGCCTCGGCTTCCATAAGCAAGAGCGCCTCGCGGGCGTAGGCCGTCGAAACGCCACCCGTCACAATGCCCACGGCGGGGGCTTCGGGCGCAGCACCTTCCGCAGCATCCCGCTCTGCCACGGCGCCTTCCACGCCACGCCGCTTGGTCGCGGCTTCCTCCCCGCCGCCTTCTACTACCTGGTTGAACTGGGCAAAGGCGGGATCGTGGTCGAAATCCCAGGCGATTTGGGCCAGCCGGCGGTTGATCTCGCCATGGCCCTCAAAGGCGCGTTTCGGGAAGATGATCCACCTCGGGTCCTTCTGGAAACCCTCCTCGGGCAGCGGCCGCCCGTGGGTTTCCTCAGCCACGTCGAAGAAGGTGGAGGCGTGGTTAATGCGCGTGGTGGGACGCACGATAACCGGCGTATGGTAGCGCTCGGACAGCTCGAAGGCCGCTTTCATCATGGCGAAGCCCTCGTCGGGCGAGCTGGGGTCCAGCACCGGCACTTTAGCGAAAGCGCCGAAACGACGCGTGTCCTGCTCGGTCTGAGACGAAATAGGGCCCGGATCGTCGGCCACGAACAGCACGCAGCCGCCGCCCGCGCCCACGTAGTTCAGCGACATAAGCGCGTCGGACGCCACGTTCAGGCCCACCTGCTTGCAGGTGAACAGCACCCGCGCACCGCAGTACGAAGCGCCGGCCAGAAGCTCTAGCGCCGCCTTCTCGTTGGTGGACCATTCCACGTGCACGTCGCGCGCCGCACCGTCGGCATGCAGTTTCGCCACGGTTTCCACCAGCTCGGACGAGGGCGTGCCGGGATACCCCGCCACCACGTTCACCCCGGCCTCTAAGGCCGCGTGCGCGAACGCCTCGTTCCCCATCAGAAGTTTCTTCATAGCACCTCTTGCTCTCTCGTCCATCCGCCGAGCCAACAATGTCGAGCATTTTTGCCTAAAAACGGCGTTTGTTTGCAGTCGCCTTCTTGCCCAAGGAGCCTATCGCTCGCTTTTCCCACGTGTTTTCCGCGATTTGCACGCCATGCGCCCTCAAATGATCAGTTTTCGTAATTTCTTCCAGGAGCGCTCAAGCAGCAAGTGCAAACAAACGCGCTTTTTGAGCAAAAAATAGCCTAAAAAGTCATCTGGGCGAAAGCCAAAATGCCTAGCGGGCCATATCCGCCTTCAGGTCGGCCACCTTCTGCAGCATGGCCGCATCATTCGTGCCCATCATCTGCACGGCCAAAATGGCGGCGTTCTTCGCGCCGTTGATGGCCACGCAGGCCACCGGCACGCCCGAGGGCATCTGCACCATGGACAGCAGCGAGTCCAGACCGCCCAAATCGCTCGTCTTCATAGGCACGGCGATGACCGGCAGCGGCGTGAAGGCGGCCACCACGCCGCCCAGGTGCGCAGCCTTGCCCGCTGCGGCGATGATGACCTTGATGCCGCGCGCGACGGCAGTTTCGGCCCACTCGTGCACCACAGCCGGCTTGCGGTGGGCGCTGGCCACCTTCACCTCGTAGGGCACGCCCATGGCGTCCAGCTGGGCCATGCACGGCTCCATGGCCGGCATGTCCGATTCCGATCCCATAATGATGCCGACCACCGGCGTCGCGTCGCTCATGCGCAGGTCCTTTCCCCACAGGGCCGCGCGGGCTTTCCGCTGCGGCCGGAAACAATGCCCTCCATTATAGAACCGTCGCGTTGCAAAACGCCTACGAATGGCCGCGACGGGTCGCGCGGGGCAGGCGCTGGTCTAAGGTTGGGGAACACATCCGATGGAAGGAGCCACCATGAGCACCGAGACGCTGAAGCAGCACGAAAAACAGCAGGAGAAGCACGTCGAAGATCACGAGCGCGAGGAAAAGCACACTGAGAAGGAGCACGAGTACCGCGAGGATCACGGCATGCACGACTACATCGGTCGCGAGATTGCCCACGAGGAGCGCGCCGAGCGCCGCCAGCAGGACGAGACCAACGCCGCCCTGACGGAAACTGCCGACACAATTTTGCGCGAAGGGTAGCTTTCCCGAAAAAACTCCTTGCACCGATGCTACAAGTCGGGTATTATCAACTACGCTCTTTTGGCGCAGCCGAAACAGCACCTGCGGGCGTGGCGGAATTGGCAGACGCGTACGGTTCAGGTCCGTATGGGGGCAACCCCATGGAGGTTCAAGTCCTCTCGCCCGCACCATTTTGAAACAAACGCCCTCCTCGGAGGGCGTTTTTGCTGTCACGACATGCACCGGGGCAATCAAGCAGACGGGCCGACATGGACTGGGTATCTAGCATGCGTAAATCTATAGGGATTTGACGTACGGAAAACTACTGGCACGGTGGCCCTCCAACAACACGGCCAACCCGTGCTATAATGCAAAGCAATCGGTGCCCCGCCGAGCCGGGCAGCATCGGTTGTTAGATCAAGCCGGGTTTACCTTTGCGCAGGGCCCGGCTTCTTCTTTGCCAACACTGTCCGTCACTCCCTTCTCACCAGGACGAGCCCGATGATTCCGATCACCACAAGCAAGAGGTCGCACAGGGCGGTTACTGTCTGGGTATCCAAAGGCAAGCTCCTTTCGTGAAGCTGCCCGGACGTGACGGAGCACCTGCCGATACTGTAGTGCACAGAAACAGATATACGGCGGCGCATTGAAAAAGCGCGAGCTCCTCGCAACAAGGAGTTCTCTGCTTCGAAAAGCAGCGACAAGGACGGAAACACAGCATTCAACCGGGGGCCAAGTGCGGCAGCCTTCGGCTTGAGCCCGCACCCAGACACGCCGGGAATTATATATCTCGATTGCTCAATCCAAGAGCGCATCATTTTGAGCGTCGCTCTGGATCAAGCGAACAAGTTTGCGACAGTACCAAATTCAGGAAATACTGCGATGATCGTTATTTGAAGTGAGACAAGTTCGACATAATCTGTTGGCAGTTTCTAGAATACTTTGGCTAAAGGACGCCTCTACCGCATGGCTTTTCAAAAGGCGTGATCGAAAAACCCGACGATTAGGAGGGTCGCCAGAAGCGAGAAGGCTGCTTTACGCGCAAGATGCCCAATACAAGCCTACCCATAAACCACACTCTCGACCATCTCTATGAAGTCGCTGTAGTATCTCGAGGCATCCTGCCCCTGCGAGTAATCAAGATACTGGAAGGAATATCCAAAACCGTTCTCGAAGCTCATGAGGAAAGTTGCCGAAACAGGCAATGCGAATTCCTCTTGCACGTTGATTCCCGTACCGGTAATCATCCAATAATCGGTTCCCCCAATGTTCACCCGCTCGACAGCCTCGTCCTGGCAGTCTTCTAGGATCTCGGAGATAATGCCTTCGAAGTCCTCGGCTACTAAATCGTCTGGATCAACCTCTTCCGCTAACGAAGCACCGTAGGTAATCCCCGCTGTTGCGTTGTCGTTGGGGTAGGCTTTCCACCTGATAAAGTGCCGCTCCTTCATCAGGTCTGCTCCGTGCCACCCCTTGGGAACCACGAAAGAAACTCCAGCAGCCGTGTCGACAAGCCTGTCTCCTTCATCACTTTGGGACATTGATGGCGAGGCCCCCTTGATGGAATACGACTCTACTTCGTCATAGTCGCTGGCTAAGTTGGCTTCAGGCATTGACGCATCAACGAGATAAGGGACGTACATGGCCAGATAAAAAACCAAAACGATGACCTGCAGGACAACCATGACAATATGAGACACGCCCTTTTCGGGCCGCTCTATCAAGTGACTCCTCTTTAGATTGCTGTTCCAGCACCAGCCGAAAACGACACCGCCGAGCAGGTAGTTCAGGAAGGAGATTGCCCTGCTCGACTTGAGCGGCGGTTTCTCCTTGTAGTAGGACGGGTAGAACAGCAGGGCATACACGGCGACGATTGCAACCTGAAAGACAAGGGCCGCAACAAGCCCCAACATGTATGACCGGTCATCTGAGCCAAGCGCGAGGCTACTTGCGAAGATGCAAAGCAGGGCAAGGAAGCGCCAGACGAACAACCAGCATAGAGCGCCTAGGGCAGAGAATACCGGCGCAGGTTTCCAGTTTTTCAGAACAGGAATGCCCTCTATCTTAGATTCCTCTAACTGTTGTACGGATATCTCCTGGGAATTCGCTGGAACCTCTACGGTGATAGCGTCAGCCAAGTCATTGCCCATTGCCGCAACCTCCATGTTCAAATATCGATTTCCTGGATGTCGCGCTCTGGCGATAGCGAAGGAGGACATCCACCCTTGTCGCCAGACAACCCTGTGAATACGCAACCACGTATTAGAGGACGGATAGATGTCCTCCTCAACCGTGGTTGGCGCAAAGCTAACTGATCTTATTAGGTTGTCTGGCATGTTCCAGTGTAACATAGCCACTCGCGCACCAACCTCAAACCTCTATGAGAAGCGGAAACAAGCAGACAGGCCGACATGGATTGGGTATCTAGCATGCGTAAATCTATAAGAATTTGACGTACGGAAAACTACTGGCACGGTGGCCCTCCAACAACATGGCCGACCCGTGCTATGATGCAAACCGATCGATGCCCCGCCGAACTGGGCAGCATCGGTTGTCAGATTAAGCCGGGTTTACCTTCGCGTGGGGCCCGGCTTCTTCTTTGCCAACACCGTCCGTCACTCCTTCCTCACCAGCACGAGGCCGACGACTCCGATGAACACAAGCATGAGGTCGCAAAGCGCAATCATAGTTTGTGTATCCATGGGTAGCTCCTTTCTCGAAGCTGCCCGGGCGTGACGGAGCACCTGCCGTCATTATAACGGGAGCTGATAGCCTCACCCTTACAGTTTGCTGAGTGCCCCCAAGTCTTGTGCTTGCTACAAGCCCAATCCTCAAGCGCAAAACATCTTATGGCGGCCGTGTCCCACGAACTTATCGCAACGTTGACGGATAGTCTCAGCAATGGGAACTTGGTCGTTGCCTGACGTACCATGGAGGCTGCGCAGGCGAACGTGGGCGGCCGCATCAATGCGTAAGGAGCACCTATGAACCGCATCTCTTCTGCCGCCTTTTGGAATGGAGCATATGGGGACGAGCAGCCGAAACACTGCGCCCTCTACGCCCTCCAGAGACTTTCGTCGCGCACCGCGTCCATCAGCCACGTCCCGTGCTTCGCGACGTTTCCCACCCAAGAGAGAACGCCGGCCCTCCAACGGGCAATGGCGACGAACTCAACGGTGTTGTCCAGCACCGTCACCTCGTCGCACACATCGAGCGCGTGGGAGAAATTTCGCAGCGAGGCGCGATAGCGACGGCGCACCGCCGCGTCATCGATGTCATGGCCGCCCACTGCCACGCGGTGCGCGATACGGTCGATGGCCACGGCGGGAGCGTCAACGCCGATGTAGTACAGCACGACCCGATAGCCCGCATCGCGGGCGCGGCGCATGTTGCGCAGCACCGCGTGGCCCGTCAGCGTGGTCTCCTGGTTGAAGCTGCGCCCGCGTGAAAAGTGCTCCTCGATAAGGCGAACGGCCTCGCGGCCTGCGCGCAGCTGATCGGAGCTCGAAGCCGGATCGCCGCCTTGGGCCACGACGATCTCGTCCGAGTTCACGCGCGCCATCGAAGTCGGCATGCTCTCCTCGCGCCACAAGCCCGTCCGGTAGAACGTCGATTTCCCCGCTCCGTTCACCCCCGCGAACACCGCGTAAACAGGCCGCATCAGAAAACCCCCTGCTTTACCAGCTCCCGCTGCCGCTGCTGCAGGAAGAAATCGAACGCAGCCATATAGAAGGACGCCTCCTCCCTGGTGCGCGCCGCGGCCATCAGCTCCTCGGAGGGAAGATGGGCGAACATGCGCCGACACTCGTCGTAGAGCTCATGGGCGCGGTCGGCCCGCTCCGCGGACGGCACCCCGCCCTCCTCCTGCCGTCGGAGCAACCGAGGTCCTGTGCCGGCGCGGCGCGGGCGCCCCGCGCGGGGAGCTTCCATCAGACGCGCCAGCACATCCTCCTCGCGCAGCACCCATTCGCGGCCGTTCTTCGCAGCAGAGAGCCGTCCGTCCTTGATAAGCGCCCGTACGCGCGCAGGAGTTACCCCCAGCTGCCGTGCAGCCTCCTCCACTGAAAGCATGGCCGGCTCCTTCCCTTAATTATTGCGTTGACGCAATAATATCATAGCCGCGCGAGAAACGTCCTTCTGCCTGCTTGCGAAAAATGCGAAAGGGCGACCTCCTCTCGGAGGCCGCCCGGGCATTTTGGGACTATCACGCGAAACGGTAGATTCTACTCCAGGCCCATTTCCTTCTTGAGGCGGGCCAGGTCGTCGTCTACGGCGGCGGTGGCGCCGGCCTCGGCATACTTCTTGGCCAAGTCCTCGGTGGGGTCGGCCGGCTTCTCAGACAGCTCGGCCACGGCGTTGGCGCGGTCGAGCATCTCGTCGGCCTTGGCCTCCATGCGGTCGAAGGCACTGCGGGCGCCCTCGGCGCGGTCGCCGGCCGAGGTCATCTCGTTCACCTTGCTCTGGGTCTTCGCCACCGCAGCCTTGGCCTTGATGGCGGCCTTGCGGGCATTCAGCTCCTCGATGTCGGAAACCAGCTTGTCGTGCATCTGGCGCATCTTGTCGGCGTTGGCCTTGGCGCCCTCGTAGGCCACCACAAGCCCCTCGGTGCGGCCGGCCAGCTCCTGCTTCTTCGCCAGGAACACACGCGCGTCGGCCTCGTTGCCCGCGGTCAGGGCCTTGCGGGCCAGTTCCTCGTACTTCTCCGCTTCGGCCTTGTTCTCGTCCACCAGCTTCTTGCAGCGCTTCTCTTCGGCCATGACGCCGGCGGTGGCCTCGCGCACCTCGGCCAGCGACTCGGTCATCTCGCGCAGGTACTGGTCGACCATCTTCTCCGGGTCTTCCGCCTTGTCGAGCAGCTCATTGATGTTAGCCTTCACGATAGAGGTGAAGCGATCGAGAATACCCATGGTGGGCGCTCCCTTCTGGCCTTAAGGCCCCGTTCGTGGCCCCACGGGGCCGGGTCAACTTCGCAGGTAGCGAAGAGGTTTCCTTGCAGGTGCCGCGCAATCCGTTGCGCTACGAGCGCTGAATCGGGTCGTCGGAAATCAGCTTCGCGGAGGTCACCGGCGGCGCGGACGAAGCATCGGCGTACTTCTTTTCCAAATCCGCGAGGCTCGAGTCCCCGAAGGTTTCCAGCGGCGTGTTCAAAATCTGCTCCATCCGCTCGGCTTCGCGCTGCTGGGCCAAACGCCGATTGCGCACGACAACGAACGCGATTGCGGCAACGATGAGCACGGTACCGCATATGGCCAGCGGAACCACAGGCGACGGCGTAACTGTCATGATACGGTCAGCCGTGTCGCTGAAGGCATCGGCGAACACGCCCTCATCGGTAGAGGCGTTATCATAGGCAAGCCGGAAATTCGCCATGAGAATCTGGAAGGCTTCCTCATCCATTACGCTTCCACCGAGGTTGCCCAGGGTGTAGGCAGCATTGAATCGTCCGTTGCCCGTGTCGCAAAACACCACAAGCAGATGGGCCTCGTCGGTAAAGAGCTTGTCGTACTGCTCGTCGGCAATCTTTTGCAGCTGCTCATAGGACGTCGTCTGACCGTTGGGCAGGATGTAGACGTAAGGCTGAATGCCCGTTTCCTCGTAAAAGTGACGCATGCCCTTTTCGAGGATGGCGGGATTATGAATCCAGTCACCGTCGGCATCGGTGTAGTACCCGGTCAAGTTGACAGAGCCCGCAGGCAAAGGCTCGCGGTCGACCGTGGACGCCGGCACCGATGACGCTGAGCAACCGCCGCTCCCTAACGCCACTACCAGCAATACCACTAGAAAGAATGCCGCCACGATGATGAAAACGGTGCCGCAGCCGCTGCCAGGCGCCTTGCCCTGCTGACTGCCTGATGACGCATTATTCGGCTGGTGGGATCCGCCAGGCCCCGGCTGCAGCGGCCCGCCCGACCCCGGCTGTTGAGGGCTTTGGGGCATTTGCGGTGGCACCGAACCACCTCCGCCACTGCGGCTAGAACCCATGAGCCCACCCAGGAATCCTCCCCAGAAGCTTCCACCTCCGAAGCCGCCACCGTAGTAGCCCCCGGGGTACCCGCCGAAGCCACCCGAGCGCGGGCCCGATCCCGGACCGCCGCTGCGCCCTCCGCCGAAGCCCGAGCCGCCAGAAAATCCACCGGTTATGCGACCGCCGCCGCTTCCAAAGCCTCCGCCGGAACGACCGCCGCCGCTAAATCCGCCGCCACCTGATCGTCCCATAAGCTATCCCTTCTGCGTTCACGCTGCATATGAACTTGCAACGGAAATTTCGCGGGCGGAAACGCCGCCGTTCCCGACCGCTAATGCCTTTGCGTTCGTTCCGTGGGCGGAAACGAGGCCGTTCCCGCCCAAACCGCGGCTTTTCTTGCCCGGCGGGGCGGAAACGAGGCCGTTCCCGCCCCGCTAATGCCCTTGCGCCCATTCCGTGGGCGGAAACGAGGCCGTTCCCGCCCAAACCGCGGCTTTTCTTGCCCGGCGGGGCGGAAACGAGGCCGTTCCCGCCCCGCTAATGCCCTTGCGCCCATTCCGTGGGCGGAAACGAGGCCGTTCCCGCCCAAACCGCGGCTTACCTTATGCGTATGGGCAGAAACGAGGCCGTTCCCGCCCGCCTTCCACAGCTCTCTCGCTTTATTTCACGATGAGCACAGGGATGTTGGTCTTGTGCAGCACCGAGTAGCAGACACTGCCGAGCATGCCGCGCACAGCGCCCAGGCCGCGATGGCCCATGACAATGCAGTCGTAGTCTCCCTCATCGGCGTACGCGGTGATGGAGTCGTGGGGAGAGCCGTTCACGACAGCGATGCCCACGCCGTCCACGTCGCCCACCAAAGGCTCGATGTTCTCGGCGATGGCGTCCATGTCAGCCTTGATGGCCTCGCTCTCCACCTCGGAGATGACCTCCATATCCATGGTGTCGCCCATGACGCCGGACATACGCGAGGCAATTTTGAAGGTTTCCGCGTTGAAGTCGTGCCAATCGACGACCGACAGCACCGTAATCTCGCCGCCGGGTACCTCGGACACCAAATCGATGGCGGCCTGCAGGGCGTTCTTCGCCGGCTCGGACTTGTCGTAAGGGACGAGCACTTTCTTATACATGAGGAACCTCCTTAGCCCCTGAAGCGGGCGCATCCTACTGAAAACCTTACTCGCCCGCTCATATTTATAAGCAGCAGAGTCATTTTATCACTGCGCCCGCCTTGTCCGGCGACCTGTAAAGACGGCGTTGAACTTACCCGGCGCCCGATAAAGCCGGCGACATCGCGCACCGGCAAAGCAACGACGCCACCTTAGTCAGCAGCGGGCACACGAGCACACCGTCAGCGCTACCGGGGCTCCTCGTTGTTCAAGAGGCGGTGGCGGGACACCATAATGCGGAACACGCAGTAGGACCCCAGCACAAAAGCGCCGATGTATCCAAGTACGCCGAGCAGGGGAACTTCCAGAAGTTGGGGCTGCATGTTGGTAGTGCACAAAATGGACGACCCCAAAAACAGCCCCGCCGACAGCAGCGCCAACGACAGACGCCCCACCGAGGCATACAGGGTGGCCAGCACGCGCGAGGACACGTCCACGTTGCCGTTCAGCTTAATCTGCCCGCGATCGACCATCTCCAGGGTGTTCGAAAGCTGGGTAGGCAGCTTGGCCAGCGCCTCCACCGATCCAGTGCCCGAGATCATGAGGTCCACCAGGCGCGTGGCCACGTATTTTGGGTCGCCCTGCTGGGCGATGACGTGCCTGGACACGATCTCGATGACGCTGATATTCGGCGCCACCTGGGCAATAACGCCCTCAATGGTCACGAAGCCACGGGCAAGCATAGTCACCGACGACACCATGACCATGTTCTGGCTGCGCAGAAGCTCGATGACCTCGGTGAGCACGGTGCCGACGTTAATCTCCTTCACCTCGGCGGTGCTGTACTCGGCAAGAAGCCGCGACAGGGCATCCAGCAGCGCGCCGTGGTCCACCGGCCCGATGATGCGCACGAGTCCCGTTACCGCCTCCTTCAGCAAGTAGGCGTTGTCCGTGGCCACAGCCGTGAACGCCTGCCCCACGAGCATGCGCTCCGACGCCGTGAGCGAACCCACCATGCCCAGGTCAATCCACACGACCTCGCCATCGCGAACGAGGATGTTGCCCGGGTGCGGGTCGGCATGGAAAAAGCCGCAGTCGAGCACCTGGGTCACGTAGCTTTGGCACACGCGGCGCGCCAAGGCATCCACATCTACTCCCTGCTCGCGTAGCGCCACCGTGTCGGAAATCTCCACGCCCTGGACGAACTCCATCACCAGCACCGACTCCGTGGAGTACTCCGGATAGGCGACCGGACAGGTAACGCCCTCCTGATGGGCGATTTCCCTGCGGAAGCGCTCCAGGTTGTGCAACTCGATGGAGAAATCCACCTCGTTGATGGTAGTGCGCTCGATCTCTTCCACGAAACCTTCCAGCGATAGCAGAATCTCGCGATGGGAGTTGCTCGCCAGCTCACCGGCGGCCAGCAGGTGCTTCATGAGCGTGATGTCCTCGGCCATGGACTCGGCCACGCCCGGGCGGCGCACCTTCACGGCCACCACCGTGCCGTCGAGCAGCGTGGCCTTGTGCACCTGCGCAATGGAAGCAGCGCCCAAAGGCACCGGGTCGATAGAGGCGAATACGGTATGCCACGAGACCTGGTACGCCGTGTCAATTTGCTCGATCACGGTCTCAAACGGCATGGGGTCAGCATCGTCGCGCAAGGTTTCGAATGCGTCGCAGTACTCCTTGGGAAGAAGGTCGGAGCGGTTCGACGCCAGCTGGCCTATCTTCACGTAGGTGGGGCCGAGAGCCTGCAGCACCTCCACAGCGCGCTGGGGCGTGAGGCCCGAGAGCACATGGTACTCGTGCATGATCTTGACAATCTCGTTCATGCGCTTGTGCGACGTCTTGTCCTCCAAGCTAATTTTGGCAAGACGCATGAACTCTTGGAACGTGGCCATGGTACGCCTCCTTTCGCTGGCCCCATACTAGCTTGCGAAACGACGAGCATACAGCTCAACAATTGACCTGCCATCAAGCTGTTTTCCAGGAATTCGTACGAAATTGTCACTATGGCGATTAAGTAAAGTGGCCCGTCGTTGAGGCGAAGGCACAGAATTTATGGCAAAATATGCTGATGTGCAAACGAACGCAGCTTAAACACGCAAGAACAAGGAGAAGCACATGGGACTCCTCTCAAAATTCGAGGGCAAGATGGAAGACACCGTGGAAGGTGCCGCCGACCGCATGGGAGCCGCGCCGCTCTCGCCGGTGCAAATTGCCAAGAAGGCCGAGAAGCAGATGCGCCGCGAGAAGATGGTCGGCGCAGGCAAGCAGTACGCCCCCACCCTTTACACCGTTCTGGTAAACGCCGACGACGACCGTCGCCTTCTGGGCTACTACCCCACGTTGGCCGGCGAAACGGAAACCTATCTTTCCGCCAAAGCCGCCGAGCAGGGCCTCGTCATGGACGGCCAGCCCCTCGTGCGCTTCATCGTGGACGACGATCTGCGCCACGGCAAGTTCGACGTCATCGCTGAAATGGTGGCCTCTCCGCTCGTTGAGCAGCTGCGCCAGGAAGAATACGCCCGCTACGGCATCGGACGCCCCCAGGCCGGCATGCCCCGCGCCGCAGCGCCGGCCCCGGCGGCCGGCTACGGCTATCAGGCCCCGGCTGCGGCCCCTGCCGCCGCCCCCGTTGAAGAGTACGTGGAAGAGGACTACTACGAGGACGACGAGCCGCGTCAGGCCTACATCTACGACATCACCAACGACCGCGCCTTCACCCTGCCCGGCCAGGCCGAGACCATCGGGCGCGAGTCGAAGAACGACATCGTCATTCCCGACATCAACGTGTCCCGCGTCCATGCGGAAATCCGTCAGGACGAGTCCGGAGCCTGGATTCTCACCGACCTGGGCTCCACCAACGGCACGTTTGTGAACGGACGCCAGATTAAATCCACTGCCCTCCACGATGCCGACCGCATCATCGTGGGCACCACCAACCTCGAGTTCCAGCTCATCTAAGCCCGTGGCCGCGACCCCGCGAGCTAAAGGAGGCTATCGGTGATCGATCTCGTTCTGCTAATCGCACGCCTGTTGTTCGTGGCGCTGCTCTATCTGTTTTTGTTCGCCATCATGCGCACCGGCATCGGCATGGTCAAAGGCTCCCGTAAAAAGGAGCGCGGCTGGACGGTGTCGGTGGAACGCGGCCCGAAAGAGCTGCGCGGCGTGTCCATTGCCGTGCACGGGCCCGTTATCGTGGGCCGCTCGCCGGGCGCCGACATTGTCATCGGCGCCGGCTATGTGTCCGGCCGCCACGCGCGCTTCCAGCTGATGGGCCAGAATCTGTTCGTGGAGGATTTGGGCTCGAAGAACGGCACCGCCGTGAACGGGCGGCCGGTCCATGAGCCGGTGGCCCTGCGCAACAAGGACCTCGTCACCATCGGCGACGTCGATATCCGCGTGAGGAACCAGTAATGGCTCGGGCAAAGCGCCGGAAAAGCGGCGCCACCTTCGGCAGCCGCACCGATGTCGGCTGCGTGCGCGAGCACAACGAGGACTCGCTGGCCGTAGCGCCGCCGCTCTACGTCGTCTGCGACGGCATGGGAGGCCACGCTGCCGGCGAAGTAGCCTCGGAAATTGCCGTGGACGTCATTTGCGACCGCGCCCCGGCCCATCCGGACGCCTCGGCCCTCGGCCAGGCCGTGGAAGAGGCGAACCTTGCCATCATCCGCGCCGCTCGCGAGGGAGTCGGCAAGGCCGGCATGGGCTGCACCTGCACCGCCGCCATGTTGGAGAAAGAAAAGCTCGTCATCGCCCAGGTGGGCGACTCGCGGGCCTATCTGCTCCACCGCGGCGAGATGCAGCAGCTCACTCGCGACCATTCGCTCGTGGCCGACCTCATCGAGGCGGGCCAGATCACCGAAGCCGAAGCCCGCGTGCATCCCCAGCGCTCGGTCATCACCCGCGCCCTGGGCAGCGACCCACGCACCCAGCCGGACCTCTTCGAGATTTCCGTGGAAGCAGGCGATCGTCTGCTTCTGTGCTCCGACGGCCTGTCCACGATGCTGGAGGACGACCAAATTGCGAAGATTCTCGCGAACAACAGCGAGCCCCAGCGCTGCGCCGCCCAGCTGGTGAACGAGGCGGTGGCCCGCGGCGGCTACGACAACGTCACCGTCATCGTCGTGGACGTAACGGGCCTGGCCGAGCAGCGCCGCCGCAAAATGACGCGCAAGAGCCGCGCCACGGCCATCATGCTGGCACTGCTGCTTGTGGCCATCATCGCCGGTTGCGCCTACGGTTTCAACTATCTCGCCTCGAATTCCGCCTATTTGGTGGAGCAAGACGGAAAAGTCGCTATTTACCAGGGCGTTCCCGGCGATTTGTTCGGCATTTCGTTCAATCATCTTGATCGCGTGACCGAGGTTGCCTTAGACGATCTGCAGCCCGGTACCGCCAACCGCCTGCGCGAAGAGGGCATCAAGGTTGACTCGCTGGCCGCGGCCGAAAGCCTCGTTGCCGGATACGAGCAGGAGATTGCCGAGCGCAAAGCCGCCGAAGAGGAGGCCGCCCGGGCCGCAGCCGAGGCGAACCAGCCGACCGAGCCCGAGAAGGGCGCCGAAAACCAGAACGATTCAGCGGGAACCCCGCGTCAAAACGGCCGCGGCGAGGGTGGCGACAATGAGAGCGGCAACGCGATCGACGGCAACGCGACCGGCACCCAGCCTCGCGGCGATTCCGCCGATGCGCAGGCCTCAGACAGCGCGAAAGGCACCGGCCGATGACGCGCCGCAACATAGAGCTGATGCTTTTGCTCATCGCCTCGCCCATCGTCATCGTGCTTTTCGCCATGATGGTGGTCACCGGCGGTCAGGAGCTTTCCTTCAACACGCTGGGCGTGCCCCTGGGCATTTTCGCCGCGTTCCTCGTGGCCCATATTGCCGTGCGCCTGCTAGCCCCGGCGGCAGACCCGGCCATTCTGCCCATCTCCTTCGCGCTGTCGGGCATCGGCATCGCCTTTGTGACCCGCATCGTGCCCGATTTGGCCGTGAACCAGCTGTTGTGGCTGTTCATCGGCGTGGCGGCCATGATCGTCACGCTTGCCATCGTGCGCAATCTGGACAAGCTCGCCAACTATAAATACACGCTGATGATCATCGGCATCTTGCTGCTCCTGTCGCCCATGCTGCCGGTTATCGGCTACGAATCCGGCGGCGGCCAGCTGTGGCTGCGCATCGGCTCTTTCAGCTTCCAGCCCGGCGAGCTGGCGAAGATTCTCATCGTGTTCTTCATCGCCGCCTACCTGGCCGCTAACCGCGAGATGCTCTCGGTATTCACGTGGAAGGTGGGCCCGCTGTGGCTTCCGAGCCTGGCGACCCTGCTCCCGCTCATCGTCATGTGGGCTCTGGCCTTCGTGGTTGTGGTGCTGGAGAAGGACCTGGGTCTTGCCCTGGTGCTGTTCTCCGTCTTCGTCATCATGTTGTATGTGGCTACGGGCAAAAAACTCTACCTTGTCGTGTCCATCGGCCTGGCCGCCATCGCGGCCGTGGCCCTCTACGGCATGATGGGCCACGTGCAGACCCGTGTGGCCATTTGGCAGGACCCCTTCGCCGAAGCCCAGGGCGGCGGCTTCCAGCTGGTGCAGAGCTTGTATTCCATCGCCGACGGCGACCTGTTCGGCACGGGCATCGGCCGTGGCATGGGCGGCGAGCCGGTGGCCCAAGGCGGCATCCCCGTGGCTGAAAGCGACTTCATCTTCCCCGTTATCGCCGAGGAAGTGGGCCTGCTCGGTGCGGCCGGCGTGCTGCTGCTTTACCTGTGCTTCGCCATCCGCGGCATCGTGACCGCGGCCCGGGCGAAATCCGACGTCAGCTCGTTTACCGCCGTGGGCCTCACTTCCATCATCGTGCTGCAGGCCTTCATCATCGTGGGCGGCGTTACGCGGCTCATCCCGTTGACAGGCATCACCCTGCCCTTTATCAGCCAGGGCGGCTCATCGCTCATCGCCAGCTTCATCATCGTCGGCTGCCTGCTGCGCTGCGGCGACGAGGGCACCGGCGTCGATTCCGAAATGCGCCAGACCGGGGCCATCGGCGCCCACGGGTCGGATGCGGTGCTCGGCCGCGTGGCCTTGGGCAAGCGCCTTACGGGCACCATGATCGTGTTCTCTGTGCTGTTCGCCGTGCTGGTGGCAAACCTCACCTACCTCATGGTCATCAAGGCGCCGGAGTACCAGAACATGCCGGCGAACAACCACACCCTGGCCAAGGAAGCCCGCATGGAGCGCGGCACCATCTCCACGGCCGACGGCACCGTGCTCGCCACCTCGGTGCGCCAAGACGACGGTTCCTATAAGCGCGAATATCCCGCGGGCGATTTGGCGGCCCACATCGTGGGCTACACGTCCCAACGCTTCGGCACCGCCGGCATCGAGGCAGCCTACAACGACACGCTGCGCGGCGAGCAGAACTTCGCCAGCTTCACCGATGTGGTGAACTCGCTTGCGGGCATTCAGACCAAGGGCAACGACGTGGCCCTCTCCATCGACAGCCGCATTCAACAGGCGGCCCAAGATGCGCTGGCCGGCCAGGTGGGCGCCGCGGTGGTCATGAACCCGGAAACCGGTGCCGTGTACGCCCTGGCCTCCTCCCCCACCTTCGACGCGGCCAACTACGAAGAGCTGCTAACGGCTGCCGCCGATAACGCCAACGACTCCTCCGAGCTGTTCAACCGCGCCACCCAGGCGCTCTATGCCCCGGGCTCCACCTTCAAGATAGTGACCCTGGCCGCAGCGCTGCAGGACGGCATCGCCAAGGCCGAGGCGGTCTACGACTCTCCCGGCGAGATGGACATCGGCAACGCGCCCGTGACCAACGTGAAGAAGCGATCCTACGGCAAAATCACGCTGGAACAGGCCATGTGGTACTCGTCGAACACGGTATTTGGCCAGGTGGGCGTGCAGCTCGGCAGCGATCTGCTCGTGAACATGGCCTGCAGCTTCGGCTTCAACGAGGATATCGCCTTCGATTTGCCCCTGGCCACCTCGCTTATGCCCGACCCCGAGGAGATGACCACCTGGGAAACCGCATGGGCCGCCTGCGGCGAGCCGGTGGGCGAACACGAGAGCCCGGCCGGCCCTCAGGCTACGGTCATGCAGATGGCGCTTGTGGGCTGCGCCATCGCCAACGAGGGGGCCATCATGCAGCCCTACTTGGTGGACGGCATCTACAACGCCAACGGCGAGCGCAGTTTCTCGCCTATTCCCGTGAAACTCAAGCAGGCCATGGACGCCGAAGTGGCCGCCCAGGAGATTGAAATCATGAAGGGCGTCGTGACCGAGGGCACCGGCGGCAAGGCGGCTCTCGACGATGCCGCCGTGGCCGGCAAGACCGGCACCCACGAGCGCGGCGACGGCGACGACGACAGCTGGTTTGTGGGCATGGCCCCCGCAGCCGACCCGAAGGTCGTTGTGGCCGTCATCATCGAGCGCGGCGAATCGGGCGCAGGCGCGAGCGCCGCCCACGACGTTCTGGAAACGGCCCTCGAAGTGACGGGGGCGCTGTAGTACAATGGCAAGACTCACGAGAGTTCGCATAACCAAACCGCAAACGCACTCGTACGTGGAACTTTAAGGAGTATCAACGTGACCGGACAGGGAACAATGACGGGCAAGGTCTTCGACGGCCGTTACGAAATTAAGGACCGCATCGGCATCGGCGGCATGGCCGAGGTCTATCGCGCCCAAGACAGCACACTGGGCCGCGTGGTGGCCGTGAAGGTGATGCTGCCGCAATTCGCTGCCGACCCCTCGTTCACCCAGCGATTCCGCCAGGAAGCCGCTGCTGCGGCCAACCTGCAGAGCCCCTATATCGTGAACGTGTACGACTGGGGCCAAGATGACGACACCTACTATATCGTCATGGAATTCGTGCGCGGATCCGACCTGAAGACTGCCATTCAGCAGCGCGGCGCCATCAACCAGCGCAAGGCCGCCGAAATTGGCGCCCAGGTCTGCCAGGCGCTCACCGTCGCCCACAACCAGGACATCATCCATCGCGACATCAAGCCGCAGAACATCATGGTGCAGCCCGATGGCAACGTGAAGGTGATGGACTTCGGCATTGCGCGGGCGAAGAACTCCGTCAACGACAAGACATCCGCGGTGCTGGGCACGGCCCACTACATTTCGCCGGAGCAGGCCCAGGGCAAAGACCTCACTGCCGCCAGCGACATTTACTCGCTGGGCATTGTGCTGTACGAGGCCACCACGGGCAAGCTGCCCTTCGATGGGCCCGACGCCGTATCGGTGGCCATGCAGCAGGTGAAAGACGATCCGGCGCCGCCCTCGTCTATCAACCCGAATATCGACCCGGACCTTGAGGACATCATCATGGTGGCCCTCTCAAAGGACCCGGCTCAACGCTTTGCCACGGCCAACGACATGCGCATGGCCCTGAACGACTATCTGGCCGGCCGTCCCGTCACCCTGCCTGCCGGAGTCGTGAGCTCGCAGTTCACCGAGGCCCAGACGCGCATGATGGGTGCCGTGCCCGCGACGGTGCCCGGCATGACGAGTACCCAGGTCATGCCTCCCGTGGCTGGCGGCACCGCGGCCATCCCGCCGAGTTCTACCGGCGCGTTCCAGGCGACGAACTACCATGACGCCAACACGAAGAAGAGCAAGAAGCCCGCCATCATCGCTGTTTGCGCGGTGGCGATTATCGCCCTGGTGGCGGCCATCGCCTTCGCGGTGTCCGGCGGCTTCAACCCCGGCCCCGCCGACGACGAGCCCATCGCCGTTGAAGACGTCGTGGGCAAGAGCCTCGATGAGGGCACGTTCACCCTCGAGCAGCTTGGCTTCCAAGTTAACTCCGTGCCCAAAGAGGACGAGTCCGTCGAAGAGGGCACCATTCTGCAGCAGGACCCCGCCGCCGGCACGAAGCAGCCGAAGGACACGGTCATTACCCTTACGTACGCCGTTGGACCTGATACCGTGGAGGTTCCCAACTTCAAAAACATGACTATGGACGAGGCCCGTCAAGAGGCGGAAGCTGCGGGCGTTAAGGTTGTGGAAGCCGAGAGCAAGTATTCCGAGGACGTGGCCCAGGGCAAGATTATGGAGCAGAGCCCCAGCGCCGGCGACCCGGTGAAGCCCGGCGCCACCATCGAGGTCGTCACTTCGCGCGGAAGCGAGCTGACCACGGTGCCCAACGTCATCGGTATGACCGAGGAAGAGGCCATCGACAAGCTGCAGTCCGAGGGATTCGGCGCTGACGTGAAGGCTCGCGAATACAGCGACAAGCAGGGCGAGGGCCGCGTCATGAAGCAGGATCCCCTGAACGACAAGGTGAAGCCCGGCGCCACGGTGCAGATTACTATCTCCAAGGGTCCCGAGCCCGAGCCCGAGCCTGAAGAGCCCACCAACCCCGACCCGCCCACGAATCCGGGCACCACCGATCCGGACCCGTCGAACCCCGGCGGCGAAGGCGGCACTACCGACCCGGGCGCCACCGATCCGGACACAAACGGCACGGGCGAGGGCGGCACCACACCGGCCAACTAACCCACCCGCAACCCAGAGGGGCGACGACGTCGCCCCTCTTTTTATGCGAAAAAGAGGGACATAGGCGGTGGGCCTATGGGACAAAAGTGCGCCTGCGACGATTTAACCTTGGGAGATAAACCGGTCAAATATGGGCGATATGGACGCGCAAATCGCAAAAATGACCCCGAAATGACGTCCATATCGCGCATTTTTGCCAAAACGACGTCCATATCCGCATTATTTGCCCGATTTCCCGGAGGACCACAGCCTGCAGTCTTTCGATGTCGGCAGTCCTTTGGCGGAAAGCGGAAGAGGCCCTGGGGCAAGATGCGGTCTGCAGCCCAAAGATTCTAAGAATCTCGTTTAGGCACGAAAAAGGGGCGGCGACCCGAGCAGGTCGCCGCCCCTTTGCAGGTGACTCAAAGAGAGCCTACTTCAAGCCCTCGGAATCGAGCGCCGCAGCCTCTTCGATGTACTCTTCCACCGGGCTGCCGCCGTACTCCGGCAGATCCTCGGTAGTCCAGCACTCGCAAGCCGGCATGCCCGGCACCGATGCTGCAAGGAACACCGGGTCCTTGCCCGCCTTGCGCTGGGCGGTGTAGTCGTCGAGCGCCTTAAGAGCCCACTTGCCGAGCAGCAGGATGGCAACCAGGTTGATGATAGCCATGAAGCCCATGAAGATGTCGGCCAAGTTCCACGCCAGATCGAAGCTGTTCACGCAGCCGTAGAAGATGGCAGCCAGGCACAGCACGCGGAAGATGAGCATGCCCCACTTGGTGTTGCGGAAGATGTAGCGGAAGTTCGTCTCGGCGTAGAAGTAGTTGCCGATAAGACTCGAGAACGCGAAGGCGAAGATGGCGAACGTGATGAAGTGAATGCCGAACTCGCCCACGGAGTTGTTCACGGCCAGCTGCACGAGCGGCATGCCGTTCAGGGCCGCAGCGGCCTCGGGATCCTGCACCCAGAAGATGAGAACCATCATGGCCGAGCAGGTGCAGATGAGCAGCGTGTCAATGTACACGGACAGGCTCTGCACCAGACCCTGCTTCACCGGGTGAGACACCGAAGCCGTAGCAGCGGCGTTCGGCGCCGAGCCCATGCCGGCCTCGTTGGAGAACAGGCCGCGCTTGATGCCGAGCATAACCACCGAGCCGGCAAAGCCGCCGGCGATGGACTGGAAGTCGAAGGCGTTGGTGAAGATGAGGGCGAACACGGCGGGAATCTCGCCGATGTTGGTCACCGTCGTCCACACCGCCAGGACGATGTAGGCAATGGCCATGATGGGCACGACGATGGAGGTGATGATGGAAATGCGCTTCGCGCCGCCGAAGATAACGAAGGCCGTGAACACGATGAGCACGATGCCCACGCCGATGGCGGTGCCGTTGGTGGCGTAGTCGGGGATGTAGTACTCGAGGGCCGAGGTCATATTGAAGGCCTGCAGACCGTTGAAACCGAAGGCGAAGCACAGGATAAGGGACACCGCGAAGATGATGCCGAGCCAGCGCTGACCCAGGCCCTGCTGGATGTAGTAGGCCGGACCGCCGCGGAACTCGCCTTCCTTGCCGCGCACCTTGTAAATCTGGGCCAAGGTGGACTCGATGAAGGCCGAAGCGGCGCCGATGATGGACATGAGCCACATCCAGAACACCGCGCCCGGACCGCCCGTGGCGATAGCCGTGGCGATGCCGGCGATGTTGCCCGTGCCCACGCGCGAGGCCGTAGACACCATGAGGGCCTGGAAGGAGCTGATGGACTTCTCACCCTGGACGTGCTTCTTCTCCGTCAGCTGAGTGAACATATCCTTGATGTAGCGGATCTGCACACCCTTGGTGCGGATGGTGTAGTAGATGCCGACGAACACGAGAAGGATTACCAGAATGTAGGTGTACATAAAGGAATCGATCTCGCCGGTCCAGTCGACAAGCATCTGATTAATATCCATAGATGCTTCCTTTCCGAGAACGCGTCGAGAACGTTACTCGACTGCCTCACTGAACGGGGGCGCGCCTTTCTGCGCGCGAATCCGACAGGACATGCGAGTTTTGAAACGTCGCGTCGATTCGTCGCAGGAAAACGGCCTCAAGGGATACGCGCCGGCCCTTTCCGACGCAAAACTTGCCCGTATTCTACCCTACACCACACTAAAGTAGCGCGAGGAAGTCATCTTTTATAGGCGAGCTTGCGTTAAACCTTCTAAACCTTCTAAAGACTCTGCTCACGCAAATAGTCTTTGAACATGGGAAGCTCTATGCGAATGCGACCCTGTCCCACTTCTCCAACAATGCCCTGCTCTTGCAAACGTCGCTTGTATTGGGAGGCGTAATTGCTTTTCTTGCCCAAGCGCCGCGCCACATCAGACAGCTCACTGGGACCCTCATCTTCCAGCATGGCGGCAAGAAAGCGCACATCACCTTTTGAGAGCTCGCGTAAAGTCGTATCGAAAATCTTCCGCTGCAAGTCATTGCGCGCGAATCGAGAGCCCTCAAGAACATCCTCTTCCGAGACGAGCGGGCTATCCGGCGAAGCATTCCAAGCGCGATAGCCAATGAGCTGCATCATGTAAGGAAATCCGCCAATGAGCTGAACAGCTTCTTTGAGGGCAGCAGGCGTCGCCTCACGGCCGCCTTCGTCGAATGTCTTGCAAAGCGCCTCTTCCACGTCGAAGTCGGAGACGATACCGATACTGTAGAAATTAGCCCGCCGCAGGAATGAAACGGATTTATCCTGTAAAAGAGCACTGACGTGCCCTGGCAGACCGGCCATGAACAGGGCTACTTTGCGGCGCTCCCGCACAAAGTGTTGGAAGGCAGAAGCCAATTGGATCATTTCGTCAAGATCGCCACGCACCTCATCCACCGTGATGAGAAGCCCTGTATTTGTATCCGCAAGAGCATCAAGAAGCTCACCCATGCGAATACGCCACGTAGGAGCTGCTTCCTGGGAGTCAGTGAATTGCACCTCGGCAATATCGCCCAGCTTTAAGCTCGACAGCTTAGCTGACGCACCTGTATCGATAAGGTGGGCACTGGCGACACGAGCCTGCTGGGCAATTTCCTCAAGCATTCCCGGAAGAGCTGATACGTTAACCGATATCCAGCCCTGCGCTTGAGCCGCATCAGAAAGATAAGTGAGCAACGCTGTCTTTCCTGTGCCACGTGCGCCGGAGATAATCGTCGTAAGGTTAGGATTGCCCACACCTTCCTCCAGGGCCGCAAGCAACTCACTCGTAATGTCCTCGCGTCCCGCCATAACCGCAGGCACAACTCCAAAGGTGGGGGTAAAAGGATTGCTCGCCATCATTGCTCCTTGACATCTTTTGCATCTTTTGCAATTTTTGCATCTTTTGCAATTTTTGCCAAGAGAGCACAGCGCTCATACACGAGACGCGAATAACGCCCGAAACAATCGTGGCGGCACAAGGCCCCGTCGGCATCAGCCGGCGAGGCCCTTTGTCCATGGCAGGTGCCCGCCTTTGAGGGAGGGGTGGGGCGGGCACTGTCCATCGGAACGCTATTTGCCGAGGTACTCCTTGGCGTTCTTGATAGCTAAGCGACCGGAGTTCACTGCCCAAGCAGCCTGAGAGCCAGGAGCGAACTTCACATCATAGGAGTCGCCATAGAGTCCACCCGCGTCGGAACCACCAGCGTAGAGACCCGGGATAATCTGGCCTTCTTCGTCAAGTACCTCGGCGTTCTCGTTCACCTTGATACCGCCGCACGTGGTGTAGAAGCCGTCGCCCACCTCGCACAGCCAGTAGGGGCCGGCATCCACCGCGTGCATGTACCTGGCGCGCTTGCCGAACTCTTCATCGGCCGAAGTGTCTTCGCCGTCGAGGCCGGCCGCAGCGGCGCAGGCCTTGTTGTACTCGTCCACGGTAGCCTGCACGGCAGCAGCATCCAAGCCGACCTCAGCACACAACGCAGCAAGGTCATCGCCGATATGGCAGCCCTCGGACGCCTCAAGCACCTCGCGGGCTTCGGCCAAAGGGGTACCCGGCGTGCCGAAGGAGAAGACCTGGCCATCGGGGCCTTCGGTTTCCCAGCGAACCATGTCAGCTTCGGTGAACAGCACGAAAGTGCGCTCTTGGTTGCGCACGGCAATACCAGCGCCAGCGAAGTCATCAATCCACAGGTCTTCCTTGCAATAACGCTCGCCGTTCTGGTTCAGCCACAGCGTCGGCTGCACACCAGCGGAGTAAGCATCGGTGGTCCAGGTAGCAGTCACAGCGCCCAGGGTCACCGGTCCGCACCACATGACGGTACCGAGACCCTCGGCCATAGCAGCGCCGGCAGCCTTAGCCATCTTGATGCCGTCACCATCGCGGCAATCCATGCCCAGCGCCTGGATGTTCACGTTCTTCGTCTCAGACACGCCATAGAGGAACTCGGAGTTGTTGGCATAGCCGCCGGTGCCGATGACGATGGGCTTGAGCCCCAAATCGATGGCCTGAACTGCCGCAGCCGTACCCGTGCCACCGGCGCCTACGATGCAAACGTCAGCCTGAATGGTCTCGGTCGGCTCGCCCAGCTCGGCAATCTTCCAGATGTCGGACTCAGCAGAAGCCGCAGCCTCGCCCTCGCCGGTAGCTGAGCGGGCAAACACTCGCCATGCCAGGCCACGGATTCAAGTGTTACCAGCATCTGCTCATGCGCATGATAGACGAGGGCATCGAGTCACCCGCCATTATCGAACGCAGCGAGCTTATGTGGATCTACGAGGAGGTAGCTCGCGGACGGGCGATTGGCTTTTCTCTTCCCTACATGAACGCACTGGCCGCGTTCTCTTGCCATGACAACATCAGACCTATCCCGCTGGAGAACTCAAGCTGGGGCTTCGGCGTTGTTCACGATAAGGCCCCGGCGGAAACCTCGCACGAGGCCGCCTTCGAACAGTGCGTCATCGACTGCGCTCGCCAGCTGATGGCGCAGGAGGCACGTAGCCGAAAGCCCCCCTACTTCAAGGCGGCGGCTACCTTGCGGGCGGCGGCGGTGATGGAGAGGTCGTCTACGTCGACGGTGATGTCGGCGTACTGCTCGTAAAGGGGCAGGCGCTCGTCGTAGAGGTCGCGCAAGCTCATGCCGATGCCGTCGCGCATAACCACGCCGCGGTCGGAAAAATCGGCTAGGCGGCACTTCAGCTCGTCGAAGCTGATCTTCAGGTACACCACGCGGCCGATTTGGGAGAGGTGGTTCATGGCCGGCTCGCTGTAGATGGCCGAGCCGCCCGTGGCGATGACCGAGTGCTCGAAGGACATTTCGGAAAGCACCTGGTTCTCAATCTCGAGAAAGGCATCGGGGCCCAGCGTGTCGATGAGGCGCTGCAGCGACTTGTCGCAAGACTGCTGGATGAGCAGGTCGGCATCGACGAAATCCATGCAGAGAATCTTCGCCAGCACGATACCCAGGGTAGACTTGCCCGCGCCGGGCATACCGATGAGCACGATGTTATCCAAACCGGGTTTGTAGGACTTCTCAAGCATGGCGGGGCCTTTCTCGTAATGTTCGCGGTCAGTGCCTATGATACTTCAGCGCGCTTATGGGCTGCACGTAACGCTTCGTCCAAAGATTTGGAAAGCTTGGGGGCAAGAGCGACCAGAGAATCGGCCTCTTCATCGACGCCAAGCGATTTCACCACACCGAACAAGTAGGCATAGGGAATGAGCGCGGCACGCTCTTCGGCGGTCAAGCGGTCGCCTTCAATCTGCCAGCCGCCATCGCGCATCCAGTTGCGCAGGGCCTTGGCGTGGGCGGCGATATCGTTGCCCTCGGGGGAACGACGCGTGGTGTAGTTGCCGAGCACTCCTGTGGCCGCAGCCGCCAGCAGCGCCAGCACACCAGAGCGCCAGCCTATCCAGATGATGCCGGCAACGCCGAGCAACGCAAGAGCCGCGGCGGCCCACAGCACAATGTGCTGGGCGCGACGCGAAGCTTTGTCGAAGAAGCCGTAGGGTTCGACAAGCGCCGTGAGTTGTCGCTGCCAAGCGGCGTTCGCCTCAAGAAAATCGCGCGGATGCTCGTGCGCGAGAGCGGAGAGCTTAGCTGCCGTGAGCGTTCGACCGCCCGTCGAGATGGTGCGCAAAAAGCGCAGCGTAGCTTGGTCGAGAACAGCCTCGTCGGGGCAAGCATCCTGTTCGGTGGCCACCTGCTCGTCGGAGAGCCCCTCCCCTGCCGAGGGAATGACCAGCGCGTCATCCTTCACCTCAAGCAAGCCTCGACGCACCATATCGAGCACCGTGGCCACTAAATCGTCGGGGCTCTCGTGGTTCCAGCGCCACAGGCGCCCGAGCACCGCCGGAGCCAGGGCGTCGACTGGCGGGTTCATCCAGTAATCGTCACGGAACGCCGGCGGGCGCTCGCGGCCCCAGCGCCACCACGCGAACAGTGCTCCCAAAAGCAGCACGGCGGAAAGCGCGAGCAGGCCCTCGGCAAGGCCCAGACGGATAACCTCCCGGGAAGTGTCCGTATCAACCCAGGTCTCCTCGTAGCGGCTCGTCCAGTAGTACTGCAGCGAGCCCTGGTTCGCCAGCTTCGCCTCTTCACTGAGGTTAGTAAGCCACTCGACGGGGAACATCACGCGGGCCTTGGCGTATTCGGAAGGCTCCACCCCAGGGTCTTCGAAGACAATCGTTCCGTCGGAGCGAATGTCCACCGACCCATCGGCGGGACCATGACCCCAGGCGTACACGTTGTCCATGGGCTTCACCAAATCGTCTGCTGCCACGGGCAGCACCACCTCGGCGCGCACGTTGGCGAGCGCCACGTCGTAATCTTGGGGAACGTAGAGCCACTGGAAATCGGCCGCATCATCGAAGGCTTCGATGGCGTTTTCCACGCGATAATCGACTTCGAACATGACGCGGTCGGGCATAGCGTCCACGAAGGCGTACAGCGTGTGCCGGAACTTGTCGTAGGCCCAGGCGTCGTGCTCGGGCGCTCCGCCGCCGCGCCACGACAGCTGAAACGTCGTCTCCGGCAGCTCGACCCACTCGGTCTTGAGCGCTCCCGCCTCATCCACCGGCGCCATGCGCACCCGGTCGATGGCAATCTCCGAACCTTCGATAAACCCATCGTAGAGCCACTTCAGCCGCTCGTGGGACCCTTCTTCTTCCGTCAGGTCGAAGATGCGCTGGTCGGTCATCTGCACCGACCCATCGGTTTCCACCGAAGCCAGCAAATCAACCTCAGCACACCGATAGTCAGCCGCAAAGGCAGGGGTCGCCCACCCAAAAACCGGAATGAGCATGACCACCAGCAAGATAAGGGCCAAAAGGAAGCAGGGGGTGCCCTGACCGAGCGAGTTCCGCAGCGAACAGAACAGTCCAGTGGACTGTTCTGCAGAGCGAGGACTGTCTGAGCGAATTAGGGCACCCACCGCTTCCGCTCCCGACGATATGCAAGCAGTCCTTTTCACCGTGGCTAGAGCCCTCGAAACGCCTGACGCACCTCGTCCAGCACGTCCTCATCCGCCACCACAATGGCCTTGTCCCCCGGATACAGCACCGTCTCTTCACTGGCCACTTCCACATCGCCTCCACTGGCCACCGCCGCGATGATAGCGTTGTCCGGCAAGGGCACCTCTTCAATGAGCACGCCGTCTTCGTTGGAGAAGCGGCGCATGCGCGGCACCATCACCTCGGCCAAAGCCACGTTGCCGTGGGTGAGCGACGACACGACGGACACCGAGCCCAGCAGGGCCTCTTCCTCGATAAGATTCGCGATGAGCGTCGTAGAGGACACGCATTCGATGCCTACCTCGCGAAAGATGCGCTCGTTCTTCGGGTTGTTCACGCGGGCGATACAGCGGGGCACGTGGAACACGCGCTGGGCAATCTCGCAGGACACGAGGTTGGAGTCGTCCTGGCCCGTGGTGGCCACGAACACGTCGGCCTGGCGGATGCCCGCGTCCTCCTGGTAGCGCGAATCGCAGCCGTCGCCGTGAATAACCAGATAGGGGCCGGTAAGCTGCACGGACAGGCGGTCGGCCGCCGCCAGCTTCTCTTCGATGACGGCCACCTCATTGCCGCTCTTCAGCATGATACCAGCCAGATAGGAGCCGATTTTTCCGCCGCCGGCGATGACGATGTACATAAGCGTCCCCTAATCCAGAATGTAGCGCGAGAACTGCGCGATGACGTCATGGCGCACGCAGGCGAGGATAGAATCGCCCGCATACAGCAGTGAATCCGGCGTGGGAATGGAAGAGGCGGAGCCGTCGGCGCGCTCGAAGGCGATGATGCGCACCTCGTGGTCGCGCTCGAGCTCGGACACGCGAATGGTCTTGGAGTTGTCGCGGCTGGAAAGATCGAGCGTAAAACGGAGCACTTCGAACTCTCCGAACGTCTCGATGTGAGAACCATGGCCGGATACGATCTTCGAAAACACGTCCTCGGCCACCAGCGACGTGCCGCAAACGTAATCGATGCCGAGCTGCATGTAGGCGCGCTCGTGGTCGGGGTTGTACAGGCGGGAGATAACGTGAGGCACGCCGAACAGGTGATTGGCCACCTCGGCGCACATGAGGTTCGCGTTGTCGAACTGGGTGACAGCGGCAAGCACGTCGCATTCCTCGACGCCGGCGCGGATGAGCACGTCCTCATCGAAACCCACGCCCTGCACCGTGCTGCCATTGAAGTTGCGGCCGAGATTGGCGAAGGCGTCGGCATTCTTATCGATGCAGCAGACGTTGTTGCCGTTATCCGAGAGCATGTTGGCCAGCTGCGACCCCACGCGCCCGCATCCAACCACGATCACATTGCTCATTCCCTACCTCTTTCTAATTTATCGTGTAGGGTCATTATAGATGCACCATAACGCCCAAGGAAGTCAGCGAGGTTTCGACAGGTGCCTGTCGGAACCGCAGCGTCGGCCGGTCCGTTCGTTCCGTCAGGGCGAACGGAGCACAACGGCGGCATTTTCTCACTAATTTAGATGAGCGTCATCTGATTCAGCGTATCCCGGTACCAGTTGTCGTAGTTCGGGGGGCAGTAGCGCTGCGCGAAAGAGTAGCTGATGGTGAAGCCGTAGCCGCGGGCCAAGCCCGCCACGTGGGCACGGATAGCCGTGTCCCAATCGGGCCAGTTGGTCTGATCCCAGCCCCAGGCGTTGTGGGACTTGAAGCAAACGCGGCCCTTGGTGGACTCGGTGTTGGAAATAGCCGGCGACCAGCGCGGATCGATGCCCGCTTCCCACGCAGCCTCGGCGAAGGTCTCGCCGTGGCCGGACAGGGGACTGCCAAACAGGTAGTCGTTGATGCGCGCGCCCCACTTCTCGATAAAAGCCTCGCGGCCGATGGAGAAATCGACGTCACCCGCCGGCAGCGTGCCGAACATGGTGTAGTAACGGGAGCGCGTCTCGTCGGCGCGAGCGATGGCCTCCTGCTCGGCGATGCGGGCGGCCTCTTCGGCGGCCAGGCGCGCGGCCTCCTCCTCTTCAGCGATTTCCTGCACACCGGCGCTTACATCGCGGGACGAAGCGGTCTGCAGCGACGCCTCTTCGGCGACGTCTTCCACAGCGAGAATGTCAGCGTCGGATTTATCCTGAACGGTGTCCGGGGAAACCGCAGAGGCATCGTGAGCCTCGGCGGACTGGCGCTCGAGACCGAAGGTGGTGGCGGTGGTATCGTGAGAACCAGCGGAGGCCCAGTCGGTGCCCAAAAAGCCCGCGGCGAGCATCGGCAGCACACAGAGCGCAGCCATCGCCAACACGACGGCCTTGCGATGACTCTGTTTGCGCCTTGTTACCACTCATATCCCTTTCTCAACAGCACGATACTAAACCGCACGAAGCGGCGCAGCGTGTTGGATTGAGGTGTGGGATTGCTGCACATAAAGAAGGCTATGCTGTTTTTCAACTCGGCTATTTTACCTTAGTTCGCCCGAAGCGGGGCAAAGCTTTGGCCGACATCCACGCTTTGTTCGCTTGACAAAGCGTGGTTTCTGAATTCCCGCAGGTGAATCGCCTACGCCTTCGGACCCCGTTAGTCAGTTGTTACCGACTCTTCACAACTCTCCGGCGGCAGTTTCTTCACGCGCACAATGGAGATGCGCGAGCGGCGCATCTTCTCCACCTTGAAGGCGTAACCGTCGACCACTAGCTCATCGCCCACCTTCGGCACGAAGTCCAGCGTGTGAATAATCCAGCCGGCAATGGTCTCGTAGTCGTCGGACTCCTCCATGGGCCAGCCGAGCTCCATGGCGTCTTCCACGGGCAAGCGGCCGTCGACGCGCCACAGACCCGGGCCGGCGAACACGACCAGGTCGCGATCGTTGTCAGTCTCATCGGCAATCTCGCCGACGATTTCCTCGACGATGTCCTCCATGGTGATGAGGCCGTCGGTTCCGCCGTACTCGTCCACGACGATGGCCATCTGCATGTGGGCCTCTTGCAACTCGGAAAGCAGCGTGAGCACGTTTTTCGTCTCGGGCACGTAAAGGGGCTCGTACATGAAGTCGGCCACCGTATCTTCGATGCGGCCATCGAGCAGCGGCCCGATGAGGTCTTTGTAGGAGACGATACCGATAACCTCGTCGACCTCTTCGTGGTAGACGGGCAAACGCGAGTAGCCGGTGCCGCGCATGCGGTCCAAGGCGGTGCGGGCGGGCTCGGTGTCCTCGGCCATGATCATGTCGACGCGCGGCTTCATAATCTCGCGCACCGTCATGTCGGCCAGATCGAGGATGTCGTTGATCATGCGCTTCTCGTCTTCGAGAAGCTCTCCGTTCTCGGCCACCATGTCCTTGATCTCGTCCTCGGAAATGCTGTCTCGCTTCGGGCGAAGGAAACCGAGGAAGGGCGGCTTCGAACTTGCGGTGTCATCTGTTTTACTCATGGGCGGTACTTTACCATATTTTCTACGGGCGGTTGCCGCCGGGCTTGAGCCAGTCGAGCCAGGCCATGGCTTCGGCATGGGGAACATCGATAAGGGCCGTGGTGGTCCCACCGGAGCCGGCGGCCGTGGTGGCCAGGATGGTGTCGGTGCCCGCACGGCGCTGCAGCGGGTTGCTTCGGGTGCAACCGAACTGAATCTTCTGGCGCGGGAAGCTCACCGTCTCGCGGGAGAGACCGCCGTTGCTCACCTGCATGAAGCGGCGGTTGTAAGCGAAGCTGGACTCCCGGGCCCACAGCACCGCGCCAATGATGTCGATGATAAAGAGAAGCGCCGACAGTACGAGCAACACGAGAAGCAACCCGCCGCCGAAGGAATTCACCATAGCTAGGGCCAAGGCATCCTCCACCTCAAAGGCCCCCGCTTCCGCAGCGCTTACCATCAGCTTCAGGCCAATCATGCAAAGGAGCGACACAACCGCCAGCCAAAAGCCGCCGCCTTGGATGACGCCGCGGCGAATGAGCGCCCGGCGCAGGGCCACCTTCGCCACGGGCTTGGCCTCTTGGGGCAAGTCGGCGAACTCGGGAACAAGTCCGGCGAGAAGGGCGGGCACGCGGTTCATCTTCACGAAGGGATGAATGACGATGCCCTGCTGGGCCAGGGTGTTCTTCTGGTTGCTCGCGTCGCTGTCCCGGGCCGCGTCAATCTTGCCGAGCGACAGCTCGCAGAACCCGAACAGGCGGCGAATGAAGCTCTGCTTCACCACCACCGATTGCACGCGATCGACATCTACGCCCTGGAAGGTGTGCTGGAGCAGGCCGTACTCCACCTCGATGCGGTTGTTGCGGCGGCGTGCCTTGAAGCCACCGTAGCCGATGCAGGAACCGAGGGCGGAAATCAGCCACAGCACCAGCACGAGCGCAATGACGCCCGCCGAAACAGCACCAATAATATAGGCGGCAGCTTGGGAGCCGGCAAACATCATGGCACTTTCCACCGCTCCGTTGGCCGCATCGCCCATCACATCGAAAACAAAGCCGACGATCTGCAGCACGCCAACGATGAGACCGGCGAAGATGAGGCCCACCGAGGTGGTATTGGAAAGCCCCGCGAGGAACAGCTCTTTGTTCGTGAGCCCGTACTCGTAGGAAACGCGCCCCGTATCTTGGGCCGGGCCGGCGAACACGCCGCCCACCTGGTTCCAAGCGTCGGCGCCCATGTCGAGCACGTTGCCCGAAGCCGCGGGCAGCTGCGCTCCTTCGACAAAGGTTGCCGCGCCCTGGGCCATGGCCGTCGCGCCGGCGATGGCCGACTGCGCAGCCGGCGCCGCCGCAACCGCCGCGGCCGCCGCCTGGGCAGCCAGAGCGTTCTTGCGGTTATAGAGCTCGGCGCGCAGCCATTCGGCCTGGGCCTTGGTGAGATAGGGCACCACCACGGCCTTGTTCGCCGCGCCGCCGGCCGTGTCGATAGACACCGTGCACACGCCGAAGATGCGCTGAATGAGCGTCGCGCGCTGATCGACGGACTGCACGCGCTGGTAGGGCACGTGCACCTTCTGCTTGTTGAAAATACCCGAGCAGAGCGTGAACTCGTCGGGCCCCACGGTGAAGTAGAGGTGCTTGTAGCCGAGAACGCGCGTGGCGGCCACAATGCCGAACACTACGAGAATAAGCAGCAGCGTGCCGCCGCCCACAATGGCCATGATCAGGCCCGCCTCGGCACCGCCGAACCCCTCTTCTGCCACCAGACCGGCGATAGTGGAGAAATTCGCCACCATGACGCAGACGGCGATGATGAGAATGGTGCGCACGCTCTCCAGCCAGATATAACTGTGGTGCACATGATGACGCGGCAGCGGGGCCGCCTGGGTCGGGGCGGTCATTTACACGTCCTCTCGGGCCAGACGGGCCAGCTCGGCGGCGCGGTCGCGCAGCACGTCGGCCTCTTCATTGGAAAGGCCGGGAATCTCGTGCTCGCCGGCGGCCGTGGCCACCGTGACGCTAGAAAGCCCGAAAGCGCGCAGGATGGGCCCTTGGCGCGTGTCGGTGTTCTGCACGCGAATGAACGGGATGACGAAGCGCTTGCGCCAGAAGATGCCGCGGGCGATGTCCAGATAATCCGGCGTCAGCTCGTAGCGCCAACGCGCGTAGCGGATGGGCGGCAGCACGACAATCAAGAGCACGAGGAGTACCGCGAACACCGCCGCAACGATAAGCGCCACAACGCCCGCCCACTCTTCGCTCGGATCGACCGCCGCCACGACGGCAAACGGAAGAAAGCAGCAGAGAAACGCGACGACGATCCAGATGGCATCGTTGATGCGCCATACGTTCTTGATGCGCGGGTTCAGCTGACTGGCGGGCATGTCTCTCATGGTCGTCCTTTCACCCTTAAACCTGCAACAGGCGCCTGGCGCCCGGAAAAATACGGTGACCATACTACCCCACTTATCGCCATTCGCGGCAACGGCTCAGCAATTCTTAAGGAATGGAGGGGGCGCCCGCGCCTTACGCTCTTGTAAGGATGGGCATCTTCAAGATTGTGATACAGAAGGGAGCGGTAGAATGGATGCGGCATGGTCGTACCCGCGGAAGGAGAAGCCGGTGGCCCAGCGCATTTACATCATTGAAGACGACACGGCCCTGCGCACCGAACTGGCCCACGTGCTGGAGCTTTCGGGCTACGCCGTGGCAGCCTACGAGGGCACCTGGGCCGACACCGCCGCTCGCGCCCTGGCCGCCGAGCCCGACTGCATCGTGCTGGACCTGAAGTTGCCTGGTGCCGACGGGCACAGCATCTGCCGCGACATCCGCGCGCACAGCGACGTGCCCATTCTCATGCTCACCTCTTCGGAAAGCGAGTTCGACGAGGTAATGGCTATGAACCTGGGCGCCGACGACTACGTGGTGAAGCCCTACCGCCCCGCGGTGCTGCTGGCCCACCTGCAGGCGCTTCTGCGCCGCAGCGCCACCCCTGCCTCCGACATGATCATCCGCCACAAGGGCGTGGAGCTCAACGTCGGCTCGGCCACGGTGAGCTTCGCGGGACGCACCGCCGAGCTCACCCGCAACGAGCTGCGCATTTTGCAGACGCTCATGCGCAACCCGGGCATCGTGGTTCCGCGCAGCGAGATCATGTGCGCGCTGTGGGAGTCGGATGCGTTCATCGACGACAACACGCTCACGGTGAACGTGAACCGCCTGCGCAAGACGCTGGGCACCCTGGGCGTGCCCGACGATTTCCTCGCCACCCGCCGCGGCGTGGGCTACACCGTATGAGCAAGCGCATCAACAGGAATGGCGCGGCGGAAGGTCCCGCCGGCACCGAAGCGCCGATGGCAGCGGCCCCCGTACCCGAGAGCGCACAGCCATCGCCCGACGACTTCCCCGTCTTCACGCCGGCCAGCTACGTGCGCGACAACGTGGCAGGGCTCGCGGCGCTGGCGCTGTGCCTGGCGAGCATCGTCATCGTGCTGCCCGCCCTGGGCGTGAACCCCGCGGGCACGCTGCTTACGGCCGATATTCTCACCTTGGTAGCCCTGGCCGCGGGCTTTCTGGACTACCGGCGCAAGGCCGCCTTTTACCAGGAGCTGCACGGGCTGCTCGCCCAGCTGCGCCAGGCCTGCGTGCTGCCCTCGCTCATTCCCGAGCCGTCGTTTCTGGAGGGCCGCATCGCCTTTTGCACGGCCGCCCGCCTGGGACAGCTTTCCTCCGAGGAAACCGCCCTGCTGCGCGACGATGCGGCCGCCTACCGCCGCTACATCGAGCTGTGGATTCACGAGACGAAGACGCCCATCGCCGCCATCAAGCTGATGTTGGCCAACGAGCCCAGCCCCCTTTCCGCAAAGGTCGCCCGCGAGCTGGAGCGGGTGGAAGCCCAAGTGGACCAGGCGCTGTACTACGCACGGTCCACCTCCGTTGAGCGCGACTACGCCATCCGCGAGGTAAACCTGGCCGCAGCCGCGCGCGAGGCTTGCAAGCGCAACACCCGCTTCCTCATCGAACGCGGCGCCCTGCCTGCCTTCGACATTCCCGAGGACCTAACGGTGCTCGCCGACGAGCCATGGCTCGTGTTCATGCTGGGGCAGGTGGTCACGAACGCCGCGAAGTACGGCGCCACCCGTATTCAATTTGCCGCTCGCGAGGAGGAGCCCGGCACCTCCCGCGGCCGCACGGTGCTTGAGGTGCGCGACGACGGCTGCGGCATTCCCGCCGCCGATGTGCCGCGCGTATTCGAGCGGGGCTTCACCGGCCAGGTGGGCCGCGCGGCGGGCTCTGCCACCGGCATGGGGCTGTACCTGGTGGCCAGCTTGTGCGCCTCCATGGGCCTGCACGTAGGCCTGGCCAGCGAGGAGGGCGTGGGCACCCGCGTCATCCTCACCTTCCCCCACGACCGCACCCGCAAAGATCTCTTCGGCGCGTAGGGGCCTTCAATCCGACGACCCCGGCTTTCGAGGACTGCGTCCATTTTGCGGCGCGATTTCCCGATTTCCACCTCCCATGCGCGTGATACGAGGGATCAGCGAACTAGCTCTTGAAGTTTCTCCAGTTCAGAATCGCGCGTTTGGCAAGCGCCCCCTCGCTGTGACCCGCTAGAGGTGGAAATCGGGAAATTGGGCCGCATTTCTTCGCACATAGGTAGAATCAGGTAGAATCAGGTAGAATCAGGTAGAAAGCGGGACGGTCATGCATGAGGGAATGAGCGTTGAATTCAAGAGCGAGTGGTCCGAGGGCGTTAAGAAGACCATGGTCGCTTTCGCCAACACCGAAGGCGGCACCATCTACCTGGGCGTCTCAGACGATGGGGAGCCCCTGGGCCTTGAAGACCCCGATGGCTGCCGTGAAGGCCATGCAGGCGGCGTCAAACGCCATTCGCCCGGACATCACCTTGTGCACCCGAGCAAACATCGTCGAGAAAGACGGGTGCACTCTCGTGGAAATTAAGGTTCAACGCGGTACTTCGCGACCTTATTACCTTGCTGAGAAAGGCGTGAGGCCCGCAGGCGTGTTCGTGCGCCAAGGCGCCATGACGGCACCTGCATCCGAAAGCGCCATTCTCGCCATGATCAAGGAGTCTGCGAACGATGTATTTGACGCAGAGCGCTCCCTTGAGCAGGACTTAACCTTCGAGGAAGCCCAGCGGTTCTTCTCCGAATACGAGGTTGCTTTCGGCGAGCAACAAATGCGCAGCCTCGGCTTTATCGATGAGTTCGGCACATTCACGAACACTGGGTTGCTCTTCTCCGACCAATGCCCCATCACCGTGAAGGGCGCCGTCTTCGAGGGGGATACGAAAAGTGTTTTCAAAGACCGGTTCGAGTTTTCCGGATCCATCTTACGACAGCTAAAAGAAACGCTGGAATTTCTCAACCGGTACAACGCCACACATTCCGAAATCGGGTCCGACATGCGCCGCGTCGACCGGCGCGACTACCCCGAAAACGCCATTCGCGAGGCGTTACTCAACATGTTCGTCCACCGCGACTACTCCGTCCCGGCACCGGCACTCGTCAGCGTATTCGATCATCGAGTTGAGTTCGTCAACTTCGGAGGGCTCGTTGCGGGCATGTCCGCCGATGACCTCATGATGGGCGTCTCCCTGCAAAGAAACCCCCACATCGCCGCGATCTTCTATCGCCTTAAATTGATAGAGGCCTACGGAACCGGCATTCCGAAAATCTTGGAGAGCTACGCCTCCGCCAATTCGCAACCCGCATTCGACGTAGCCTCAAATTCATTCAAAACGACGCTGCCCTCGCTTCTACCTTCCCCACAGGAGGGGATCGAGACCGTAAGCGAATACGCAGCAGCGCCCCTGTTTGGAATCCAGGAGAGTCGCATCCTCGACTACCTCAACGAGAACGGCTCCATTTCCCGAACAGAGACCGAGGCGCTGCTCCGTATCACGCGCTCACCCGCAGGAGAGCTGCTGTCGCGCATGGAGAGGGACGGCTATCTGGACAAAATCGGCTCCGGTAAGAATACTCGCTATACCCGAGCGCGTTAATGCGCTGCGCTTCGCGCAGTGCCGAGAATGCCGTCGGCACCTAAGCAGCGCAGATAGAAACAGGTGGAGCTGCCACACCCCAACCTGACATGTTCGTAAGGTAAGCGTAAGGCCAATCGATGGAGCGGAATGCGCCCTTTCCGTAGGATGAAATCAGGCTCGAAACCAACCCGAGTCTCCAGCTAAGCAGGATTCGAGTTCGGGATGCTTCGACCGAGCGAGTTCCGCAGCGACTGGAAATGCCCCGTGGGCATTTCCACCAAGCGAGGACTGTCTGAGCGAATCGAAGTATCCCGAACTCGGATCCGAAGGGACGGAATGCCGCGTAGCCGACTCCGGAGGGATGGAACGAGCCGCATTCGCCGAGAGAAAGGATCGTCGTGAACATGCCCGGGAAAATCATTCTCGCCGTTGCTATCATCGGAGCCATGGGGGCGCTTATCGCCCACCAGCTGCCCAAAACCGAGAGGAGCTACTAATGGCCGAAGTGTACACCGAACCCACTCCCTCGGCTTATCGTCCGCAGCCCGCCGACCCCGGCACGCCCCTGCCGCTTGACGCCGATGACCGCGGCACCCTGGACGGCATCGCCACCGCCTTCTCCCGCGACGCCTACGGCGCTGGCGCTTCCGCAGCTGCCGCAGCCCACGGCGCTCACGCCGCCGGCGCAACCGCCGCCCACGCCGGAGCCCACAGCGCACCCGGAACCGCTCCCGGCGCCGTTCGCGGCGGCTCCCCCATCCTGTCGGTGCGCTCCATCGAGAAGGTCTTCGGCAGCCGCGATTCGGTCACCCATGCCCTGGCCGGCATCAGCTTCGACGTGGCCGCCAGCGAGTTCGTGGGCATCATGGGCCCCTCCGGTTCCGGCAAGACCACGCTTTTGAACTGCGTTTCCACCATCGACACCGTCACGAGCGGCCACATCATCGTGGGCGGTCGCGACATCACGGGCATGTCCCGCCGGCAGCTGGCGAAGTTCCGCCGCGACGACTTGGGCTTCATCTTCCAAGACTCCAACCTGCTGGACACCCTCACCGGCTTCGAGAACATCTCGCTCGCGCTCACCATCAAGGGCGAGCCGGCCCGCTCCATCCCCGGCAAGGTGAACGCCATGGCCGCGCGCCTCGGCGTCGATCAAGTGCTGCAAAAGTACCCCTACCAGATGTCCGGCGGCCAGAAGCAGCGCGTGGCCGCAGCCCGCGCCATGGTCACCGGCCCGAAGCTCATCCTAGCCGACGAGCCCACCGGCGCTTTGGACTCGCGCGCCGCCACCGTGATGCTGGAGATCATGGAGATGATGAACACCCAGATGGGCGCCACCATCATGATGGTCACCCACGACGCCTTCGCCGCCAGCTACACCAACCGCGTGCTGTTCATCAAGGACGGCGCCGTGTTCAACGAGCTGCGCCGGGGCGACGAGAGCCGCGACGCCTTCTTCGCCCGCATCATGGAAGTGGTGTCCTTCCTGGGTGGGGAGGCCGGCCATGTATCTTAAGCTCGCCCTGCGCAACATCCGCCGGTCGATACGCGACTACGCCATCTACTTCATCACACTGCTGTTCGGCGTGGCGGTGTTCTACGCCTTCAACTCCATCGGCAGCCAGCAGATTCTCTTCGATATGGAATCGGCGGCCTCGTCCAGCATCTTCAATACCACCACCCAGATGCTGAAGATGTTCTCGGGCGTGGTGGCCTGCGTGCTGGGCTTCCTCATTCTGTACGCGAACCAGTTCCTCATCCGCCGCCGCAAGCGCGAGTTCGGCACCTACCTGGTGCTCGGCATGACGCCGGGCCATGTATCGCGCATCGTGCTGTACGAGACCGTGATGGTGGGTCTTCTGTCGCTGGCCGTAGGCCTGGTGTGCGGCGTGCTGCTGTCCCAGGCGCTGTCGTTCTTCACGGCGGCCCTGTTCGGCACTACCATGACCAACTACCAGTTCGTGTTCTCCTCCGACGCCTTCGTGGTCACCTTGGGCTGCTTTGCCGCCATTTACGTGGTGGTAGCGCTGTTCAACACCCTCACCGTGAGCCGCTGCAAGCTCATCGACCTCATTCGCGCCGGCGAGAAAAACGAGCGCGCCGGCGTGCGCAACCCCTGGGTGTGCCTGGTGGCGTTCCTCGTGTCGCTGGCGGTACTGGCCTACGCCTACGAGCAGCTGATCGAGAACGGCCTGGTGATGATGGACCAGCCCGAGTTCATGCGCGCCACGGTGGGCATGCTTGTGGGGTCGCTTTTGTTCTTCTGGTCGCTCGCCGGATTCGCCATCGCGGTGCTCACGCGCCTGCGCGGCGTGTATCTGCGCAAGCTGAACCTGTTCACCGTGCGCCAGATTGCCAGCAAGGTGAACACGGCGTTTTTGTCGCTGTGGGCCGTGTGCGTACTGCTGTTCTTCTCCATCACCGTGTTCTCCACCGGCATGGGGCTTGTGGAGGTGTTCGTGGGCGGCGCCGAGAAGGCGAACCCCTATTCCGCCAGCCTAGATGCCGGCGTGTGGTACGGCCCCGACGGCACGCCCGCCTCATCGGCCGGCGAGCTTGAGCGCCGCGCCGAGATGGAGGCCGACGCCCCCGACCGCCTGGCTGCGGCCGAGTCCTACGATTGGGACATCGCCGCCGCCCTTGAGGCCGGCGCGCCCGAACTGTGGAGCGAAACCGTCGGCTCGTATGCCCAGGCGAACTTCTACTCTCTGCCTAACATGACCTACGCGCCCCTGGTGGAGGCCGCCGAGGCGGTGGCCAACGGCGCCGACCTGCGCCTGGACGACCTGGGCAGCAGCATGAAGTCGTCGGTGGGCGTGCTGTCGCTCAGCGACTTCAACGCCGCCCGCGCTCTGCAGGGCCAAGACCCGGTGGAGTTGGAGCCGGGCACCTGCGGCTTGGCAAACAACATGGAAATCGTGCAGGCTCTGGCCGAGGCTGTGGCGAAGGCCGCGCCCACGATTGACGCCGGCGGGCAGGAGCTGACCCTGACCGGGCCCGTGCACGCCACGCAGCTGGAGGACAACGCCATGACGGCCACGGCGATGGTGGTCATCGTGCCCGATGAGGTAATCGATGCCCTGCGCGATGAGGGCTGCATCCCCTCCACGCAGACGCTGAACGTGATGTACGCCGACAACGGCAAGTCGGCAGCCCAAAACGACGCGGCCCTCATGGACATCGTGGCCGCCTCGCAGCCGCTGGAGATGGGCGGTTTCGAGAAGGGAACCGCCGGCAGCGGCGAGCCCTACGCGAGCCTGCTGTGGCCGGTGACGCGCATCCTCACCGCCTACGAGATGACCACCCAGTCGGCCGGGTTGCGGCTCATGATCACCTACCTGGCGCTGTACATCGGCTTCATCTTCCTGGTGTCCACCGCCGCTATCTTGGCCATCCAACAGCTGAGCCAGGCCTCCGATTCCACCCCGCGCTACCGCACGCTATACAAGCTCGGCTGCGATGCGCGCATGATCAACCGCTCGCTTCTGGCCCAGGTGCTCGTGTACTTCCTCGTGCCTCTGGGGCTGGCCGCCTGCCATGCCACCTGCGCCATCGGGGTGCTGTCCGATTCCATGCTGAGCGCCATCGGCGTAAGCCCGTTCGGGCCGGTCATGATGGCCGCGGGCCTCACGCTCGTCATCTACGGCGGCTATATGCTGGTGACCTACCTGGCCGCCCGCGGCATCGTGAAGGGAGCGCTCGCCGAGGGGTAGACGCAGACCAGAAGGAGTATGATGGGGGCAGCACATTTCCGCAAGCGAAAGGACTGCCCCCATGGAATACCAGCAGCTGCAAGACGAGATCAAGGCAGCCATGAAGGCGCGCGACAACCACCGCCGCGACATCCTACGCCAGGTGCACACCGAGCTCAAGGCCATCGAGGTGAACGAGCGCCGCGACGTGACCGAGGCCGACGTGGACGCCATGTTGAAGCGCGTGATCAAGCAGACGAAGGAGACGCTGGACGGCTCCATCAAGGCCGGCAACAACCAGGAGCGCACCGACACCCTCACCGAGCAGGTGGCCATTCTGGAGGGCTACCTGCCGAAGCAGGTGGAAGGCGACGAGCTGGCCGCGCTCATCAGCGAGGTGCTGGCCGATACCGGTGCCACCTCGAAGAAGGAGATGGGCCGCGTGATGGGCGAGCTCACGAAGCGCACCGGCGGCAACTTCGACAAAGCGGCGGCCGCCAAGGAACTCGGCGGGAAGCTGAGCTAGATCACCGCGGCCAGGGCCCAGCAGCACGTTTTCGGCATTTTCGAGAGCTGTGCCCGGCGCAGGAATAGAGGAGTCTTTCGATGAGCGTCCCCGGGAATCTCTCCGTAGACAGTGCGCAGGCAAGGGCCGGCAGCCCGTCGCTGCTCTGGGGCCTCAGCGTGTCACCGCTCGTGGCCGCGAGTCTCTCCATCCTCGTCTACACGCTCTCGTCCAATCAGGACCCGCAAGGCCCGGGGCCCTACGCCGCGTTCTTCCTCTCCATGATCGTCGGCTTTAGCACTGCTCCGCCTCTTGTCCGACGACGCACCTTCCTCCAGCGAGGATGGTGCGTCGTCAATGCGCTCATCCTCGAGGGAGCCTTCGCCTGCTTCCTCGTGGCCCCTTCCGCATCCAACGGCGAGCCCCTCTCGTGGGCGGGACTGGTGCTCTCAGGCTACTCACTCGCCTCGCTGTTCGCGCTCTGGCTTTTCTGCCTGCCGGCAGGCCATCCAAACAGCGACCTATTTTCCTACGCCTGCGCCGTGCTCGCGGGGTTTGCCATCTGTCTGTTGCGCACCGCCCTGCCGCCTTTCGCCTTAGGGCCCGCCTTTCCCCTGCTCACGGCTATTCCCCTGTTCATAACCCTCGGCCAAAAACGTCCTCGGTCAGAAAACCCCGATCAGAGCCTGCCTCGGCTTGACGTGCCGCCGCGCGCCCTGCTTCTATTTCTCCTTGCTGGATTCGGCGTGGGGCTTATGGGGCACGATGCCCTTAACCCCGATTATGGAGCCGGATTTGGCGGCCTCATTGCCTTGGGCGCCTACGCATTCCGGCCGCGCATCGCGTTGCCCCTTATCGCCGAGATAGCCGTTCCCTGCATGATGACGGGGCTTTGTCTCTGGCTTCTCGCAGAGCCAGGCGCGCCCTTCTCCATTTTCCTAACTGGCTGCATTCTCCTCGTCATGCACGAGCTCGGAAGCACACGCCGCGACCTGAAGTCTCAGTGCATCATGCTCTGCGTCGCAGCAGCCCTCGGCACAGCGGGAGTAGCCCTCTCCCGACTCTTCGAGGGAATAGATACCGATATCCTCGTCATTGCCCTGGTCATCGCCCTCATTATCGAAGAAGCCCTCCATCGCATACGCCAACTCACAGCGGCCGGCGGCTCAGCAGAGCCGTCGAGCGAAGATGCCGCGCAGCACGCCGATGCCCCCGCAGTAACGCTCGCGCAATCCGCGCCGACCGCGCAACCCGAGCAAACCGGCGAGGACAGGACCTCGCCGACCCCCGCTTCTTCCCTGCGCCCCCGCGACACCTCCCCGATCCTCCCCTTTCCCGAGATCTCCGGCCAGCTCTCTTCCCAGGCGCAGCAGCAACTCGCCCCCTACCGGCTCTCAAGCCGCGAGGAGGAGGTCGCCTCCTTCTTGCTGGAGAATCGCAGCGTGGGCTTCATCTGCGCCTCCTTAAGTCTCTCCCAGAGCACAGTGAAGACGCACATTCGCCACATCTACGAGAAAACCGGCGTGCACAGCAGAGACGAGCTCCAGCTCCTCGTCCATCGCGCCGCAAGCGAGATATCCGCGCCCTGAAGACGGTCCCTCGAAAACGGGAGTTCTGCACGCCCATTCCCCCTACCGTGGAGGCCGAAAGCGCCGAGCTCACTCTTCATGGCCGATGGCAAGCGCCAAAATCATCCCGTCTGGCCGATAGCCCAGTCGATGTTTTTCTCGATTTCCTTCCTCATTATGGCCCCATCGGCATCGCAACAAGCCTGCCGACGGCGATCAAGCGCTCCTGGAAGCGACGGTCGCGCAATACTGAACAGGAGGGAAAATCCGATGAGCACACACGAAACGGTAAGTCGCCGCACCTTCATCACGGCCGTCGGGGCAACGGGAGTCGCCCTGGGCTTGAGTTCCCTGGCAACGGGATGCGCCCCGCAGGGGTCCGACGAATCCCAAGCCCTCAGCAACACGAGCGCTGACGACGTCGCCTGGACCGACGAGGCGGAGGTCGTCGTGGTGGGTCTGGGAGCCGCAGGGGCCGCGGCCGCCGTGGCGGCCCTCGAGGAGGGAGCCACGGTTATTGCCCTGGAAGCCGCCGATCAGGCAGGAGGCACCACTGCGCTTTCGGGAGGCCTCATCTATATGGGAGGCGGCACATCCGTGCAGCAGCGCCTCGGCATTGAGGACACGCCCGAGAACTTCAAGGCCTACCTCACCAAGGCAGTCGGACCGAGCGCCGATACCGAGCTGCTGGATATCTTCTGCACCTCGTCGCCTGATCTCTGCGCGTGGTGCATCGATCACGGCATGACCTTCGATGGCGATGCCGACGAGACCAGCCACATCGTGGAAACACCCGAGGGCATCAGCCTCATGTACTCGGGCAACGAGCGGGCAGCAGATTACGCCAGCATCGCGACACCGGCTCCGCGCGGTCATGCGCCGTCGGGAGGAGCCGCTTCCATCATTGACTCCTTGCTGCAATCTGCCGGTGCCGGCCTCGACATCCGCTTCGGCACTGCGCTAAGCGAACTGGTCACCGACGACAGCGGCGCAGTGGTCGGCGTGAAAGCCGAGGGGCCGAACGGACCGGTAGCCGTGCGGGCCGGCAAGGGCGTCATACTCGCCACCGGAGCCTTTACCAACAACGACGAGATCGTCGAGAACTGCCGCCCGGAGGCCTTGAGCTGTCGCGGGCGCACCGCCGGACCGCTCGATAGGGGCGATGGCATGATCGCCGCCCAGAAAGTCGGCGCTGCCGTGCGCAGCACTTCTCGTATGACCGTGGGAGCCCACGTGTATATGTACGAGGGACTTCCCAAGGGGGCGCTTCTCAATCATCGCGGGCAGCGCATGCTGGCCGAAGACTGGTACGGAAGCTTCATCGGTCGTACTATTTTGGAGAATACGCTGAGCGGCTGCTTCGTCATCATCGACCAGACCATGTACGACGAGGCCATGGGCTGCCCCTATGCTGCGGGCCTCACCAACATCACCTCTGCCGACAGCATCGAGGCACTCGCGGAAAAGAGCGGGCTCAATGCTGACCGCACCGCGGAATCCATCGCCCGCTACAACGAATTCTGCCGCACCGGCGTCGACGAGGACTTCGGCAAGTCTCCCGAGTACCTTATCCCCATCGAGCAGGGACCGTTCTATGCCGTATCGGTGCTTCCCCAGGACTTCTCGGCATTCTTCACTCTCGGCGGCCTGAAGATCGACGGGTCGGCCCGCGTCATAAATCTGGACGGCGAGCCCATCAACGGGCTGTACGCCGCCGGACGCTGCTCGTGCGGCATCTTCGGAGAATATGCCGGCTCGGGCTCGTCCATCGCCGACGGTCTGACCTTCGGCCGTATCGCCGGACAGACAGCCGCCACGCGCTAGTGCACGAGCGGCAGCCTTAGCAAGATCGCGCCGGTGCCGCCCAAATCCTCAACGGGAAGCTGGACTGAGCAGCACGCCCGCCCAACATGAAGAAAGCCTCCCGCTATGGGAGGCTTTCTTTTGTTGAGGGATCCTAGAAGAACGGGTAGATGCTCACGCCGGTCATGTAGAACACGGTGCGCAGGGCAAGCGCGCTCACGAGCACGCAGGCCACGCAGATCGCGCCCCACATCTTGCCGTCGCCCTTTGCCTTGCCGGCGAAGGCCGCGGCCACGCCGCACGCCGCCGCCACGATGGCCGCGATAGAGAATCCGAGCGACGCACCAGTGAAGGGCTCGGTGGAGCCGTCGGGAGTCACGTCGAGCGTCGGGCTCGTCGGGTCGAACCAGAACTCCACCTGGGTGTAGGCACCAGCCGTGGCCTGCATGGCGATGAGGTAGGCCACCACCAGCACCACGTTCACCACCTGGCCGATAAGGTTCACCTTGGCGGCGTAGTCGGCCGACTCGTCCTTCAGGGCCGTCAGAATGGCCATGGTGGCCGGGCCGAAGCCGCAGGCCGCACCCAGAAGCGAGCCTATCTGCATGACGGAATCCCACGCAGGCAGCGAGGCCATCATGTAGGAGTGACCCATGACGCACACGAGCACTACGACCAGCACCAGGCCCACCACGGCGAGCCACGTCGGCACCTTCGCCTCATCGCCGCCGCGGCGCAGGTACACGAAGTACACCACCATCACCACGGCCAGCACCACGATGGCGATGAGCTCCTGGGTGATGCCCGAGCTCAAGTGGCCGAAGCCGTTGAAGATGCGCTCCCAGTGCTCCAGATGGAAGAACACTGCGATGCCGCCCACGACCAAAAGCACGGCCGAGGTGATGAGCGCCGGCATCTGGGCCTTTTTGCCCTCGCCGCGCAGCGCGTAGAGGCACTGGGCACCGAACACGCCTGCCGACCACGCTAGAAGCGTCGTAAACAGAATAAGGGGCCATTGAAGTTCCATAGCGCTACTCCTCTCCCTGCCACTTGCGATTACGCAGGATGTAGCAGTGCTTCGGGCCGTTGCCCGTGTCGGTCAGATGGTACACATCCGCCTCGGTGTAAGGCTCAACCCAATCCTTCAGAGTGGTGCGGTTCTGCATCATCTCCTCGTAGGGCGTCGCCAAATCGTGGGTCGGCGCCAGCGCCTGGAAGGTGTCGATGCCGGCATCCAAATCACCGAAGAAGCGGGCGCGGGAGCCGCACTGGGCCACGCACTGGGGCAGCTCGCCTTGGGCGGTACGCTGCTGGCACAGCGTGCACTTCTCCACGACGCGCTCTTCCTCGTTGAGATAACGCACGCCGTAGGGGCAGGCCATGGCGCAGAACTGGCAGCCGATGCACTTCGACTTGTCGATCTGCACGGTGCCATCCTCGGTCACATGGGACGCCTGGGTCGGGCACACCTTCACGCACTCGGGGTCCTCGCAGTGCTGGCACTGGATGGGGAGGAAGTACATCTCCACGTCGGGCCAGTCGCCGCAGCCGCCCTCCTTGGGGGTGGGGCCGATGCGCAGGGTCTTGATCCAGAAGTCGCCGGGCATAACGCCGTTGACGGTCTTGCAAGCCGCGGAGCAGGCCTGGCAGCCCACGCAGCGGTTCAGGTCGGTAACGATAGCGTAGCGGGTCATGTTACATCACGCTCCCATCCCACTCGGGTTCGCCTTCGAAGCGGGCACGCAGGCCCTTGCCCGTAGGCACCCACTCGCGCAGACGCGGGTCGGAGGCGTCATGGATGCATTCCACGCCGTTCGGGTCGCACGGGACCGGGTTGCCGAACGGAGAGTTCTCGGCCGTGGCCTTATAGATGACAGTCGGGGTGGAGCGCATGGTGGCGCAGCCGCCGACGGCGTCCTGGCCGTAGGGGTCGTTCACCACGTTGATGCCGACGAGCTCGAAGCCATGGGAGGCCGTGTCGAACTCGGGGAACCACCAAGCATGGTTGGCGTTCACAACGCCCTGGGAAATGCCGTAGTACAAATCGAGCACCTCGCGGACCTTGCCCCAGGGAGTCTCGATCCACACCCAGTCGCCCTGCTTGAGGCCCAGACGCTCGGCATCCTTCGGGTTCATCTCGATGCGCGGCGACGGCCAAACCTCGCGGCACCAGGGCAGCTGGCGATGCTCGGAGTGGAAGTAGGTAGGCTGGCGGGAGCCCGTGGTCATCAGGAAGATGTTGTCGGGCATAGCCTTCAGGGTGTCCTTGTAGCCGTGGTTCATGAAGTACGTGTCATCGGCCTGGTCGATCAGGGCCGGATCGTACAGCTCGGGCTTGGCCACCGGCGAGTCGGTGGGCTCGCGGTAGATCGGGAAGCGATCGTCGTCGCCCTGGAAGTGCGGCAGGTCGGAATGGGCCCACTTGTCGGAATCCTCCGGCACCTCGCCCATGTTGCAGATGTAAGCCTCGCACACCAGCGACCAGATCTCGATCAGACCAGAGGCGGTCATGAAGCCAGGATGGAAGTCGACGAGCGGGAACAGGTTGAAGCCGCCCTGCTGACGACGCCAGCCCATCTCGTGACGACGGAAGGTGCCCCAGCGCTCGGGATGCCACTCGCGGCAGTCCATCCAGCCGTGCTCGGTGAACCACTGCTTAGCCTCGGCCCAAGTCGGGCCATCCGGGAACTCAGCAGTCTTCCAGGCGTCGACGTTGTCCTTCAGCACGCGGTCATGGTCGGGCCACAGGTAGCTCGGCGCGCCGGAAGCGTCGTATTCGTCGCCCAGCTGCTCGGTCCACTTGTCGATGAAGGCCTGGCACTGCGGCTTGAAGTTGAGGTTCTCGGCCGGAGCGGCGTCCGGGTCCTTCGTGTTCCACGGCACGCCCATGGCCTTGTACATACCCACGTTCCAGTCGGGGTCGTAGATGGTCTCGCCGGGCGCCTCGATGGCCTGGCAGCAGCAACCGAACATGCCGCCGGAACCCTGGGAAACGCGGGTGGAGTCGATCTCCATCCAGTGCTGGCAGGGGAAGATGATGTCGGCGTTGCCGTTGTTCGGGCAGAACCACAGGTTGATGTCGACGAAGAAGTCGAGCTGCGTGGTGGCGTCCCAAGCACGGGCGATGTTGCCCATGTTCATGATATCGCCGGACTGGCACACGCCGCCGTGAAGGGCGTACAGGGTCTCCTTGACGTTGTAGCCCACTTCCTTGTTCTCGTTCTCCATGGCCAGCGACCAATCCGGATCCTGCAGGCAGGCGTCCCAGATGGCGTTAGAGTCAGCCCAGCGGGCCCAGAAGCGGTTCAGCGGGAAGCGGTCGGCGTCGACCTGGCCGGCCTGGCGCATGAAGATGGTAGTCGGGTTCGGCCAGCCCTGAGAGGGAAGCATGGCGCCGCCCATGCGCTTGGCGATGACGATGGCCTCCTCGTCGCTGGGCACCTTGTTGCCGTAGCGCTCGGCCAGAGGCGAGTTCTCGTCGAGCAGGTACTGCACGAAGTCCTGCATGTGCTTGGCGACTTCCTCGAGGGAGTAGTCGCGGCCCGGCCAAGTGATGGCCTGATCCCCCCAGGGAGCGGCCTTTTGCATATTGGAGCGGCCGGGGTTGCCGTCGAACTGGCTCTTGCAGGAGCCGCGGTTGCCGGCGGGCTCGTCGGAGTTGCCGGTCACGCAGGACAGCATCTGCAGCACGCGGTTGTTCTGGATGGAATTGCCGTTCTGATCGCAGGCGAGCTGGAAGTGGATGCCGCCGTTGCCATGACGCGGGTCAACGCGGGTCGTCCACACCTTCACGGCCTCTTCGGCTTTGTCGCCGGGCACACCGGTGATCTCCTCGACCTTGTCCCAGGTGTACTGGCTGGTCAGATCATGGAAGCCGTCCCAGACGGTACGGCACTTGTAGGTCTTGCCGTCCTTCAGCTGAACCTCGACCTCGCCGGGGAACAGCGCGGGCTTCTTGGGCAGGCCGGCCGGATTGGTGGTCTTGCCCTTCTCGTTGCCCTCGTCCCAGTAGCTGTCGAACTTGGCGTCCGCCGGATCGCACCACACGGAGGGGTCGGGCAGCCAGCCGGGAGCCACGAGGCCCTCGAGCGGATGCTCGATGAACGAGCCCGTGGTCGGGATCTTGTGCATCTCGCCTTCCCACTTGCCCTCTTCGGCATCCCAGTAGGTAAGACGGTTGTTGTTCTCGTCCCACACCATGAAGCGCTGGTACTTGCCGCCTTCTTTGATGTCGGCCTCGGTGATGAGCTTCGTGCGCATATTGATGCCGCCGTTGCCCTCAACGAGCCAGCCCTCGGTCTTCCAAGGCTTCTCGTCGCAGAACAAGAACGGAGCATTGGACCAGCGACGCACCATGGTGTCGTCGTAGGCCTCGTTCTCGATGATCCAGTTGAACCAGCCGAGAGCCAGCGCGCCGTCGGAACCGGGACGCAGGGGCAGCCAGATGTCGGCTTCCTTGGACAACGGCGTCACGCGCGGGTCGACGCAGATGTGCGCCGTGGCGTGCGGGGCCACGTCCGAAATGGTGCGGTTCGTGGTGTCGTAGTTAGAATACTCAACAGCGGTACCCCACTGCACGTACACCTTCGGCTCGGCCTCGACTTCCATCCAAGGGGAGCCCATCTCGTCGGTCATGATGCCGGCCCAGTGACGCGGGCCCTTGCAGACCTGGTAGGCCAAGTGAGCGTTCGGGGTGCCGAACAGCTGCTTCATGCCCTGGTAGGGGCCAAGGGACCACACGCGGGACGTGCCGCACATAACGAAGATGGACTGTCCGCCGTACTTGTCGACGCACTCGCCCAGGCCCTGGCCGGCCAGCTCAAAGGCCTCGTCCAGGGTGATGCGCACCCAACCGGGATCGTCGGAACCCTTGGGGTTCGTGCGCTTCACAGGGTAGCGCAGACGATCGGGGTGATACGCCGCATGCATGGAAGACTGCGACTTCGCGCAGCAATGGCCGCGGCTCTGGGGAGCAGACTCGTCGCCCTCAACCTTGATGGCCTTGCCGTCCTGAACCGTCACCCAGACGCCGCACTCCACCTTACCGCAGGCGCGGCAGCACGTACGAACGTGCTTCAGCTCGCCAGCGGTGGCGTTGGCATCTTCGGCGAGAGCTCGCATGGGCGCGACCGCCGAGGAACTTACTGCTGCAGCTGCACCGGTAATGGCCATCGTCTTCATAAAGTTGCGACGCGACATGGTTAGCTGTGCCATAAAATCCCCACCTCTCTCTTTCCTTTTCCTTTGCCATTCTTCTTGCGCATCGAAGCTGCGGGCGACTTGTCCCACGAACCGAACAGGACGGTTCGTCTTCCCCGGGACGCGAGCAGAGTCGGTGCCTTACGGGCGAAATTGTAAGGAGGGTGCGGGAAGGCCCCTTCATAGGAGGCTTATGATTTCACGCTATTATTCTGGGAAAATGAGGTCATATGATGCGGGAATGACCAGCCCAAACGCCACCGTTGCGCGACTTATTCCACTTTCATGGACTCGACGAGGTCGATAAGCTCATGCTGGGAATGAACGTCGAGCTTGCGATAGATATGGCGCATATGGGTGTTGGCCGTGCCAGCGGAAATATAGAGGCTCTCCTGAATGGCGGCAGAGTTGCGCCCCTTGGCTAAAAGGAACAGCACCTCGGTCTCCTTGCGCGACAACAGGAAGGTGTCGGCCACCGCGGCGCACTTGCGCTTGAAGCGGCCGGCCCGCTGCTCTGGGGACTCCTGGGGCGCGGCGATAGCGGGCCCGGGCTCGGGTACCGAAAGGGCAAAGCCGGTCTGAGGCTTCGCTTCGGCCTGAGGTTTCACTGCGTCCGGTGCGGGGACGGCCGCCTCGACGGCGCCCTGATCCTTCGGAACCTCGGGGGTCTCTGCCTCGGCACCTTCCGCAGACGGCGCCTCGCTGGCCATCTCGTAGCGCGCCTCACCGCTCATGAGCTCTTCCAAATCGGTGCGATCGTCGAAAAGGGGGCAGAAACGACCACGGATGAGCGTGCTGCGCATCTCGGCAGCATTGGGCAGCGTCGCCACACCGAAGGTCAACGTGACGAAACCGACCATCGCAAGCGCCACGGGGTCGCTCAGCACAGCGGCCAGCGGACCGCCGGGCTGCAACAGAAGATAGCCTGCCAGCGAGCCGGCCGACAGCAGGCCGTGACCGAAGCCAAAGGTGGTGAACGCGCTTACGCGGTAGCTTTGGGCGATGTCGGAGTACATGGTCCACAAGCTCGCCTCCAGCATGAAATAACAGCTGGCCATGGCAAACCCGCGGAAGAAGCCATCTTCGCCGAAGGGCGCGCACAGCATCACCAGCAAGGCGGCCATCAGAGGCGCGAACACGCGGAAGGAGAAATTGCGCGATTTGCGCAGCGTGAGCATGGCCAAAATGAGCGCCAGACACACGAACAGGCTCGCCGTGAAGATAGCCAGGGAATAGTCCTTGGCCGCCGATTGGCTGACTTGGACAACCGCCGAAAGCGGCCCGGCCAGCGAGCAGGTTCTCAGAACGCCCACCATAACGCCGAATATTAGGGAAGGCACGCCAACGCGGGCCGCAAAGGAGGCCGTGCGCACGGGCATGGTCAGGTAGGCGAACTCCAGCTTATCCACCAGATCGGCGGAGCATTTGTTAAGGCAGAGCAGCTCCAAGAAAGGCAGCGCCAGACAGAAGAGCGCCGAGGCGGGAACGAAAAGCGTGCCCACCGTGATGGCCGCCGCGAACAGAAGGGCGCTCACGGGAATGGAAAGAGCCGTGGAAAGAGCGATGGTGGGCAAGTCGCACACGCTGAAGGAAACACCGAAGCTCATGAGGAACATGGCCGACCCGATACCGCTCAGCACCCCGGCACCGACGAAGATCGCCGAGGCAGCGGGGCCCGCACCCACCAGGTTGCCCGCGAAGCACAGTATCGTGGCGCAGGCCACCAGGCAAGCGGCCAACAGGCGATTCCTGCGTATCTGCTGAGGCGTACCGAAAAGCTCGCGCGCCTTCTTCAAAAAGACCGCGTAGCCCAGCAAAACGGCGGCATGAACGACGCCCGACGTTCCCGACAACAGCGTCTGCATGGAAGCAGCTTCAGGAAACAGCAGGTACTGGCCGTTGAACATGAAGAGGAATATCCAGGCCCAATGCAGACCGAACCCGGCAATGAGCGTCGGCGACAGCCGGCCGGGCGCCCCTGTCTCTTCCTCGCGGTACTCGAGCTCCACCTTGATATACGGAAGTTTCATGGCTCCCCTTCTCCAGCGCATCGCGCGGCATCGGCACGCCCCTCGGGCGCCTTCGCCTTTCGTCTATGCAGCTGCTCCCCCGTATGTCCGCAGCAGAATTTCGTTCCGTGATGATAACACAGCGTCAACCCCTCGCGGCAAAAGTGACCTTTACGCTCGTCATTAGCACGTGAGCGCTTGCGAAACCCCTTCGCCCGACCCCTCAAGGCGGCCTCAGCGCGATTACCGCTCGTATACCTGGTCGGTATTCATCATGGTCTGCGCCATATGCCAGATGGTGTGCGGCGTGTCGTGCTTGACGGCCCGGGGACGCATGGTGTAGCGCTCCGTGGCGCCGTTCATCAAGTCGACGGCGAAGACCTCTTCGGAGATTTCAAGGGCATGGGCCGGGCAAATGACCTCGCAGCTGCGGCACTTCACGCAATCGCTCGGACGGTGATCGACGCCGAAAGTGCCGCCCTCTTCAGAGAACTTCTCCAACGCTCCCGTAGGGCAGAAGGTGGCGCACATCTGGCAAGAGACGCAGATGTCCGTGTCGATAATCACATGGCCCCACAGACGCGTATCTATCATCACGTCCTCCGGCTCGCCGAGCTCGGCCAAGAAATCCAGCAGGCGCTCGCGACGGTCGGGCACGAAATGAGGCAAGGTGCCGTCGTCCATGACCTTGGTGTAGCGCGGCGAGATTTCAGGCTCTTCCTCCTCGCTGAGCACCTCGGCCACCGCCTGCTCGGCTACCACGGCGCCGGCGCGCGCCGCCACCGACGAGGCTTCCGAGAACAGGGCGCGGCGGGCCGTATCGTGATCGGCGGCCTTCTTGGCCGAAGCCGGCAGTTTGTGGGCGAAGCGCACCTCCATGGGAGACTTCCACACCTGCAGCAGCTTCTCGGCCGTATCGGCCACCATTTCAGCGCAGGCGCGCCCGCTGTTATAGGAGCAGTGCTCGCAGTCGCCGTGGATGAGCACTACCTCGGCAGCTCCCTCGCAAGCGCAGAAGGCCAGCAGCGATTCGTCTACGCGCCCAAGGCATTCAGCACGCGCGATCTTCTCCTCGTCGTAGCGTCCGCGGGCGCGCTCGAGCAGCTCGCCGCATCCCAGATACACCGTGCCCTCGTTGGCCGCAAGCGACGTGCGGCAGGCCGCTGCCAGGGCAGCGTCCCCCGGATGATGGGCCTCCAGAGCGCAGGTGGGGCAGACCGTGGCGCAGGTGCCGCAGCCGATGCACTTTTCCGGAGACACCGAAAGCACCTCGCCATCGTAGTGGATGCAGCCCGAGGCGCAGGACTTAGCACAGCGCAGGCAGTCGGCGTGGCAATTGCGCACCAGCACGCAGCGCTCCTGATGAACGGTGATATAAGGGCTTTCCAACTTGTCGATGAGCCCCAACATGGTATCGATACTCGCCATAATTCCCCCTTGCGTCCTTGGCGTTTTCGTCATCATAAAGGCCATTTCATAGGGGAAATCATAGGGGCCATATTATTCCGTCTATGAAAGCCCTCCTAAACTGACTCGCCGTATTGGGGAATCGAGAGCAAAGGAGGGAACATGGCACTGCTGAGACCATCGCTGACGCTGGTGCTCGATTTGGACGAGCGCAGCGCCGCCAAGCAGACCATCCTCGAAATCAACCGCAGCTACGCCCATATCGGCACGCCGGTCATTCGCACCCACGCGCCCGAGAGCGAAGATGCTCCCGTGCGCAACACGGCGCGAGCCATCGTGAACATGGGCACCTACTCCTATTTGAATTCTGCCGACGAAGGCGCCGACGAGCGCTGGGACACCATTGTGGGTCCGTGGATCGGCAACCTGCTGCACAAGGTCGGCAACAACATGAAGGTGTTCAACGACCGCCAGCGCAAGATCGGCAACCCGGAGGTTCACTTCGAGACGCTGAACATCGAGCTGGGGGCCGGCGCCTTTATCGTGGCCGTGCATCCTCAAGGAGCCGGCGCCATTGATCCGGCCGTGGCGGAACTGGTCACCGCCGCGCGCACGCTGCGCAACGACGGCACCTTCGCCGAGGCGGTGCGCGTGGAGATGCCCACGGCCACCGCATGGACCGAGCAGCGCGACGCGGCTTGGGACGCCTGGATCGTCGAGCACCCCGAGGCCCTGGAAGAGCCCGAGGAGGAGGACGTCGAGGAGGTTATTGAGGAGACGCCGAAGACGCGCGAGGAACTGCTGGCCGAGGACATTATCGCCAAGAGCTACGAGAACACCGCCGTGCCGCCCACGGACTCCCCCACCCTGCCCAAACCGGAGCGCGAGGTGGAAGACGAGGAGGATCCCTTCGATTTCGCCGTGGACTACACGCTGTGGACAGTCGTCGACGCCAACGGCGCCGAGCGCACCTACGATTCTGCCGCGGCGGCCTTCGTCGACTAGCCGGAGCCTTCCATGACGTCCGGAAACATCGAAACCGCCACGTGCACGACCGGCACCAGCCCGACCGGCACTTGCCTGACCGCCACTTGCCCGACTGGCACCGTGCGCACCTTGGTGAAGTGGGATTCTCCCCTCGCCGAGGCCCAGGGCATCGCCTGTGGAGCGGCGGCTTTGCTGCGCGATAAGCGCACCATGGCGCGCCATATCGGGTTTGCCGTGCCGAATCGCACCTGGGCTGGCCAGCTTGCCCAAGCCTGCAAGGTCATGGGCGTGGCCGCCGAGATTTGCGAGGGCCGTCTTGATGCCGAGGGCAACCGCGCGGCCATCTTCGACTTCCGCCTTGGCAACGGCGCCTTTGACTGGCTGTTCGTCGTCGGCTGCACCGAGGGACTCATGCCCACGGCGGCGGCCATCGGCGAGGATCCAGCGAGCCGCGAGGCCCTTGCGATCCAGCGCGAGGCCTTCGCGCAGCTGACCAGCGGCGAGCACCAAAACCTGGTGCTTTCCTACTTCTGCCAGGCCGACAAGGCGCTGGCCGACCACATTCGCCTGCCCTATCGGCGCACTGCGACCCGCGGCGGCGTCGTTTCCGCCCTGTGCGCCCCCAGCCGCTTCATCGGCGAGATGGGAGCCCAGCGGCCGAGCACCATCGGCGGCCAGCGCTTCCTGCGCGACGCCGACCTGAACTAGAGAGGAGTTTTCATGAGCACACCGGATTTGTCCGCGTTCAATTTCAGCTTCGACCCGACCTTGGACACTTGGGCCGTGGACTCAGGCCCCAAGGAGCTGGATTCGTCGGAGATCTTCCTGCCCAACACCGAGGGGCGCAGCGAGTTTCTGCCCCCCGACCCCGACCGCGTGCCGGTCATTGAGAAGTCCGTGCGCACCGACGACCCGGCCTATGCCGCCCGCCCCACCGACGAGCGCACCCGCGAGCTGCTCTCCCAGATGCGTCCGCACCGCGCCACGCTTCTCGGCGTGCTGGCCGCTTGCGAGCAGCCGATGAGCACCGAGGAACTCAAGGGAGCCGTCGAGCGCATCAGCGGCCGCAAGTTCTCTGTGTACACCCCTTCCAACTTCTGCACCATGCTGGAAGTGGCCGGCGGACTTGAGCGCGTGACCGCCGACGGCGCACCTTACACTGCTGAGGTGGCCGCCCCCGAGATCGTGGAGGTGGACGGCCGCGAGTTCTGGCGTCCCACCACGCCCCCGACGGTGTACTGGCGCACCACCGAGGCCGGCACCACCGTGCTTGGCGAGGATGACCCCGCCGCGCGCATCGAGCGCCTCTTCGCCAAGGAGCCGGAGTTCCTGCCCGTGTACAAGCGCATTCTCCTCATGGCCGATACCGACGAGGGCTCCACCATGGGCCTCATGTCCGTAGCCGTGGACACTGATCCGGCCGTAGCCGACAACCGCCGCTTCTACGTTCAGCATTTCGTGGAAAGCCTCGAGCGAGCCGGCGCCTTCGTGTGGAGCGAGGGAGCCTGGCGTGCCACCGAGGCCGGTCGCGCGGCCTTAACCGGCGTGCTGGCCGAGGTTGTCGACGATTACGAGATTCCGGCCGTCGAGGACGTGACCGTTACCGACGTGCCCACGCTCACCGATGGCGTGAACTGGTAAGGAGGAGCCATGACTGAGGAAATTCTGGAAGAGACGAATCTGACGTCCGCCGAGCTCATCGAGCTGTTCAAGCAGCGCGCGGCCACCTACGGGCTGCTCTCGCGCCTTTACGCCAAGGAAGTCGACGCCGAGCTGCTCGATGAGCTGCACGGCACCCTGTGGCCCGTATCCACCGGCACCGAGGCCGGCGACGAGGGCAATCGCCTCATCGCCACCTACCTCTCCGGCATCTGGGAGAACACCCTGACGGAGCTGGCCGCCGACTACATGCGCACCTTCTTCGGCCACGGCTATTCCGGCCACGCCGCCGCCTATCCCTTCGAAAGCGTGTATTCCAGCGAGAAGCGCCTGCTCATGCAGAGCGCTCGCGACGAGGTGCTGGCGCTCTACCGCGCCGCCGGGCTTTCTAAACAGGAAAGTTGGAAGGAGGGCGAAGACCACATCGCGCTGGAGCTGGAGTACCTGCAGATTCTCTCCGACCGCACCGTGGCGGCGCTGTGCCGCGGCGACCAGGAGGAGGCACTGTCATGGGTGCGCGCCCAGTACAACTTCTTCGACATGCATCTGGATAGCTGGGCGCCGCTTTTGACGGCCGAGGTGAAAAAGTTCGCCAAAACCGATTTCTACCGGGGACTCGCCTTCCTCACGGAGGGCTTTCTAGAGACCGACCGCGAAGTTATGGAAGACCTGCTCGCGGAGGATTAGCGCAGGGCCGCTTTCGTCGGCCGCATAAGTAGAGGAGAAGACATGGGAGACGAGAAGAAACGAGACGGCGCGGGCATGTCCCGCCGCACCTTCGCCCTCGGCGTGGGCGGGGGCTGCGCACTTCTGGCCATGGGGGCCTTGAAGGTCGTACCGGCCGAGGCCCAGGTGCGCCCGCCGGGCGGCCAGGACGAGGAGCGGCTCATCGCGGGGTGCATTCGCTGCGAACGCTGCGTGGAGGCCTGCCCGCGCGGAGCGCTGCGGCCGGCGCACCTCGAGGACGGCATCGTTACCGTGCGCACGCCCACCGCGAACTTCAACGACGGCTGGTGCGACTTCTGCGACGAGGAGAACGGCGGCACGCCGCTGTGCGTGGAGGCCTGCCCCACCGAGGCGCTGTCCCTTCCCGCCGATGCCGAGGCCAAGACGACCATCATCGGCAAGGCCGTGCTCATCCGCGATTGGTGCCTAGCGTGGTACCGCGACAACGGCTGCCGCTTCTGCTTCGATGCGTGCCCCTACGAGGCCATCGAGCTTGACCAGTACAACCGCCCGGTCGTGAAGGCCGAGAACTGCAACGGTTGCGGGGCCTGCCAGAGCGTCTGCGTATCCCAGCAGGAGGGCTCCTACGCCGTGGGCGCCACCTCGCGCGCCATCATCGTTGTTCCCGAGAGCGAGGCCTAAGGAGTCGTCATGAGTCAGAAACTTCGCATCATCGTTCCCCTGGCCGTTCTCGCCGTCGCGGGCGTGGCCTATGCTGCCCATGCGAGCGTGGGCACCCTTTCCGCCATCGGCTGGGAATCTATCGCGCTCATCTGCCCCATCGGTGCTCTGGGCACTATGCTCGCCAGCAAGATGCTCGTGCCGCGGGCCGTCATCTCCCTGGTGCTGGCCGTGGCCGCTATCTTGGTTTTGGGGCGCGCTTTCTGCGGATGGCTGTGCCCTGTTCCCGTGTGGAGCAAGCTGCGCGGCATCTTCAAGAAGAGCGACGAGAAGGCATCCGTGGAGACGTCCGAGACTTCTTCTGCAACCGAGACGGTTTCTGCGTCGGCGGCTTCAAAGGCTGCTGCGAAGGCCGCGCCGCTTTCTGCCGCTGAGAAGCGCGCGCTGAAGGCCTCTTGCGGCGGCGGATGCGCCTCCTGCGGCGATCGCAAGCCGGCGGACTCGCGCCACTTTATCCTCGGCGGCACCCTGCTTTCGGCGGCTATCTTCGGCTTCCCGGTCTTTTGCCTTGTGTGCCCCGTGGGCCTGTCTTTCGCCATGGTGTTTTTGCTTATCGCCCTGTTTGGCAATGGCGACGTCACCTGGTCGGTGCTGGTCATCCCCGTGCTGCTTGCCGTCGAGGTCGTCTTCTTCCGTAAGTGGTGCTCTCATCTGTGCCCCATCTCGTCGTTCATGAGCCTGGTGGGTCGCGCCAACCGTACCTTCCAGCCGGCCATTGACGATGAGAAGTGCCTGGAAACCGCCCATGGCGCCACCTGCGGCCGCTGCGCCGATGTGTGCGAGGTGGCCATCAACCCGCGCCACCCGGAGCTGGGAACCACCTTCAACGAGTGCACCCGCTGCCGCGCCTGCGCCGACGTGTGCCCCGGCCATGCCATCAGCTTCCCGCTGCTGGCCCGCAAGAAGGCCGGCGCTCCGGCGCTTGAGCCCGACGAGGCACTCGGCGCGAGAGGCGCCGCGGCAGCCGAGCCGGAGCTGGAGCTGGACGAGCCGGCCGAAGCGCTTTCCTAAGCCTCCTCTTCTCGGGATAAGCTGGGCGACGCGCGCGCCTGCCACCCGCGCGGTGTGCACGCAAGCTGCCGCCCAGCCTCCCCCTGATCGGCCTTTCCCTCCTCGGCCCATGGCAATCTGAAGCCCTCCCCTCCCTCCTGCTTCCACCATGGCCGCCTGGGCGCTTCCCCCCTTCCAGCGCCCCGCTGCGAAAGGCCGCTCAGGGGGAGCCCGGCGGTCTCGATTCCCCAATGTCCTCGAACCGCTGGGCTTTCCTAACCCAAATATGAGCATCGCGGTTGAAGGCTCCTCCGGAACCTCCCGCGTTCCGCCCGCCAGGCCCGCGCCTTGCCTCTGCGGGCACTCTGGAAACGAAGGAGAAGAAGGCCATGACGCAGCCCTTCGCGATCACCGAAGCCATCTGCATCGTCGGCGGGGCGCGCTCGGGAAAGACAGCGGCGCTCATCGAGCGCACGGCGGCCTGGGCCGGCAGCGAGCCGGCATCTCCCGGCGCTCCCGAGCCCTACCTCTTTCTGGCCGCCAGCCCCGTTACCGCCGCCGATGCGACGGAGCGCTTGGCGCGTCACGGCCTTGCGGACACGGCGGCCACCCCGCTCGACTACGCCTGCCGCATTCTGGCCGACCCGCGCGCCCGGGCCATCACAGGACGCAGCCCCCGCATCTTGAGCCGGGCCGAGGAGGCCGTGTTCTACGAGGATCTGAAGACCTGCGGCCTGAAATGCGGGCGCCTGCGCGAGCTGTGGGCCTTTCTCCAATGCGGTCTGGCCAACCTGGATGACGGCGACTCTACCTGGATCAAGACCACCGAAGAGCGCGCCGTGCTCGATCTGGCCGAGAGCATCCTCGCCTTCCAGGACGCCATGCTCGCCGGGGAGGCCGTGAACCGGGCCGTGCGCGTGCTGGAGGCCGATCCCGAGCTGCGGCGGCGCTACGGCTCGCCGGTGGTGCTCGCCGACGACTACCCGCTCATGAGCCGCGCCTCCCAGCGGCTGGCGAGCTTGCTCGCCCAGGATAAGGTCGCCGTGGCCGGCAGCGACGAAGCCGGGCTGCCGGCCTTCGAGCCCTACCCCAACGCTGCGGGCATGGCAGAGTTCGAGGCAGCCCACGAACTCGTGCAGCGCGTCGTGCTGGACGGGCCGTGCCATCTGGTGGAGCGCGCATGGCAGTCGGCCCCCGACCTGCCGGGCGAGATGGGCGTTATCGCGCGGGCCGTGGCCGACGAGCTTGCCGCGGGCACCGACCCCGCGCGCATCGCCGTGGTGGGCGCGAACCGCACCTGGCGCACCAACATGCAGCGCGCCCTCGCCTCAGTGGGCATTCCCGTTACCCCCCTGGGCCGCGTGACGCGACCTGTCCCGAGCCGCGGCATAACCGCTCCGGAAACCGAGGCCGACCGCGCCCGCGTGCTGGCCCAGCTGGCCGCCGACCAGGCCGATTCCGTGGCCTGGCGCCGGTGGCTCAGCTTCGGAGACGCCCTCGGCCGCAGCGCGTCGGTTAGCGAGCTGCGCCGCGCCGGTGTCCGCCGGAACCTGAACCTTGTCGAGGCCCTGACGGCGTTGAACGCCGACGACCTGCCCGGGCTGCCCGCCGCAAGCCCCTTCGCCCAAAGCCTGCTGGCCTCCTACCGCGAAGCCTTAGCGCTTTTGGAAGAGGGCACACCCGCCGACCCGGAGATGCGCGCAACGTGCACCGACGCCCCGCATGCCGCCCATGACGAGGACGCGCCTGACTCAGCCAGCGGCGGCCCCATGATGGCACCCTCCGCCGTGGTCATCGCCGCCCCCGAGGATCTGTTCGGCCGCACCTTCGACGTGGTCGTCTTCGGCGGCTTCGTGAACGGCTTCATCCCCTCGCGCGACATGTGCGACCCCGGCGTCATCGTCGGAAGCGCCCGCACCCGCCAAGAGGCAGCCGCCCGAGCCGCCATCGCGCTTGTCATGAGTCGCGCCAGCCGCCGCGTGCTTTTCACCGGCTTCGAGAGCTGCGACTTGGAAACCGCCGAGCGCCTGAAGCTGCATATCGCCCGCATCCGCCTGCGCTCCGGCGTCCGCACCTGCGACATCCACCCCAGCGACTACCTCGCCGAATTGGACCCCCGCTGGGCGGTACATTCGCGCAGGCTATCCTACCGGTAAACACCCCTTCGATGGCCGACCTCAAGGGCGAGAACAACGAGCTCGTCATCTTTGATGTCGCAGAGGATCCGGTAGTCCCCCACCCGGTACCGCCATATGCCCGTCTTGTCGCCGATCAGCCCCTTGCCGAAGGCACGGGGATCCTCGCACCCGTCAAGATGCTTCAAAAGCCACGAGACCAGCACACGCCGCACCCCGGGGTCGAGTTTTGAAAGCTGCTTGTCGGCCTTTTTGGAAAAGAGGAGCCGCCACATCAGAGGTACTTCTTCGCAATCTCGTCAGCCGTGAGCACCGTGGGGTCGGCATCGAACTCGGCCTTCGCTGCATACCAGTCGCGCAAATCGAGCTCGTCTTCGATGCGCTCAAGCACGGCGGTGCGCACGAACTCCGATGCCGTCATGCCAAAAGTCTTTGCATAGTCGTTGATGAGGGACTTCTCATCGGCTCCCATGCGGATGGTCATGGTGGAAGTTGCGGCCATGGCTTGCTCCTTTCAAAGTGTGTTACATTGTGTCACATTCGATTGCCGCACGTCAAGCCTTCAGCCTCGCATCAATTCGCCTTCGCTAAAAGTTTTAAAGCGACCTAAAAAAGTTAAAGGAACCTAAAACTTTTAAAGCAGCCTAAAAGAGTTAAAGCAAAGAGCGGCCGTTGCCGAACAGCGCGGATGGATCAGCGTAAACGTCGCCTGTCTCCCCGGACTGCTCGAAGACATTCTCCAGCAAACGGCCCGCAACGGCGCCGCTTTTCTCGAGAAGAAGGACGGAGTGCGCTTCAAGAGCATCAACATCGCCTCTGTCTTCGGCATCGAATGGGAGTACGCTCGAGGCATCGAGCCCAACTGGCGAAGCCGTATGACCGACGTTCTCGATGCTCTCAGCGAACACGACCTCGGCTTGCTCATTACCGTGGACGAGGTCGACCCCTCTCTCGATGAAATGATACAACTGGCATCCGTCTACCAGCTGCTCGCCGGCGACGGGAGGAAGGTTGCACTGCTCATGGCAGGCCTTCCCCATCAGGTGTCGTCTCTTCTTGCCAACAAATCCGTTTCCTTCCTTCGGCGCGCCGCGCAATGCCATCTGGAGCGCATTTCCGATGCAGATGTTGAGGCCGCCTTCCTCGCCACCGTGAAAGCTTCCGGAAAGAGCATCGACGCTTCGGCTCTCCAAGAAGCCGTGGCGGCCATCGACGGTTTCCCCTACATGCTCCAACTTGTAGGGTACCGGTCATGGCAGGCAACGGGAGAAGCCCTGAAAATTGCAGATCACGCGGTTGAGGAAGGGGCCTCCTTGGCCGAAACGGATATGCGCACCCGTGTGCTCAAGGCGACGCTCGACGAGTTGTCCGATGCCGACCTGCTCTTTCTTCAGGCCATGCTTCGGCATGAAGGAGCGTCCGATGCCTCGCAGATCGCACAGGCTCTCGGCAAGAGCAGCGCCCACGTCTCAACCTACCGACGGCGACTGCTGGAGCAGGGCGTCATCGCGGAGACGGGCCGCAGCCGCTTCGACTTCGCCCTCCCCATGCTGCGCTCCTACCTCCCCGAATATATAGCAAGCTACCTATAGCACTCTTGGAGCATCATACGCAAATATCCGGCCGTGCTCTTTACTCAAGCAGCTCGCGCAAGGCCTCCTCGAAACTTGAATGGGAGGCAGCCGAAAGCAGGGCATCCTTCTCGTTGCGAGAGAGCTGCTTGAAGACGTATTCCGCGTGCATGGCGTCGTGCTTAGTGGCGAATTCGGCGTAGGCGAGCAGACTCACGGGCAGCCGAGCGCGCGTGTACTTCGCGCCCTTGCCGGCATTGTGCACCGCCAAGCGCGCCTGCACATCCACGGCATACCCCGTATACAGCGACCCATCGGCGCATTCCAGCACATACATGTAGTGAGAATCACTCACGGCCACGACCATCAACCCGTTTAGTCCCCGGCACGTTAACGAATCTTAGCACTGAGAACAACCGCCCTGTTGGCATTCCTTTTATTCCTCTCCGGCATAGGCTTATCCAAAATTGTTGTTTCCGCTATGCCCATTCAGCCATCTAGCATACAGCACGTTCCTCCACTATCGAGGAGAAACAGAAGGATACCTTTGAAAGGGGATAGATCATGGAGATGACACGTAGAGGATTCGTTGGAGGAGCAGCGCTGGCCAGCATCGGCGCGCTGAGCGCCACCATGCTTGCAGGATGCTCCCAAGAGTCTGATGCCAGCGAACCGTTGGCAGAAAGCGGTGCCGATGCCGCAGCTTGGGATCGCGAGGCCGACTTCATCGTAGTCGGCGGAGGCGGTGCGGGTATCGCCGCGGCCATCGGCGCCGCTAATGCGGGAGCCTCCGTTCTTGTGCTCGAAAAGGCGCCAGAGAAGCACGCTGGCGGTGCAACTTCTGTAGTTGCCGGCATCGTCAATATGTGGAGCGAGGACAAAAACCCTGCTAGCAACTGGGTGCAATACCGCACCATGGGCTACAAAAGCGCCGAGCGCGGTCAGAAGTGGGGCGAAAACCTCCCTGACTTGCTGGACATCCTTGAAGACCATGGCATGGGCTGGGAAACCGGTTCTCGCCCCGAGTCGGGCCCTGGCAACATTGCCGACCATGGTCCGGCACTTTACGCAGCTTTGATGGATGCCATGAACGAGGCCGGCGCTGAGATCGTCTACGAATCGCCTGTAACCAAGATCGTCACCAATTCCGAAACTGGCGAGGCAATCGGCGTCTATGCCGACCAAAACGGTAGTCAAGTAGCCATCAAGGCGAATAAGGGTGTGCTCGTCTCCACGGGCAGCTACGCGAGTAACCCGGAGCTGATCAACTCTATTCACCTGCCCGGCTTCGAGTACTTCTCTGAGGACTCTCCGTACAATACCGGAGACGCTTTTCAGCTTCTAGCCGGAGATCTCGGCGCGGCCACCATGGGCTTCCGCGACATCGAATACGACACACCCGCCATCAAGCTCGCAAGCAAAGAGGTGGGCACGTCCGTCGGTCTCGCCAAAGCCTTCGCCGTTCCCTCGTATTTGTATGTGAATGGCGCCGGCTCCCGCTTCATGCCCGAGGATCTTGCCATCATGCACAACAAGGACGTAGCCTTCCCTTGGCTTGCCCATTCCCGCCGCAACCCCGATGCCAATGAGGACGGTTTCGAGGTGGCAATGGAAAACTACGTTAACAAAACCTCCTTTATTGTGCTCGACCAAGCATGCTTCGATGCAGGCTCCTTGGGAAACACTAATTGGACTTGGTCCTGGTCGCACTTCAAGGATGAGGGCGACAGCGGATATCTTTGGAGCGAAGACAACCAAGCCGAGCTTGCCAAAGGCTGGATTCTCCAGGGCAACACCATCGAGGAGCTTGCCCAGCAAATGGGAGTCGATCCGACCGCGCTGAGCGCCACGGTAGCAAACTACAACCAGATGGCCTCAGCCGGCGAGGACACCGAACTCGGACGCGCGGCCGAAGCCATGCAGCCTCTCGGCGATGGCCCCTATTACGCCATCGAGCTTGGCGTATCGGTGCTCTTCACGACGGCGGGCATTCGCTCGGACGATCAGGATCGCGTAGTGAAATGGGATCTCACGCCTATCGAGCGGCTCTATGTTACAGGCAATGCAGGCATGAATATGTTCGTGTCGCCCGGTGTGCTCACTGTTCTCGCTGCCGGCTATACCATCGGCCAAGACGTGGCGTCTCTGGATGCCATCCAAGCCTAGGTGCATGTTCTGCTCAACTCGCGACCCTCATCGCGAGTTGAGTCCTTTCGTTCACAGATAAGGCGATTGAACTATGAAAACGAAGAAAACCATCGTCACCTTCATGGCCATGAGCGTCCTTGCGACAATTCTGGCCATGAACATTGGCTGCTCTCCGCAACAAACGACCATTAGCTCAAACGAGGACGAGGCGCTCGCTTCAACTGCCGCCTCTGTCGACTTCTCGTGGACCGCCGATTCCGATTGCAACATGTGCCACGCTGATCAAGTCAGCGGCTTTACTGATTTGCGTTGCGCTGAAGGCGCTCCGTTCGATGCCGCCCAATGCGCCACTTGCCACAATGACGAAGCGAACTTGGTTAAAGCTCACGAGGGAGCAACTGCCGACGGAAAAATGCCCACCAAACTAAAGAAAACCAGCATATCTGCCGAAACTTGCTTAACATGCCACGAAAATCTTACCGTCGTTGCAGAACGAACTGCCGACAGCACCGTCCTAACCGACGTCAAAGGAACCGTTGTGAATCCGCACGCATTGCCATCCTCGGAAAACCATGATGCCATTGCCTGTGCCGATTGTCACAATATGCATGACACAACCGCAACGCCGGAAAAAGCCCAGGGAGTCTGTTTGGGCTGCCACCACGCCGGCGAGTACACGTGCGGCACTTGCCACGCAGAGTAGCAATCTTTCGCCCCTCCCTTCCCCCATGTGCGCGATAATGAGGCGATCGCCTTTCTGGGCACTTCATTAGCGTACATGGGGGCTTGCTATTATGCGATAGGGAAAATTTACCGTTAGGGGGGATACCATGGATCTCAATATATCCGTTTTGCGGGAGTTCATCGTCCTAGCTCAATACCTCAATTTCACCAAGGCTGCCTCATACCTCAACATGAGGCAATCCACCATTAGCAAACACATTGCAGCTCTGGAACGAGAGCTGGGATTCGCGCTCCTCGAGCGAAGCACAAACCACGCGACACTGACTGACGGCGGCAAAGCGTTCCTGGAGATGGCACACCGCCTTGTCAGTCTTAACGACGAGACGGTAGCCCATACGGCAGAAGTCGCCAAGCGGGCCAAGCGCTTCGTAAGTGTTGCCGGCGCCTACCATCAGGGAGTCATTCAACTATTTACCTCGATGCTCGCACGTTACCACAACGACAATGCGTGGCTCGACATTGACTTCAGCTCCAAGCTCTATCCTTCCGTTGACGATATGCTGAAAATGGACGAGGACGATGTTTTCGCGGTATGTCGGTCGTCGGCCATAGACGAAAGCGACTTTGTGGTTCGACCGCTCTTTAGGGACACTTTCTCGGCTATTTTGCCCAGCGAGCATCCACTCTCCTCGAAAAAGTGTCTTACATTGAATGATTTCAAAGAAGAGACTTTCATGATTACCACCGGTTCGGCTCAATTTGAAAATTGGCCTCGTATCTCAGAGCTATGCGAAGCACGAGGATTCGCCCCACGCACTGAAATACGTCGCATCGCAAATTCCTATCAATTTCTTTCCATGTATCTTTTTGATTCGATTTACTTTATCCCCACCTATGCAATTCCGTTCTATCCCATGCTGAAGGAACCGTGCTTTAGCTGCAAAGTAGTCAGCGATCCGGACTGCTACTTCGAATACGCCTTGATGTATCGTGAAAGGAACGCCAATCCCTTCGCACCTCAATTCGTAGAAGAAGCCCTCCAGCAGCCCCTGCCCGTCGGTCTGACCCCGTGTATCTAACTCTCTTATCGAGCGATGTACCAAGCGCAAGCAAACTGGATAAGTGAGAGCACAGCGAGAATCACGAAGCACGGGAGATATGAATGCCCCACAGTTGCTATAGCCGCCAATAACAAGGGGGCGAACGTACCTCCCATATTGGCAATAGCTGTGAGCAGAGCGCTCGCTCGTGGAGCAGTTGCCGGAGCTACAATTTCGGTACTGAGCGACCAGTATACTCCCGTCCCCAGCGCTGTCGAAGCGTATCCCAGTATGTAGAGCACCAAAAGCAAAGGGAGCGTATGGGCAAATCCCACGCACGCCAGGGTCACTGCCGATATCATTGCTCCAAAGCACATAACCGGATAGCGTAAGCCCTTGAAAAGGATGCGAGAAAGCAAGCCGCCAAGGGGAGCCGCCGCAGCCGTCGTAACAAAAGCCAGACCTGAAGTTAGCGCACCCCACGATAAGGAAGCCGTTGTTTCAAACGCAAGGAATTGGGGGAGGACCAATGCAAGGCCGCAAGTAAGGGAACTCTTTATAAAGCCAAATCCCGCCATTGCCCAAAACATGCTCGTACGCAGAAAACCAGCGATCCCTACGGGAACGACATAGTCTTCTGCATGTCTTGCGCGCCGCACGTCGGCCGTCTTTTGACCCGAAATATCTCTGGCAATGATTTGATTAATCTTAGAAAACCCAGGGTACCGGCTCTCAAAATCGCGCACGGTGATCCCATAGACCGTCGCAACAGCGAGCGCTAATACAGAGGTCGTATAAGCCGTCAAGGTGTACCACGGTAGGTTTGCTCCAGCGAACGCTACCGCAATAGCCTGAGCCAATCCAAACCCAAGACCCATCGAACCCATCGTGAATCCCGTCGCGATCCCCGCTTCCCCATAGGGAAACCAGGCATTTACCGAGCCAACTATGGAGGCAACCATCATTCCTCCGCAAATTCCCTGGCATACTCGAATGAAGAGCAAGGCGGGGAAGCTTTCGTGGCAGGGAATGAAAAGCAGAGACACTACGGCTAGGATAATCAGCCAAAGAGGAACATTGCATCGGGGCCCAAGAAGAGCATTAATGCGACCGCTTCCCAGGGGGCCTATGACAAAGCCCAGCATGCATGCCGTGGCCAGCAGGGCCGTATCGTAGGACTCCGAAGTAAAATCCAGATCGACAAAAGAACCAAGAGCCGTCGTAAGTTGATAGGCAACCGCAAACGCCATATAGGCCAGCGAATTTGCCAAAAGCACCCAGAAGCGAAAAGGCGAGACATTATTTTCAATCGGCTGCAGCACACACGAGCTTTCTGAACTTCAAATTACTATTCTCGTCTAGTATAGTGCAGCAAGCTTCAAAACCGCTGTACGCTTCTTCCGGCATCCGGAACTGCGCATCTCAAGGCCCAATCCCGCCTTAATCAAATCATTCATCACACTTAGTAATAGCGATAGTAAGCGGCGCAGCTACCTTCGCTGGAGACCATGCAGGGGCCGACGGGATTCTCCGGCGTACACACCTTCCGGAACAGCGGGCAATCGCTCGGGGCCATGATGCCGCGCAACACATCGCCGCAGCGGCAACCTTTGTGCTCGCGCACCTCTTCCACGTCCGGCTGGAAGCGGCGCATGGCATCGAAGTCGGCGAACTCCTCGCGGATGCGATAGCCGCTGCCGGGAATCTCGCCCAAGCCGCGCCACGTGGCGGAGCAGGTCTCGAACACCTCGTCAATGGCAGCCAGGGCCACGGGATTGCCCTCGGGCATGACGCCGCGCGCGTAGGCTATCTCGATGTCGGCGCGGCCCTCGTGCAGCTGCCGTAAGATCATGGCGATGCCCTGCAGCACGTCCACCGGCTCAAACCCGGTGATAACACCCGGAATGCCGTACTTCTCAGCCAGGAATCGGTACGGCTCGGCGCCGATGATGGTAGACACGTGCCCCGGCAGAATGAGCGCATCCAGCTTCAGGGCCGGGTCGTTGATGATGACCTCCAACGCGCCCGGCATGTTCTTGTGGGCGCCGTACACGGTGAAGTTCTTAAGGCCCATGGCCTTCGCGCGCTTCACAGCCATCGCCACCAGCGGGGTGGTGGTCTCGAAGCCCACACCCACGAACACGATTTGGCGGTCGGGGTTCTCCTGCGCCAGGCGCAGGGCATCCAACGGCGAATAGACGATCTCCACCGCGCGTCCCGCCGCCTGCTCGGCCAGTAGGCTGGAGGTGGAGCCGGGCACGCGGGTCATGTCGCCGAAGGTGGCGATGGTCACTTCTGGCACACGGGCAAGCGTTATTACCTTGTCGATGTCGTGGTTGCTCGTCACACACACAGGACAGCCCGGACCCGATGCCAAGCGCACTCCCTCAGGCATAAGGCCGCGAATGCCGTTGCGCGCGATGGCCACGGTATGGGTACCGCAGACTTCCATGAGCGTAGCAGACTCGGGCGCCAGCGCCTGAATGGACTCGATTAGCCCCCGCGCCAGCGTGGGATCTTTGAACGCCTTCAACTCTTGCTGCATGGCATCCATGGCTACGCCGCCGGCTGGGTGTCAAGGTCGGCCAGTTCGGGGAATTGCTTCACCAGCTCGATGGTCTCCAGCGCGAACTGCTCGTCCACCACCTCAATGGCGAAGCCGGCGTGCACAAGCACGTAGTCGCCCACCTGCGCCTGGGGCGTCAGGTCAACGGAAATCTCGCGGGTCACGCCCAAAATATCGACCGTGGCCAGGTTCCCCTCTTCCAGGGCCGCCACCTTCGCCGGAATTGCCAAGCACATGTGCATACCTCCTGCTTTTGCGTTTCGCCCATGGTACCATTGGCAATCTCTCTCGTTTGTGGGCCTCACCCGTTCGTACCGATTCGCACTGCGAGAATCCACAGATCCGGCTTTCCTCGCGAACGGCCGCCCAATTTGGAAATCGTGATATTTTGGCCAATTTCCAATTCGCCGGCAATTCCGCTGAACGTAAAAGCACATTTTCCAAATCCGGCGAGCCAAAAAAGCACTTATTCCATCTCATTACACTGCGAATCTCTTTGAGATTTTCCCGCTCACCCTTCTGAACAGGACTTTTTCATGAAAGGAGACGACGCTCCTCTCAAGGATGCCCGTTAGAATTTGGAAAATGTGCTTTTACGAATTGGAGCAAAAGCGTACTTCCCGCGCCAGCACGGGAAGAAGCACCCTCTACTCGCCAGCGCGGATGGAGGCCGCAACGGCTTGGCCGAAAGAGATACAGCCATCGTTGGGCGGCAGGTCGCGGTTGATGGCGGCAGTGAAGCCGGCTTCGGACAAGGCGGGCAGGACGTGCTCCACGATATAGCGATTCATGAAGACACCGCCGGAGAGAGCCACCGTGCTGATGCCGTACAAAGCCCGCACCAGTTCGGCCGCTATCACAATGGCGCTCACCATGGCGTCGTGGAAGCGACGCGCGATAATGGATACGGGCACGCCCGCCTCCACATCGTCGAGCAAGGCGCGGAACGTGGCCTCGGCGTCTAGCAGAACGACCGAGGTGTCCTCGGCGGTGCTCGCCTCGGTAGCCGTGTTCTTCTGGGCCGTGATGGCATAGCGCTCGCGGGCGGCCAGCTCGTCTTCGCCCGCCACGCCGGCCGCTTCTTCCGCCGCTGCGGCCCCGGGCGCATCGGCGCCGGCCGCTTCCATAGCGGCTTCCAGCAGGATAGCGCCTTCGCCCTCGTAGCTGGGCTCGGTGCAAATGCCGAGCAGCGCGCTGGCTGCATCGAACAGACGCCCGACCGAGGATGTCATCGGCGTGTTCAAGCCACGCTCAATCATGGTGTCGCACACCTCGGCCTCGTCGCCCAAAGGCGCCAGCGCCGTCTCGGCGGCCGGGTGGTCGAGCAAATCGTAGGCCCACAGCACGCCGTAGGCCATGCGCAGCGGATGCTTGATGGCCGCCGCGCCGCCCGGCATGGGCACGTAGGCGAAGTTCGCGAAGCGTTCGAAGGCCTGGCGATTCGAAAGCAGCACCTCGCCACCCCAGATAGCGCCATCGACCCCGTAGCCCGTGCCGTCGAAGGCGATGCCGCAAACCGCATCCACCAGACCATGCTCGGCCATAACCGACACGATATGCGCGTGATGGTGCTGCACCTCGGTCACCGGCAGCGCCTGATGATGCGCCCACTTGCTCGTCAAATACTCGGGATGCAAATCGCAGGCCACGGCCGCGGGCTCCATCTCGAACAAGCTCTCGAAACGGTCCTTGGTGGCCAGCCACGCATCGTAGGTGTCGGCATTCTCTACGTCGCCAATGTGCTGCGACACAAAGCCATCGGTGCCACGCAGCAACGTGAAGGTATTTTTCTGCTCAGGACCGGCCGCGAAGATAACGCCGGCCTTCGGCTGCGCCTCGCTTTCTGCAGCCGCCTCGGCCACCGTACCCGCCGCCGATTCCGCGTCTTCCGCCGCCGCGTTCTCGGCTGCGGCCACGGCAGTGGCGGCCACGGAAAGGGGCACCGGCGCATAGCCGCGAGCGCGACGCAGGAACTGCACTGCCAGCTCAGGTGCGCCATCGGGCGTCTCCCCCACGCGCACAAGCCGTACCACCGAGTCGTCGAAGCGGGTGAGGATGGGGCGGTTGTTCCCCAGGAAGGCGTCGGCAATGTCGGACAGCTTCTCGCGAGCCTCCTCATCGGCGATGCAAATGGGCTCGTCATGCACATTGCCCGAGGTCATCACCAGAAGCGGCACCGAGCGCCCGGGTTCATTACCCGCCTCGGCTATCTGCGGGTTAGCCGCATACCAAGCCTCGGCAAAATCGTGCATCAGCAAATGCTGCACCGGCGTGTAGGGCAGCATCACGCCTAGCTCCGACAGGCCATCGGCCACGCCTTCCCCGATAGCGCCATCAGCCCGTTTGCGCAGCAGAACGATGGGCCGCACCGAGCCAGTCAGCACCGCCTCCTCTTCCTCGCTCGCATGGCAGAGCGCCCTCACATCGCCCATAGCCTGGGCCATCACCGCAAGCGCCTTCCCGTCGCGGCGTTTGCGACGGCGCAGCTCGGCCACCGCCGCGGCATTGTTCGCGTCGCACACCAAGTGGAAGCCGCCCAATCCCTTCACAGCCAGGATCTTTCCCGCCATGAGCATCTCCACCGCCGCCGCGAAAATGGCATCGGATTCCTCGCGCGTCTTGCCCAGAAGCTCTTCGCCCTCAGCGCCAACACGCCAGGTCACCGAGGGCCCGCACTCGAAGCAGGCATCGGGCTGGGCGTGGAAGCGCCGGTCCAGCGGGTCAGCGTACTCGGCGGCGCAGCGCTCGCACATGGGGAAGGCCGCCATGGAGGTTGCCGCACGGTCGTAGGGCAAATGATCGATGATGGTGAAGCGCGGGCCGCAGTTCGTGCAGTTGATGAACGGGTAGCGGTAACGGCGGTCGTTCGGGTTGAACAACTCCGTCACGCAATCCTGGCACGTGGCCAGGTCGGGCGAGACGAGGGTGGTCTCCTCAACCGCATCGTCGTCGGAGAAGCGAATCTCGAAGCTGTCGAAGTCCTCCAGGGGCACTTCCTTGATGTCAATCTCCTCCACCTTCGAGGCGGCCGGCGCGTTATCCGACAGCTCCATGATGAACTCGTCGACAAGCTTGCTCTCGCCCTCGGCGTGGATGTACACCCCGTCGGCTGCGTTCAGCACCCAGCCGTTGATGAGGTACTTCTTCGCCATTCGATAAACAAAGGGGCGAAATCCCACCCCTTGCACGATTCCCTTCACATGAATATCGACCGCATCGATCATGAGCAGCTCCCTTGCTTTGCGCCTCATTGCGCGATATACTACGGACAAGCGGAAAGCCCGCTGCAACCGGGCACGACTGCTTCACATTACCCTATTTAATGTGTTGAAGAGCCGTCCTCTATGCTAGGGGGCGGCTTTTCGCTTCTCGCCCCATGCGGCTACTGCCGCGTGCGGGACGTCAGCTCAATCACCGCCACGATCACCAAACAAAACGTGAGGAGTTCCATCCAGCTTACGTACATAGCTGCTCCCTTCGACGAAAGAAGCAGTCCGCTCGTCCGTGCGCGCAAGTGTAGTGTAATACAACGCGGCTTTCAACTGGGATGGTGCGACCGAATCGTCACGCCGAGGGGCGTCGCTGAAGCTCCCCACACCTCGGCAACGGAGACCTCCTTGCCTTCTCGCCTTGCTCCCTACGCCTCGGCCGGCTCAGCGTCAGCGGTCTCGCCTTCGACAACGGCCGCTTCCACGGCTTCCGCCTCGGCATTCTGGGCCGTGTCGGCAAACTCCGCTTCCACGGCGGTTTCGCTGGCGTCGGCGGCTTCCACGACCACAGTTGCCTCGGCCAGCTCCTCGTCCTCGGCAATGGCGGCAGCTTCGGCCAAGGCGCGATCGGTCACGATATCGGCAATCACGTCGTCGACCACCTGGGCCAGCTGGCGCAGCGTCACGCCGGAGTTGTCCGGCAGGTGCAGGTGCACGCAGCGGCGCCCCCGTTTGGCAAGCGTCACCAAATCGCCGGCGGCCTGGGCCTTCGCCAGCTCGCCGAGGCTGGGTGCGGCGGCGCCCTCGGGCAGGGGGATGTCCTTCAGCTCGTCGGCCGACAGGATGAGGAAGACGCCCATGTTCGGACCGCCCTTCTGCAGCTGGCCCGTGGAATGCAGGTAGCGCGGCCCCACTTCCAGGCAGGAGACGCAGCCGAAGGACTCGGCCACGCCGTGGCGAATCTGCTCGATGGCCTCGCGGCGCCCCTCGCCCGTGAACGGCAGAAACGCGTTCAGCGCGAAGAAGTCGCCGGGCTGAATGGAGGACAGAAGCGCGTACAGCGTCTCGTGCAGGTCCTCACAGCCCTCGAACATGGGGGCGAAGGACACCTCCACGCGGCCCATGTCCACCTCATGGGTGAACACCTCGGTGAATCCGGGCTCGGGCTGGCCGTTCTCCAGGATACCGAGCACCTCGGCCTTCGCGGAGGCGACATCGGGCTGGTCGAAGGGACTCACCTGCATGAGATAGCCGCACATGGCGATGGCGTATTCCCACATGACGAAGTGCTCGGCCAGTTCTTCCACGGTGTCGATGCGGTAATTCAGGCGCGGAATGGCGGGGTCGATGTAGGCGAGGCTCATCTCGAAGTTGCGGCGCTCGTCCCACAGGTCGGTCTGAGTCTGGTACATGATGATGGACCGGTCGCCCGGGTCTTCGGTAAGCAGCAGCGAGTCAATTTCGATGTTCGGCAGAATGCCCTCGCCGTTTTTGCCCAGGGACTCGGCCACCAGCTGCTCAATCCACAGGCCCAGCACGCGACCGCGCTTGGGCGTGAGGAACGAGAACTTGTTGCGCCCCTTCAGGTAGTTGTCGTAAAGGAACGCCGCCAGATTGATGGCGGGGTTGTCGATGGCGTCCTCGGAGCAGGCCTCTTCAGCCTCACGGGCATGGGCCATGAAGGCTTCCATATCGATGCCCGCCAGCGCGGCCGGCACCAGGCCGAACACCGAAAGCGCCGAGAAGCGCCCGCCCACCGTGGGCTCGCCGGAGAACACCGCGCGCCAGCCCTCTTCGCGGGCCTGCGTGTCCAAATCGCTGCCCGGGTCGGTGATGGCCACGAGATGCTTCACCACATGGTCGCCCAGCTCCTTCTCGAAAGCCGCGCGCACGGCCTCGAGCAGCATGCGCGGCTCAATGGTGCCGCCGCTCTTCGAGGAAATAATCACCAGCGTGCGATGGGGGTCGCAGATGGTGAGCATCTCGCGCACGCGCACAGGCGAGTCGGAATCAAGCGTACGGAACTTCACGCGGATGGAGTCGTGCTTGTTGTACTTGGTAATGGTCATGGGCGCCTGGGTGGAACCGCCCTGGCCGATAAGCAGGATGGTGTCGATTCCGGCTTCCACCACCTCGTCGGAAAACGCCTGGATGGCCGCAAGATCGCACTGCGGAGCGCTCGCCAAATCGGCCCAGCCCATGAACTGCTCGGCACAGGCCTGGGCCTCCTCGGAGAAGTCATAGAGAGTAGCGTCTTTGGCGTGAATGCGGCTGGCGGCGCGGGCCTTCACCAGCGTCTTCGCCGCAGGGTAGAGCTTTTCGATGTCAACGGAAAGCATAGGCTTCCTTTTCTCGGTGGATACTGCCAGCCTAAAACGGGAACGCCCCGTAAAAGGGCGTCCGTAACTTGTTCGAAACATTTTACCAAAGCCGCCTCCTGTGAACAGGGAACCCGGTAACCCTATGGCGGTTCTGTGAACGAAGAGGAGCTTGCCGCTACCGCCAAGCCGCAAATCTGCGAGAAACTGGGCAAAAAGCGGTGTTTTGGACTTTTTTCTCTGCTGAATCAAGTCGTCATTTTTTCTAAACAATCGTTTAACATTAGTTATATTATATTTTATTTAAACTGTCGCGCTCGTTCTCGAATTACAAAAGTCCAAAACGCGGTTTTTTGGCCAGTTTTCGACTCCCTTTGCCCGAAAGTAAGAAAGGCACCGCACGGTGCCTTTCCTCAAGCATGCTTAGCTGGCAAGCTTCCGCTATAGGTTCAGCGCCTTCTTCAGCGAAGACACGCGGCGGCGGGACACGGGAATCTTCTCCTCCACGCCGTTCAGCGTGAGCAGCAGGGTGCCACCCGAGACCGATTCGATCTCTTCCACCATAGACAGGTTCACCAGATAACCGCGATGGACGCGGAAGAATCCGTGACCGTCGAGACGCTTCTCCAGCTGAGCCAGGCTCACCGTAGAGAAGTAGCGGTCAGTGTCGGTCTGCAGGTAGGCGTAGTCGTCGCGGGCCATGACGAAGCGGATCTTATCGATACCGATGAGAATCTTCTTGCCGCCCTTTTCCACGGGAATGCGCTCGGACTTGTGGGCCTGCAGGTGCAGGGCCACCTGCTCGCGCACGCGGGCAATGGCCTGGGCCAAACGCTCGGTCTCCACGGGCTTAACCAGGTAATCGATGGCGTTAACCTTGAAGGCGTCCAGGGCGTGCTCGCTGTAGGCGGTCACAAACACCACCGCCGGCGGGAACTTCAGATGCTGCAGGGCTTCGGCCAACTGCAGGCCGGTGGCCTCGGGCATGTTCACATCCATGAACATGACGTCGCAGGGGTATTCCTTCAGTTTCTCGATAGCCTCGCGCACGTTGGCCGCTTCGGCCGTCACTTCAACTCCGCCAACTTCGTCCAGAAGGAAGCGCAGTTCGGAACGAGCGGGAGCCTCGTCGTCAACGATGATTGCGTTAAGCACGTCGTCCTCCAAATTATGAACCTCGGATTACTTTCAACGTATTCTATAGCACAGCTGACGGCCCGTCATGCCCGACCATGAGGAAACCACGGGTTAATTTCAGATGACGGCATCGAGTTTCAGCAAGCAGACAACGTATCTCGTAGATTCTTCTACGCTCTTCTCTTGTCAGTTCTTTTCAGCTGTCCATTTTTTGACAGCTCTTCGGAAGTGTCAATTGAACGCCCTGTTCCTTTTTGCGAGGGTAGCAGCATGGTCGTTCCACAGAAGGAGGAAAAGGATGGAACTGAGTCGTAGGAATTTCCTGAAAGGGGCCGCTGTATTTGGCGGCGCTGCCGCTGCTGTCAGCTTGGCCGGTTGCGCACCGGGCGAGAAGGAGCCGCTGGGCAAGACGGGCGAGACGACTGCCGCAGATTGGCTGGGAACGCCTCCCGATTACACCGTCGACGACTGCTCTTCAACAGTTGAGACAGAGGTGCTTGTCGTCGGCTCCGCCCTCGCGGGCTGCATGACCGCCTATGGCGCCATGCGCAATGGCGCTCAGGTAACGGTACTTGAGCGCAACAACGCTTGCCACGTCGGCGGGCAACTTGCGGCATTCTTGAACTCCAAGTATCAGCGCGAGTGCGGCATCCCCGAGTACAACAAAGTCTCAATCTGCAATGATGTTCTCCGCGATACTCAGATGCGTGCAGACATGGGACTTTGGGCCATCTGGGCCGAGCGCTCCGGAGAGATTTTTGATGACCTGAGGGAGCACGTGCTTGACCCCTATGGTCAGTTCTACGAGGCCGAGTCCATGGAGAACTTCTACCCCGATCCCTCGGTGGAAATCACTCAGTACAACAGCTCGGGCATTCGTCTTGAGAACCAGAGCGACAAGCTCACTCGCTTTTTGGAAAACATGCACAAATGGATTCCGGACAACGGCGGCGTCATCGATTATAACGTCCGCGCCGAAAAGCTCGTTCAGGACGAAACCGGACGTGTGACTGGCGTCATCGCCAGCAAGGGCAACGAGAAGGTGTACTACCATGCCAGTAAAGGCGTTGTGATGTGCACAGGCTCGTTCGGAGCCAACGAGGCCATGATGCGGGAGTTCTATCCCAGCGATTTCGCCGAGTTCGCCATCAACAACAATGCCTATGCCTCCTATATGGACGAGGCTCCCACCGAAATCCTCGACGACGGTCTCGGTCATCGAATGCTCTGCTGGGTCGGTGCTAAGATGGAAGAGGTCTGCAGCTATCAGGCGTGGCAAAACCGCGGGTACATCATGTTCCCGTATCTGCAGGTAAACGCCAACGGTCAACGCTTCATGAACGAATGCATTCCGGGCCTTGTCGCCACGCATTCGGTCACCTGCCAGCCGCATTTCAGCAACTACACCTGGCAGATTCTTCCCAGCAACGACTTCGACATGCCCAACGTGTTTGGCATGACCATCGAAAACGTCGACATGCAGGGCGGCTTTGATACCGAGCATGTCGAGGCCAACACCATTGAGGAACTCGCGGAGAAGATTGGAGTAGATCCCAAGAATCTCGCGGACACCGTTGCGCACTACAACGAGCTCTGCACTTCTGGCAGCGACAGTGAGTACCTGAAGGCGCCGCGCTATCTTGACCCCATCGACGATCCTCCCTACCAGGCCTGGAAGGCTCAGTACAACTTCTTCTGCACTACGTCGGGAGTTCGTTGCAGCAACCAGCTTGAGGTTCTTGATGCCGACTTTAATCCCATTCCGGGACTGTATGCCGCTGGCAATACGGTAGGCTATCGTTTCGGCAGCTGTTATCAGAACACGCTTCACGGCGCGACCAATTCGCTCGCAATCGCCCACGGCTATGTAGCCGGAGAAATTCTCGCTCGCGCTTAGCCCCCCTCCTTCGATGGGCCGAAGTCCCTCCCTCTTCGGCCCATCGCTCATAGCTTAAGTTTACCTGTCGCGAGCTATATCTTGAGCGGTCGTCGAATCTGTATCTTCGAGATACGGTGCGAGAATAAATGGCCGGCACAAGTCAAAACGCCGAACAAGCTCCTCAGGAGGCTCGGGACACCCACGATTTATCCACGCATAGGTTAACTCATTTATGGTTCCCACCACGGCTCTCAGAGCATAGTCCATCTCTTCGTTGTCAAACACTGCTCCGCGCCGCTCGCATTTGTACTTGAACTCATCACGCATGCGCTTCGTCAAATGGCTTCGCAAGCCCGCGGGATCGAACGACGAAAGCACATTGCGGTAGTAATCAGGGTCACGCGCATAGATGTTCAAATGCTCGATTCCCGATTCATTCCAGGTCATCACGCCATCACGATGCTTTTGGGCAATGGGGGCAAACTCAACCTCGTAGATTCTTATCGACAAATCGAATTTGTCGATAAAATACGAGTAGAACACCTGCCGGCTCAGCCCCGCCTCCCGGGAGATAGCCGCAACGGAGATCTTATCTATCGGCGTTGACCTTGCAAGCTCCCTGAAGGCATCGGCAATTATTTTCTTAGAGTCCACCCGACAATCCACTCCCCCTGTCAACGTGACGGCTATGCGGCTTTAACCTGCTTCTCGGTCTTCTTGGCCTTGCGGGCAGCGGCGCGCTTCTGCATGGCATCGACGCAGGTAGCCACGGCGGCGTCGCCGGTAACGTTCACGGTGGTGCGCATCATGTCCAGAATGCGGTCCACGCCGGCTACGAGAGCCACGCCCTCCACAGGCAAGCCCACGGACTGCAGCACCATGGCAAGCATAATCATGCCGCTTCCCGGCACACCGGCAGTGCCGATAGAGGCGAGCACCGCGGTCATGACGATGGTCAGCTGTTGGCCGACCGACAAATCGATGCCGAACACCTGGGCGATGAAGATAGCGCACACGCCCTGGTAGATGGCCGTGCCGTCCATGTTGATGGTGGCACCGAGCGGCAGCACGAAGGACGTGACCTCCTTCGACACGCCCATTTTCTCAGTGCATTCCATATTGATGGGCAGGGTGCCCACTGAAGAGGCCGACGCGAAGGCGAAGCCCATAACCGGCATCTCGCCCTTGAGGAACTTCAACGGGTTCATGCGGGCGAAAATTTTGATGATGCCCGAGTACACCACGATAATCTGCACGATCATGGCCACGTAAGCCACCACGATAAGCCACAGAAGCGGGCGCAGCACATCGATGCCGTTGTTGGCGATAACCGGGCAAATGAGGCCGAACACGCCAAAGGGGGCCACCAAAATGATGCCGCGCATGATGGCGATGCACACATCGGACAGGGCGTTACAGATATCAATGACCGGCTTGGCCTTCTTGCCCGCAGCAATCATGCCGAAGCCGAAGACCACGGCGATAACGATGACCTGCAGCATCGTGGCATCGGCCATGGGCTGGAAGAAGTTCGACGGGAACATGTTCACAATGGTGTCGATGAGCGAGGGGGGCTCGGTGGCCTCGTAGGAAAGTTCGTCGGAGGGCATGGTGTAGCCCGCGCCCACGTTCATCACATTCGCGAAAATGAGGCCGAGCGTGACGGCGCAGGCCGTGGTGGCCAAGTAGAACAGCACCGTCTTGCCGCCGATGGCGCCCACCTTCTTCACGTCGTCCAGCGAAACCACGCCGGCGATGATGGAGAACAGCACCAGAGGCACGACGATCATCTTGATGAGATTCAAGAAAATGGTACCGAAGGGCTTGATGTAGGTGTCGGCAATGTCCGGCGCGCCCTGCAGCGCCACACCGGCCAGCACGCCCAAAATGAGCGCGATGAAAATCCAGGTGGTCAGCGAGAGGCGCTTGAACCAGGGTTTGGGTTTTTGAGGCTCTTCGGCAGGCGTGATATCCGTCGATGCAGTTGTGGAGGCATCGCTCATGGCGGCTCGTCCTTTCCCTGAAAAATTACGTGGAGCCATTATAAGCGGGAAGGTAAGAAAATGGGAAGGGCCGCCATCGCTTACAGCCGCGCAACAAAGCACTTGATGAAGAGCCGATTTTCTCGTATTGTCCCCATAATGAGTCTTGCTGGAAAGAGGAGAGATTTCCTGTGCTCTGCAGGAGCCTTTGTCGAAAGGACACACCATGAATCGCGAAGACATCATCGCGGCGGCGGACGCCTACCTTGACGAGCATTGGGACGATGTCGTGGCCGACATTGCCAAGCTTGTAGAAATTCCCAGCATCGAGGATTTGGCAGCTGCTGGTCTGGGCGAGCCTTACGGCCCCGGCCCTGCCAAGGCGCTGGCCAAGGCGCTGGAAATTGCCGAGAGCCACGGCTTTGCCGCCACGAACTGCGACGGCCATGTCGGATTCGCCGACCTTGCGGGCGAGACCGACACCCAGCTCGGCATCATCGGACACGTGGACGTGGTGCCCGCTGGCCCCGGCTGGTCCTTCGAGCCCTTCGCCGTCACGCGCAAAGACGGCTTTCTCATGGGCCGCGGCTGCCTCGATGACAAGGGGCCTTCCGTGACCGCACTGCATGCCGCAAAGTGCCTGGCCGGCATGGATGTGCCGCGCCCCTACACCATCCGCTTCATCTTCGGGGCCAACGAGGAAACCTCCATGGCCGATGTGGTGTACTATCGCGAGCACTACGCCGACCCGGCCTTCATCTTCACCCCCGACGCCGACTTCCCTGTCTGCTACGGCGAGAAGGGCGGCTACGACGGGTGCATTACCAGCCCGGCCATCATCGACCCGGTCATTCTTGAGTTCGACGGCGGCGGAGCCACCAACGCGGTGCCCGGCAGGGCCACGGCCCTCGTGCGCGGTGATGCCTCCAAGCTGCCGCCGGCCGAACGTTTGACCATCGCCGATGCGGGCGACGGCCTGATCCGCATCACGGCCGAGGGCGTGAACGCCCATGCGGCCTGGCCCGAGCGAGGCATCTCCGCCATCAAGCTCATCGTGGACTATCTGCTTGAGAACGGCCTGTGCAACGAGCAGGAGCGCGAGTTCCTCGAGTTGGACCAGAAGCTCGTCAGCTACACTGACGGCTCGGGCGTGGGCATCGCCAGCGCCGACGAGTACTTCGGGCCGCTGACCGTGGTGGGCGGCACCATCCACATCGTGGAGGGGCGCCTGGTACAGACCATGGACAGCCGCTGGCCTACCTCTATCACGGCCGACGAGATCACCGCGGCCATGACCAAGCTCACCGACGCCATTGGCGGCACCTTCGAGAACACCCTGCTCATGGTGCCTTTCCTGGTGAAGCCCGACGACAAGGAAATTCAAGTGCTACAGGATGCCTTCCAGTACGTTACCGGCGACACCGAGCACAAGCCCTTCACTATCGGCGGCGGCACCTATGCCCGCGAGTTCTCCAAGGGAGCGTCGTTCGGCGTGAACATGCCCTGGATCGAGAACCCCGACTGGGTCGGCGGCGAGCACGGTCCCGACGAGGGCGTTTCCGAGGAGCTGCTGAAGACCTCGTTCCGCATTTACGTGCTGGCTCTGTACGAGCTCATGCAGCTGGACCTGTAGAAGAGACGCGGCGGCCGCACGGCCGCCGGGCGGCTCGGCAGACATCTTCCTGAACACGAAGCGGCCACCCTTCAGGGTGGCCGCTTCGGCAATGCCGCTTAAATGTCCGTGCGAACCTAGTCGCGCTCGCCGGGTTGGCGCACGCGAATTTCCTGCTCCTTCACGGAGACGCGCGAGTGGGGCGGCACCGAGAACGTGACGAAGGTGGAGCCCGCGATAACCGAACCCTCGCCGATGACCGTCTCGCCGCCGAGTACCGAGGCGTTCGAGTAGATGGTGACGTTGTCCTCGATGGTGGGGTGGCGCTTCACGCCGGCCAGGCGCTGGCCGCCGCGGGTGGAAAGCGCGCCTAAGGTAACACCCTGGTACAGCTTCACGTGCTCGCCGATGATGGTGGTCTCGCCGATTACCACGCCCGTGCCGTGGTCGATGAAGAAGTAGTCGCCGATGGTCGCGCCGGCGCCGATGTCGATGCCGGTGGACGAATGGGCGATTTCGGTCATCACGCGCGGGATGATGGGCACGCCCAGCTCGTAGAGCACGTGCGCGATGCGGTACACGTAGATGGCGTACAGGCCCGGGTAGGTGAAGATGACCTCCTCCTTGGAGCCGGCGGCCGGGTCGCCATCGTAGAGCGCCTGCACGTCGGTGAGCAGCGTGCGCTGGATGCCCGGCAGGGCGTCGAAGAACTTGGTGCAAATGTCGGCCGTCTGCTGGCAGATGCTGTCGGAGGTGCAGCCGCCGCACAGGTGGTTGCCGCTGCCGATGAGGTCGTCGCGCTCGTCGGAGGTGTAAGTGAGCGCCAAGATGAGCTGCTGGCGCAGCACCGATTCGATATCGATGAGGGTCTGCCCGATGAAATAGCTGGGGCTCGTGGATGCCGACAGCATCTCCGGGCCGAAATAGCCGGGGAACATGACGCGGCGCAGCTCGGTGATGATTCCCTTAATGGCCGTGCGGCTGGGGAAGCGCCGGCCCGGCTTCGTGAAGAAGATCTCGTCGGCCTCGTAGTTCTTCTCGATAGCCGCGACGATGCGTTCCAGATTGTCTCCGAACATGGCGCCTCCCTTTCCGAAGCCCTTCCGTGTTTTGCATAGTGTAGCAGTTCGGCCACACCTCGCCCGCGCCGAGGCTTTCGAAGGGAGCAACGGCTACTATTAAGGACAGCAAGCAGCCCGGATGCCTCGTTCGCCAGGGCTGCTTACTTTTTCAGGTCGGCGCCTCGCTGACTTCCCTAGGCGCTTCTCTGGCTTTTTAGAATTATTTTGGACTGCTTTCTTCTATGCATTCCTCTTGTCCAGCGGGGCCGGGGCCGCAGTAGACGGCGCGGTCGGGATGGTCGGACAAGTACGCGGCCATAGAGTACTGCGTGATGTCGCTGCGGTTGATGACGCCCACGATGTGGCCGTCCTCCAGCACCGGCACCTTCTTCAGATGGTTCTCGGCCAGCACACGGCACACGTTGGTTAGATCGGCGTGCACGCTCACGCAGATGGGGCTGGGCGCGCCAATTTCGCTGGCGCGCATCTGCATGACCTTCGCCAGCTTCTCGGCATAATCCTCGTCGTCCATGACCGTGCGGTTGATGAGCACCACCGGGTCGGTGAACGAGTTGCTGCGGGGGCTTAGCCGCTTCAGGATGTCGCCATCGGAAATGAAGCCCACCGGCTCGCCCGCCTCGTCCACGATGGGCGCCGCCGAGATGTTCTTCTCCACGAACAGGCGCATGGCCTCTTCCACGGTGGCGTCCTGGCCAAGCGAGTACACGTCGGTCTTCATGATGGACGTCAGCAGCGACTTGCGGGTGTTCCCCTCGTCCACCGCGGCCTCCTCGCCGGGCTTGTCCTTCACGAGCGCGATGGTCATGACCAGGCCGATCAGGCACAGCGCCGTGCACACGAGGAAGGCGGCGTTGATGCCGAGCATGGTGCCCTCGGTGACGCCCAGGCCCGGCGAGGCGATGCTCTGCACCTGGGTGCTCACGGCGATGATGATAGCGGTGCCCAGCGAGCCCGCCACCTGACGCAGGGTGTTGTTCACCGAGGTGCCGTGGTTCATCACCTTGTTGTCCAGCGCGTTCATGCCCCAGGTGGTGATGGGCATGTTCACCAGCGTCATGGAGAACATGCGGACGGTGTACACCACGGTGATGTACACGATGCTCGTCGCGGTGTTCAGCAGCGCGAAGGCGAAGGTGGTCAGCGTCAGCAGGGCCATGCCCACGATGGCCATGCGGCGCGGGCCGTGGCGGTCGAACCACTTACCGGCGATGGGGTTCATCACGCCCATGAGGATGGCGCCGGGCATGAGCACCAGGCCCGACACCGTGGCCGACAGCCCGTGCAGCGACTGGATGTAGATGGGCATGAGGATGCCGGCGGCCAGCAGGGCGCCCTGCACGAGCATGCCGATGATGGTGCCCACGAGGAAGCGGCGGTTCTTCAGCACGTCGACCCGCAGCATGGGGTGCGGCAGGCGCGTCTGACGAACGAAGAACCACACCACGCCCACGATGCCCACGGCGGTGGTGAGCAGCGGCACCAGGGTGAAGCCCGCCGAGCCCAAGGCCGAGAAGCCGTAGAGCATGAGACCGAAGCCCAGGGTGGACAGCACCAGGGACAGCGGATCGAGCACCGAGTCGCCCTTGTTCGCGGGCGCCTTGTCGTCCACGAGGAACAGCGACGCCGCGATGATGACGAGCGTCAGTCCGAAGATGATATAGAACAGGATGTGCCAGTCGGCCTGGTCGATGACGAAGCCCGCCACCGTGGGGCCAATGGCCGGCGCGAAGGCGATAACGAGGCCGAAGATGCCCATGGCCGAGCCGCGACGGTCGACGGGGAACACCAGCATGAGCACCGTCATGGTCACCGGCATGAGGATGCCGGCGCCCGCCGCCTGCACGAGACGGCCGCCCAGCAGCACGGGGAAGTTCAGGCCCACGGCCGCGAGCAGCGTGCCCAAGGCGAACATGCCCATGGAGAACACGAACAAACGCCGCGTGGAGAACCGGTCCTGCAGAAACGCCGTGATGGGAATCATGATGGCGTTCACCAGCGTGAAGCCCGTGGTAAGCCACTGGGCCGTGGACTGGTCGACCGACATCTCCTCCATGATGGACGGCAACGCCGGGGTCACCAGCGTCTGGTTCAGCACCGTCACGAACGCGCCGAACACCAGCACGGTCAGCATCATCCATTGCTTGCGGGTCAATTTCATGCGCAACACCTCATTCGCCTGGCCGGCTCTTCTCCCTTCGAGCCGGCTCGCTCGTTGTATGCTTGATGGAAACTGGCTTACTCTACCACCATCGCTTGAAAGAAGGCCCGTATATCGGCCAAACCGTCGGCAACACGTAGGAACGGCGGCGGCTTGCCGCCATGAACGACCAACGCGGCGGCGGGCCACCACAACACCGCCGCTCCTCGTAATAATATGATGGCAGTTTCGCTACCTGTAGGGGCGCGGGCTGAAAATCCCCTAGGATATGACTCACATATTTTCAACGAGACGAAGCAACCTTGATTGCTTCGCGAAGGGGTGTTTACCGCTATGCAAACCGCCGTTTGCCTGCTGTTGGTCGTGTTCTTCCTGCTGATGAACGCGTTCTTCGTTATCGCCGAGTTCGCTCTGGTGCGCGTGCGCAAGAGCCAGATTGATATGGCCGTGGCCGAGAAGCGCCGCGGCGCCGAGGCCGCCCGCGACGTGACCACGCACATCAACGCCTACCTTTCCGCCTGTCAGCTGGGTATCACCCTGGCCTCGCTGGCCATCGGCTGGCTGGGCGAGCCGGCCGTGTCGGCCATTTTGGAAGCGCCGCTTCTAGCCTGGGGCTTCCCCGAATCCGCCGTGTACCCCATCTGCGTGGCCGTGGGCTTCTTCATCGTTACCACCCTGCACGTGGTGGTCGGCGAGCTTATCCCAAAGTCCTTCGCCATCTTCGCCACCGAGAAGTACGCCCTGCATACCGCTGGGCCCCTGCGCGTGTTCTACCGCATCACCTACCCGGTCATGGTCATCTTCAACGGCATTACCAACGGCGTTATGCGCCTGTTCGGCCATGACCCGGCCGATGAGCACGAGGTGTACACCGGCGAAGAAATCAAACTGCTTATTGACGAGTCTACGGAAAGCGGCCTCATCGACCCGGAGCAGAACGAGTTCGTGGACAACATCTTCGATCTGGGCGACAAGGACGCCGAGGGCATCATGACCCCGCGCACCGACGTCATCTGCCTCGATTTGGAAGACACGCTGGAGGAGAATTGGGAAGTGGTGCGCCAGTACAAGTACACGCGCTACCCGGTGTGCAACGGCTCGAAAGACCGCATCGTCGGCTTCGTGCACACCAAGGATTTGGTGGATGTGCCCCAAGACGCCCCTATGAGCGATTGGAAGATTCGCGAGCTGCCGCCGGTTCCCGAAGGGGCGCCCATCGCGAAGCTTCTGCAGGCCATGCAGGAGGGCCGCACCGAAATGTGCGTCGTCGTGGACGAGCACGGCGGCACAGCGGGCATCGTCACCATGAGTGACATCATGGAGCAGATTGTCGGCCGCATCGATGACGAGTACGTTCACGACACCGACGACGACATTGAAGAGCTGCCCGACGGCACCTACCAGATTAACGGCACCCTGGCCATCGACGACCTCACCGAGCTGCTCGACTTCGAGCCCGAAGAGGCCGATGACGTGGAAACCGCCGGCGGCCTGTTGCTGTCGCTGTTCGACCGTATTCCCAAGGAAGGCGACGTGGCGGTGCTCGAGAACCGCGGCACCAAGGTGACCTTCACCGTGCTGGCCATGGACCGCTTGCGCATCGACCGCATCTGCATGGCCATCGACCGCCCCGACGAGGAGTAGCGGGCGGCCCCGAGAGCTTCGTATCCGGGCGGTCTTCGGGCCGCCCTTCGACCGAGCGACGGCCCCATGTATAATGTCTCCGTATGATCGAGGGCCACAACAAGAAAGGACATACCGTTGCAGCGCCATCACGGGCGGTGGCTCGGCAGAAATCTCCTGATAGCTGTGGCGGGCATCTCCGCCCTTCTGGCGGCCCAGTCATTTGAGGCGCCCTGCGAGATTTCCTTGTATCTTCCCCTGGGACAAGGCAGCGTGCCGGCGACCATTGTAGACGTAGCCGTCGCCTCCCTCGTTTCTTGTGCTTTGATCATCGCGGGCAGCCGAGGGAGACGCGCGCTTGCGAGTGTTCCCCTCGCCATAGCAAGCGCCTCGTGCTGCCTAATGGGCTTGGCCGTGCAAGGCACAGGAGAGCCCCTCTCCATTTTCGGACTCATCCTCATGTCTGCCGGGGGAACCGTTCTTCTCTTCTGCTGGCTGGCGGCAGTCTGCGCCCAGCGCGATATCGGCATTGTCGAACTGATGATAGAGGTCGAGGTGCTCGCATCGGCGGCGACGATTCTTCCCTCGCTTCTGCCTGCGTCATGGTGCCAAGCCCTCGCCGGCATGAGCGTGGCAGCCTCTGCGGTGGCACTTTGCCTCATCCAGCGCCCCGCGCCTTCCTCATCGGAGGCCGAGCGGTCTTTTACCCTCGAGCCATCTTCGTTGGCGAAAATCCTCTGCAGCTTTTTTGTTATCGGACTGGTGGTAGGATCCTTGCAGTACTCGGTCTTCCTGCAGCAGGCAGAAGGCGAGATGTTCCCCTTCATCATTACCGCCATATCGCTCGCACTCGTGCTCTGGCTCTTTAACCGCGGGCGAGACTTCAATCTGTCGGTATGGACGAAAGTAGTTGCGACCCTTTCGCTGGCCGCTCTTATCTTAGTGCTGTTCTCATCGACTCTCACCTACCTTGCCTACGTGTTGGCCGGCATCGCATACTCTCTTTTGGAATGCGGCGCCCTCTACATGGGATTGCTCCTGGGGCGGCTGTATCCTGGTACTCGTGTGAGAATCTTAGCCACTGCCTGGTGTGTGGGGACTTTAGGGTCCCTCCCCCTGCTGGCTTCCGCTTTTTTCGGACCCCACATCGCAAGCAGGGTCGCCATGCTCTTCATGGCCCTTCTTCTCGTCGTGGCATCCATTTGGATTCTGGAGGATCGAACCATGTCGCTGCTGTTGTCCGCAAGCGGCGGCGCGAAGCTCACCTCGCTCTCGGGTCGTCCCCTTGAATCATTCAGCGACAGCATGGGCCTGACTGCTCGCGAACGCGATGTGTTCAATCTCTATATCGTCGGACGAAGCGCCCCCTACATTGCAGAGAAGCTCGTAATCAGCGAGAGCACGGTGAAATCTCACCTGCAGCACATCTACACCAAATGCGGCGTCCATTCGCGCCAAGAGCTTATCTCACTCGTTGAAACGACCTCGAAGGAATAAACCACCTGGTCAGATGATTGTCGTACTTTTCGTATAGGGTGCTTTTTCTTGTATTTCATACGTTTCTCCTGTTTTGCGCGACTTCCGAATGCGGTGATATAGGTGCCGTCCTGATATACGACAAAAGGAGGGTACCGTGACGATGAAGGAGTTTGGGAAGAAGGGATCAATCAGCCGTCGAAGCTTTTTAGCAGCACTCGGCCTGGCAGGCGCCTCGGCCGCCGGCACCGGCCTCGTCGGTTGCGCCCCGAAGCAGCCGTCGGATAATCTCGATGACGAGAATACCGCCCTCGCTGACACTGGCACCCTGGTGGAAACCGACATCCCCGAGGACAAGATTATCGAGACGGTTGATTGCGACGTGTGCGTGGTTGGCCTGGGCGTGGCGGGGGTAGGAGCCCTGCGTTCTGCCGCTGAAGGAGGACTCAAGGTAGTCGGCGTCGAGAAGGGCAGCAAGCCCAGTGCTCGCTCGAACATGTTCGCCGCCTTCGGCACCGAGAAGACGCGCTCCATCGGAATCGAGGACATCAGCCCCACCGAGGTGGCTAACGAGCTCATGACGCAAATGTCGCATCGCGCAGACTATCGCATAACCACGAAGTGGCTGAAGAACTGCGGAGAGGCTTTCGAGTGGTACACCTCCGCATACGACGGACTCCTGTGGCTCGGCATGGAAGACGAGCTTCCCGAAGATCCTAGTCAGTTGTTCGTCTGCGCCGATACGCTCACGAGCGGCATCTATCGCTTCGGCATCGACCACGAGCGCCTCTTTGCCGGATGCTGCTGCATCAGCGGAGGAGACGAGACCCATACGCCCGTTCTGCAGGCCAATGTCGATGCAGCCGTGGCCACCGGCAACGCGCAGGTGCAATTCTATTCGCCAGCCGTGAAGCTCGAGGCTGCTGACGGCCAGATAACCGCCGTGATCTGCCGCAATGATGAGGGCGAGGGCTACACGCGCTATCGTGTCTCCAAGGGCGTGGTGCTCGCCACGGGCGGCTATTCCCACAACGAGAAAATGCTGGGGCAGTATGCTCCGTGGATTCTGAAGAACCAGGACAAATTCCTGTTCTCATACGAGGTGACGGATCACGACGGCAACCCCGCCGATACCGGCGACGGCCAGCAGATGGGCATGAACGTCGGCGGCCACCTGGACGTGGGACCCCATGCGGTAATGGCTCATATTCTCCAGTTCGGCCAGGAGTTCTTCCTGCAGGTCAACGAGCACGGCGAGCGCTTCACCAACGAAGACCTCAGCATGACCAATATCGCTAAGGTCATGCAGAACCAACCAGGCAGCAAGGTTTTCCAAATCATAGACAGCCACTGGCCCGAGCAGTACCCGATGCTCGAGATGGTCATGGAAAATATCCGCAGCTATGGCGACGGCGAGGGTTTTTCAGCTCAAGCCGATTCACTCGAAGAGCTCGCCTCTCAGCTGGAACTCAGCGCAGATGCCACCCAGAATTTAACCGCAGCGGTCGCGCGCTACAACGAGCTGTGCGAAAAAGGAGTCGATGAGGATTTCGGCAAGGCAGCAGAGAAGATGTTCCCCGTGGTCGATCCTCCCTTCTACGCGATCACCTACGATATGCTCAAGCACACGTCGGTGGAAGATGTGAGCTGCATGCGATTGCTCGTTACCATGGGCGGCCTCGTAACCGACGACAACGCTCGCGTGCTCAACGACGATTCGGAGCCCATTCCCGGCCTGTTTGCCGTTGGCAACGTGCAAGGCGGACGCTTCGTGGAGGACTATCCCTTCACCTTATCCGGCGCCAGCCATGCTGCTGCTCTCACTTACGGCTATCTGACCGGTAAGTATTTGTCCGAGCAAGCCTAGGTGATACATACTCCATTGCGATAGCTCGAGTCCCGACGCGCAACTCCCTCCCCCGTAGCGCGCGTCGGGACCCTTGCGTTGTTCTAAGTTGAGTAGCAACTACTTGATCTCTTGGCCAATGAATCGTTCGACATTGTGCCAGGTGATGGCTTCGAATTCGTCTTCAGTGAAAGGCATGGCGGAAAGCATGTTGTATTCGTTGACGGGGCTCCACATGGGGAAGTCGCTGCCGAACATGATGCGCTCGATGCCGTAGGCGCGGGCAAGTTCTACGGTGCGGCGCGGACCTAAGAATTCCAGGGCGCTTGAGGTGTCCACGTAGCAGTTCTCGTCTTCCAAATACTCGAGGGCATAATCGAACAACGACCAACCGCCGAAGTGGGCGGCATCTACCACCAGATTCGGGAACGTGCGCAGGATGCGCTTCAGGCGACGCGGATGCGAGTAATCGTAACGGTAATCGCCCGTGTGAATGACGATGGGAAGCCGACCTGCAATGATCTCATAAAGGCCCATGAGCCGTGGGTCGTCGAGGTTTACCTTCTGCGTGTCTGGGTGAATCTTCACTCCCTTGAGTCCCAGCGCCATGACGCGATCGATCTCGCCTTCCATATCTTCGAAATCGTGATGCATGGTGGCAAAGCCGATGAAGTTCGGGTGAAGGCGACATTGCTCGGCGATGAAGTCGTTGATGGTCGCCACCTGGTCGAGGCGCGTGGCCACGGAATGCACGAGATGGTGGGTGATGGGCGAGCCCTCGCACGCCGCCAGCAGCGCGCTTGCCGAGGCATTCTTGGCGTTCATGTCAACCCCGTAGAACTCCCCCACGGCCGAAGAGGCCTTGCAGGCGATTTTGTCGGGATAGATATGAGAATGGGCGTCAATGACGGGCATAGCAGTTCCTTCTGACGTGCGTGTTTTTGCCTATTGTACGTGAGCGAGCGCTGGCGGAAAACGGATAAACGCCGTCGAGCGGGTAGCTGGCGTCGGAATCCGTTAGAATCTCCGTTAGAATCTTCGGCAAGCAATCGCTGCCACACGAAAAAACCTCTTGAGGCCGCGGCGGGGCTGCGCTATACTTCTAAAACGCTTCACTTCGGTGAAGCAGACGCTATGCGGAGAGATGTCCGAGCTGGCCGAAGGAGCACGATTGGAAATCGTGTATGCCCCAAAAGGGTATCTGGGGTTCGAATCCCCATCTCTCCGCCAGACTAACCCCGCGAGCCGTTAAGGCTCGCTTTGATATGGCGCCCGTTCGTGGTGTCGCACGCCGGCTCTTTGCCGGTAAATGAGCGCCCGTGCGGCGCATCGCCCCTGCGGAGGGGTGGCAGAGTGGTTGAATGCGGCGGTCTCGAAAACCGTTTCACCGGTGCTCCCGGTGACGAGGGTTCGAATCCCTCCTCCTCCGCCAGTTTTACCTGGTCAAATAGCATACAGCTAACTACGTGGTCGATAAGTGGTCGGAGCTTTCATCCTTGGCCTCGAGTAACCTCAGATAAATTCAAAAAGGAAAGGCCCTGGGCGCGGTCGTCGTGACCGAGAATCTCGCGAGTGCCGGGGCTTTGGCTTAAGAATCAGACGCAGGTGACCAGGGTCGGTGCCAGAACAGCAACGCAGGTGACCAGGATTGGCGACAAAGCGGCAACGCAGGCGCCAAGATTGGCGACAAAACAGCAACGAGGGTGCCCATTTCGGCACTATCTGTCAAATCGTTCAAAAACTTGCCAAATAAACGGGATATGGACGGTTGTCTTCGAGTAATCCCTTGTCCGGGTTATACGATCAAGGCGCTGAACTGGTGGTTTGCAAACGAGCTTACGATTCAGGGGAATTTTGGCCGCTCTTTGGCGTCCATATCCCGCTTTTTTGGCCTGAATTGTTCGGCTTGCCGGATTGCCGCTGCCGCGGACGCGCCCGTTGCAGCGGCTTCATGAAAATACGAGAACTCGCGTTGCAGACCTGGCCACGGACACGATGCGGGAGCGCGCGACGGAGTCAGGCCGCAGAAATGCGGAAGCGCGCGACAGGGTCAAACCCCAGAAAGGCAGAAGCGCGCAGCGAGGCCCGGCCGCAGGAATGCGGGAAAACGCAACGGGCTCAAGCTGCAGAAATGCGAGAACTCGCGACAGGATCTGGCCGCAAAAATGCGGAAGCGCCCGCAGGAAAGTGCGGGCGCTTCTTCTCTCTTCACTCGCAAGGGGTCCCTCGCGGCTTAGTACTTTACTCGGCGGCGCCTTCGGCAGGCTGCGTGCTCTCATCGCTGGCGCCCTCGGCACCCTCGCCTTCCACGGCATCCTCGGCTTCGCCGGCCGCGTCGGCAGCTTCGCCCTCGGCACCTTCGGCACCTTCATCGACGCCCTCGGCCACCGGTTCGGCATCGACACCCTCGACACTCTCGCCCTCGGCACCGTCGCCCGCAGACGGGGTGACCTCGCCGATGGGGTTGCCCTCGGCGTCGTAGATCACGTTGTCGCCCTCAGCGGTAACCTCGCCCTCAGCATCGTCCTTGGCGAAGTTCGCCATATCGACGTAGTAGGGCAGACCCTCGGGCATGTCGTTAATCTGGATGTCAGCGGCCTCGCGCTGCTCCTCCAGCCAGCTGTAGTAAGCGTTGGACTGATTGGAAGATACCAGCGTTGCGCGGATAGAATCCTGGAACTCAGCCGGCAGCTGGTCGAGGCTCGTCAGCTCTTCGGGAGCCTCGAACACATCGGTGCACTGGATGATATGGATACCGTAAGTGCTGGTCACCAGGCCACTCACATCACCCTTGTTCAGCTCGCCGAGAGCCGTGGTGTACTCGGTCACGAGATTCGACAGACGGTCCCAGCCCACGTTGCCGCCATCGGCAGCAGAGCCAGTGTCCTTGGAGTAGGACTCGGCGGCGGTGGCGAAATCGAGCTCGCCAGCGTTGATCTTATCGAGCACTTCCTGAGCCTGAGCCTCGTCGGAAGCTTCGAACAGAATATGGGAGGACTTCTTCGCGCCGTCGTAAGAGCTCACGTAGGTTTGAGCGGCCTCGAGCACCTCTTCGTCGGTGGGCTCGGCGGCATCGGCGCCAACCTGCTCCTGCAGCTGCTGGGACACAAGCGACAACTCGATATTCTCGCGGTACTCGTCCTCAGTTAGACCCACGGCCTCCAGGGCCTCGGCCCAAGCGGCATCGGAATCGTAATGGCCGCGCATGGTCTCGACGTACTGGTCGACCTCAGCCGCATCGGCCGTGATGCCGGCAGCCTCGGTGCCCTGCTTTACAAGCTCCTGGTCTACATAGGAGTTGAGAATCTCCTCGCGAACGGTCTCGGGGGTGTAGTCGTTCTCGGCAAGCCACTCGCCCCAGGACTGCTCGTCAGTGAGGCCCATCTGCGCACGGATGTCCTCGATGGCCTGGGTGACTTTGTCCTCGGGAATTTCCACACCGTTAACCGTGGCCGCAACCCCACCCGTGTAGGTAGGGGCGTCGCTTTCGGAGCTTCCCTCGGAGCAGCCGACAACGCCCAAAGCGCAAACGGCAGCCAAGCTGAAGGAAGCGAGCGATTTCGCAAGAGACAGCTTCTTCATAAGTACCTTTCTCATGAGTGACGGGGTGTCGAGCTTCGGTTCAGATCTGCGTTTCGAGACAGTCCCCGATGATTTCGGAATGCATTGTCCCACGCATGACGGCACGGTAACAACCGCCGCACAATTTGACCACTTTTGATTCACGGTACGTTGATGAGCGTTTGAGAGAAACACCACGTCAAAGCTAAGGAAGCTGCTCAACTTATGAATAATTCCCTCGCTCGTTTCCATGAACCAAAAAAGGGGCGACCGAAGTCGCCCCCTGTGGATGAAGATGAACCCCTTGCGGGTTGGGTGATGGCTGAAGCGCCGCGGCTAGTTCTTCTTGGCCTTCTTGCGGTCGACCGCCGAAAGGAGGCGCTTGCGCAGGCGCACAGACTGGGGGGTGACTTCAACCAGCTCGTCGTCTTCGATGTACTCCAGGGCCTCTTCCAGCGTGAAGGTGATGGGCGGCGTCAGCTGGATGGCCTTATCGGCGGAGCTGGAGCGCTGGTTGCCCAGGTTCTTCGTCTTCTCGACGTTCACCACCATGTCGCCTTCCTTGGCGGACTCGCCGACGATCATGCCCTCGTAGCAGTCATCGCCCGGCGCCACGAACAGACGGCCGCGCTCCTGCAGGGTGTCCAGCGCGTAGGCCACGGCCTTGCCCGTGGACATGGCGATCATGCCGCCGTTCTTACGGCCGGCCATCTCGCCGGTGTAGGGGCCGTACTCCTTGAAGTGGTGGAACAGCATGGCCTCTCCGTGGGTGGCATTCAGGATGCGCGTCTTCAGGCCCATGGTGCCGCGGGACGGGATGCTGAAGGTGAGGTGCGTCATGGTCTCGTCGGAGGCCATGTCCTCCATGATGCCGCCGGCGGTGCCCATGACCTCGATGGCCTTGCCCGCATACTCGTTGGGCACGTCCACCGTGGCTTCCTCGATGGGCTCCAGCTTGCTGCCATCCTCGGCGGTCTTGTACACCACCTGGGGGCGGCCCACCTGGAACTCGAAGCCCTCGCGGCGCATGGTTTCCATAAGCACGGACAGATGCAGCACGCCGCGGCCAGCCACCTCGATGCCGGACTTGTCTTCCAGCTCGTTGATGCGCATGGAGATGTTGCTCTCCTTCTCGCGCAGCAGGCGCTCTTTCAGCTGGCGGCCGCCGACGATGTCGCCCTCGCGACCCACAAGCGGGCTGGTGGACGCCTCGAACACAACGGCCATGGTGGGCTCTTCTACGGCGATGGGGGCCATCTCGCGGATGGGGTTCTCCGGGTCGGTGATGATGTCGCCGATGTCGGCGTCTTCGATGCCGATGACGGCCACAATGTCGCCGGCGTCGGCGGCGGTTACTTCCTGCTTGCCCAGGTTCTCAAAGGTGTACACCTTGCGAATCTGCGCGCGGCGCTCGGCCCCGTCAGGCTTCACCACGAGCACCTGCTCCTTCTCGTGCAGCGTGCCGGAGGACAGGCGACCCACGCCGATGCGACCTTCGTAGCTGGAGTGGTCAACGGTGCAAATCTGCAGAGCCACCGGGCCGTCGATGTCCACTTCGGGAGCGGGAATCTCAGAGATGATGGTGTCCAGCAGAGGCACCATGTCCATGTTGTCGTCATCGGGGCTCATGCGGGCGTAGCCGTTTACAGCCGAGGCGTACACCACGGGGAAATCGAGCTGCTCATCAGTGGCGCCGAGCTCAACCATGAGGTCGAACACCTTGTCCACCGCCCCTTCCGGATCGGCGTTCGGGCGGTCGATCTTGTTCACGACCACCACGATGCGCAGGCCGCGCTCGAGAGCATGGGACAGCACGAAGCGGGTCTGGGGCTTGGGGCCCTCGTAGGCGTCCACAATGAGCAGGGCGCCGTCGGCCATGTTCAGCACGCGCTCCACCTCGCCGCCGAAGTCGGCATGGCCAGGGGTGTCGATGACGTTGATCTTCACGTCCTTGTAGGTAATGGAGATGTTCTTGGAAAGGATGGTGATGCCGCGCTCTCGCTCCTGATCGTTGGAGTCGAGCACGCGCTCTTCCACCTGCTGGTTCTCGCGGAACACGTGAGAGGCCCACAGCAGACGGTCGACGAGCGTGGTCTTACCGTGGTCGACGTGGGCGATAATCGCAACGTTACGGATGTTCTCTTGCTTCATGAATCTTCTTTCAAATCGTTTTTGGGCGCAGAGATTATAACGCTTGCCTGGTTGTTGGCAGGTTCGAGTAAGCGAGCGCGTTGGTTTTTCGTTGGGGACGGGCGGCAGGGCTGCCTGAGCGGGTATAAAGCAAAGGCTTCGCTCCCTTGATGCGCTCCGCCGTTACTCGTCGAGCAACGCCTCGTACTCGCGACGCTCTTCGGTAAGCTTCGCCAGGTGGTCGTTCAGGGTGTTCAGGTTGCGCTGGGCGCCCAAGAACTGGATGATGCCCCACACCGTGGCGGTTCCGGCCACGGCGGCAATCATGCCGAGGATGCCGAAGGGACGACGGATGGTGAGCAGCGTGGCGATGGCGCCGATAGCTGCCATGGCCAAGCCGTTGCGCCGCTCGTCGGACACGGTATCGCGCTGGGCCACGAGCTGGGCGCGGGCGGCGGCGATGCCGGCGAGACGCGCCTTGATCTCGGCCTCGGTGAGGTACTCCACTTCCACGTCGTCTTCCACTTCGGTCCAAGAGCGGGCCGCGCGGTCGCCGGCGCTGCCCGAGGCCGAGGCCGAACCGGAACCCGAGCCGCGCCGCGCACTGCGGCCGCCCCTGCCGCCGGTGCTTGCGGACAGCAAGTCGTAAGCCTCTTGCAGGCGCTTGAACTGCTCGGTGGCGCGGCTCTGCAGCTTCTCGTTGCCCGCGAACTTATCGGGGTGCAAAATCTGCACTGTTTCGCGGTAGGCGATTTTGATGTCGTCGGCCGTGGCGCCGTCGTCCAGACCGAGTATATGTAAGGCTTCTGTTCTGTTCATGCGAGAATCCTAGCATGATTTGCAGGAAAACGCGGTTTGTTTGCAGTTGCCCAAATCACAAAAGCACTTTTTCAGCCTTCGGAGCAAGCTACCTCGCATCGAGGTAAGCCCCATATGAAAGTTTTCCCTGATCAGCGAAATGCTTATTAATTAACTCAACTTTCAAGGAGCAGACTCGCTGTTTCTCCCCCATTTCAAAAGTGCAAACAATGGCCTTTTTCAAGACGAAAAACCGGACAAAACTTTGCTGGACGGAACAAGTCTTCTCCCTGCCAGCAGAGCCGCCAATCCGAGCAGCGTCGTCACCGCGACAAGGGGAATGAGCTCGGCGGCATCTCCTGTCAGATAGGTTGAAGGGAGAGCGCTGCCCGACAGCATAAGCGGTCCCCAATACAGCAAATCAAAGAGGCTATGGAAGGCAATGGGCACTGCCAGCGCAAAGGAACGGCGCGGCTGGGGCAATCTGTCGAAGGGGCTGCGCAGCACGAGCATGGCCATAACCAGACCGAAAAACGTCGACTGCGCAACCTTCAGCAGCGCCTGAACAGCCGCTATGCCGACATCGGCGCCTGATTGCAGAAGAGGTCCGTCGGGAAGAAGATGGAAGAGGCCGAACACCAGGGAGCTAGCTACCATTGCAAAGCGGGCCGGATTCCGGAAAAGGGCGCATGAGGCTTCCCGCTGGGAAAAGGATCGCGCCCAAGACAGGCAGCTCCACAGCAGAACCCCACGGAAGAGTATCTCCTCGACAAACCCCGCCTCTAAAGCGGCGGCCAGAAGCTCGCCCAGGCGGCTGAAATCCCAAGCCGCTGAGCCACCTTCTACCAACTCTTGGCCCGCGCCGCCCGCCACTGCAGCCAGCAGCGCAAGCACAAGAGGCAAGCCGAAGCCGGCAGGTATGATTTTGGCGTTTCCCATGGGCCATCATTATAATAGGTACGCTCACACGCGCCATAGGTTCTCGTCGAAGGCGGTGCGGATGAGCGATGTCGGTGCCGCCGGGACCATACCGCGCGCCCGCGCGACTATTTTGGTGCCGGTGCGTCGAGGCTGCCCGCTCGAACGTCGATGCCGATAACGACGTGGGTGGCGCCCGCCCGAGCAAAGACCAAAGCGCCGCCGGGACCACCTGCCTGCCCTGCCGCCTGTCCCCTGCGAAAGGATTCCCGTGGATCGTTTGCCTTCTGCCTCCGCATTCATCTTAAAGGTAGCGGCCATCGTGGGCATGACGTGCAATCACGTGGCGAACGTATTCGGCGGCGCGCTGCCCGGCGGGGCGATGGTGGCGCTGTATGCCTTGGGCGGCCTCACCTTTCCCATCATGGCGTATCTGCTGTGCGAGGGCTATCGACACACATCTAGCGTGCTGCGCTATGCCGAACGGCTCGGCGTGTTCGCGGCCATCTCTCAAGTACCCTATTCGCTGCTGTTCGGCGCAACGGGCAATGTGCTTATCACCCTGCTCATAGGTTTGGGGATGCTGTGGGCGCTTGACCGCATGAGAAGCCGCGCGCTGTGCGCGCTGGCGATGCTCGCGGGGCTCGTGGTCAGCAGCTTGTGCGACTGGGGAGTTATTGGGCCAGTGATGATTCTGCTGTTCTGGCACCTGCATGACCGTCCGCGTGGCGTGGCGCTGGCGATGCTTGTCCCGCTGCTCGCCTTTGGACTGCCGGCGCTTTCGTGGGTGATCTCCGAGACAACGCCGCTGAGCCTGGGTGTGCTGGGCTACTACACCATTGGGTTCGGTTTGGCCACGGTGCTCATGCTGAACTACAACGGCCGGCGAGGCCGGCCGATGAAATGGTTCTTCTACGTGTATTACCCCGCGCACCTCATGGTGCTGTGGGCGCTGACGCAGATTGTCTAGAACGTCTGCTGCGCGTTCGGCGCGACGGACGCATCGGCTTCGGGAGCAACGTTGCCGAGCACCTGACCCTCGAACGCTGCGAGCTTCTGGGCCATGACCAGGCGGCGGCGAACTGCCACCACGCCCCACAAAGCGGTACCGATTGCGCCCAACCCGGCAACCCATGGGGCCGGATCAACCGGAGCGTCGAAAGCGCCCAAGGGTACCTCTTCTTCGGGAATGACGGCCGACGAGCGAGCTACCATGGGCGTAGCGTCATCGGCAATGGCAACCTCTCCCACCACGAAGGGCTCGGCGGCTGCGGCCATCATCGGCTCGGCCACCAGGGCGCGAGACTCCGGGATTGCCTCGGAGACCTTCGAAGGGGAAACCGTCGTGCGTTCACCGGCGGCAAAGCCATCACGCGGCGCGGTCGCGGCGGCGTTGCCCTGCGCCGAGCCCTGAGAGCGCTGCGGGTTCTTCGGCATGGTGAAGTTGACGTTCGGCGCACTCGGTTTGCTGCCGGAAGGAGGGGTCGGCTTCGCAGCGCCGCCCTCGCCGGCCTCACCCACGCCGGGGCCTTCGCCCTGCTCACCATTGCCAGGAACGTCGGGCACAACCATGGGATCATCGCCATTGCCCTCATCATCGGGAGTGGGATTGGGAGAGGCGGCCACCTTCTCGTACACCAGCGTCATGCCCGCTGCCGCAGACCGCGCAATGGGCGCCCCCGTTACCTCAACCGACAGGCCGCCGTTCTGCTTTTCGGTAAGGCTTTCGGAATAGACATAGCCTTCAATGTCGACGACCTGATCAGCTGCCGCCATCTGAGAGCCAAGGGCAGCGAGGATGGTCCGTGTGCCCATCTTGCCGCCTTCCACATCGACGTCGCCCACCTCAAGAGCGTTTCCGTCGGCATCGATATAGCGAATCTCAAAGCTCACCAACTGATCGGACAGAGCACCGTCCAGGTGCCATGCATTGCCCTTGACGTCATAGCTGGAAGCTCCGCTGTCTACCTTAAGGGTCGTCCACTCTGCCGCACTCAGGCTCAGAATCTCTGCCCCTGGATAATACGCAATGTTTTTCAGCGCCGCAGCGATGCCGTCTTGATACAGCGCGACATCCTCGCAGGCCCCTTGAGCAAGGAGATTGGCCTTCTCTAATCCGTCCAAAGCAATGACGCCGACCGTGAACCAACCGTCTTTGTTGACTCCCAGGCCGCTTGCGTTTGCCGCCTCAAGAGCTTTACCCTCAAGCTTCAGGTACACGAACACGTTGGCGCCTACCTCGGGATCCTCGGGCGCTTCCATAGTCGGCTGCTCGATGGCCTCAGGCTGGCCAGCCTGCGTCTCATCCGCCAAGGCAGCGCTCGAAAGCGTAGCCAGGTTCAAAAAGGATGCAGCAAGAAGCACCGTCACAACGGCGGCAACTGCTTTGGCAAAAAGGCTCTTTTGCGTATTGGTAAACCGTGTGATGCCTGCCATGACCATCACCCGTTTCCTTCCCGTTTAACCTCTCGATAAAGATTATTGTAGTTTACCAAACGCTGGCGAAGTTATCAGCCGACTAGCGACCATTCGGGGCAATTATTACAGGAATCCTCATAGAGAAATTCCCAGGTTCTCGCCTATTTTCGCAAAAGAACTAGCTTTGGCCCAAACCTCGAAGGAGTTCCTCTCGATAATCCGCATCGGTCGCTGCGCGGCGAGCGTCCTCGAAACGGCCGGCATCCATGAGAGACGCTATGAGCGCACCGGCCTCAGCGAGGCCCTCGGCTCTCCCCTCGGCTCTCCCCTCGGCTCTCCCTTCGGCTTTCCCTTCGGCCATTCCGACAGCTCTTCCCTCTGCCATTCCGGCAGCTCTCCCCTCTGCTAGGCCTTTTTCCCATCCGGCCTTTTGCAAAAGACGCCCTTGGGCGCGCATATCTTCTTCTATGGTCAACATGGCGAGAGCTCCTTCCTTCCACAATCCGTCGGCATTGGCCGCTGCAACCGCAACAGCAATATCAGCCGCAAGTCCGTCGTCGCCGGCATCATCGGTTGCTATGTACCGAAGTAAACCACGAAGCTGCCCGGCGGGCAACTTCTCCCAAGCAGAAACGTTCAAGACCGACCAAATGAACCCGTGACCTAGCTCGACACCGTCATTCTCTTCGCAACGCATATCGAATGTGTACACGGGCAATCCGGCGCCGAACTCGTCTTGTAGGCAAATGAATATGATGAAGCTATTCGGGAGGTTGTCGTAGGAGACCCCCGGCGTCAGCATCGCGGTATCCATCGCGCCCTGGTAGTAGCGCATGCGCTTTCCGAGACCCTCGCGAGAGTAAGTCTGCATCTCGACATCGTAAACCGCACCTGACGTGCGAGCCATCACATCGAGTCGCACACCATGGGCGCCGATTCGCGGCTGCAGGGTTCGCTCGGCAACTACGTTGCTCACTTTTGCGATGGGCATGCCGAGAACCGTCTCCAACAAGCGCTGGCACAAATCGGTTCGTTCTTCCATGACGCGATCGAACATTGGATGTTCGCTGAACAGAAGGTCTCTTATCTCCATGGCCGTCTCTTTCTCTCTCGGATAGACGAGACCAATCTGCGCCATCCGAGTCGCAGAAACGACGGCGGGAAGTCCCGCCTTACGCCTCCCCCGAACCGCAAAGACATCGCTTGATTGCCTCAAACGCGCCTCCCGCAAACCTCCCGCGCGAGACAATCGCCTGAAAGGTTAGGCATTGGCGCAACGTCCGTGCACGCTGGAACTGTCTGCACAAGAAGCGTTTCCGCCGGAACATCCCAGCAGATAGCGATACTGGTCTGAAAAAGGAGACGCTGGGAGCTTAGCTCTGCGCCGGCGCTCGTAGGAGCTACTCGTAATAATCCACATCGGTCGCTGCGCGGCGAGCGTTCTCAAAACGGGCGGCATGACGGGGTCTTCTTTCTCTCAGGATCGTCGAACAAGCCCTCTATGCGAGCAACAAGATTTGCCACCATCGCAGGGTCCTCCAGCCTACTCAGAGCGAAAGCCCGTTTGCCCGCGTCCTTGAGCGAGGCGCCGACATGATATGCCTCCCTTCCATCCAATACGAGAAATCTGTCGTGGAAGGAGCGGCTCTCTGCAACCGCCAAGGGACCGTGCTGCCATTCGAAAGCGGCTAAGTCCTCCTTGGCAAACCCGCGCCCGGGGTATGTCACCACGGCGCATCGCACGTTCTCTTTTTTCTTCGCGAGCACATTCAGCGTGGCGGCATCAATGTAGCCGTCTACGAGAACGATCTCTTCCTCCGCTTTTCTTACGATGCTCGAAAGCAGAACGAAGGCGTCGAACGTTTCTCCCTCATAGAAGATGCGCTGTGTCGGCACAGCACTAGCCTCAAGGTAGCCGAATATCTTCTCAAATCTCTCATCTGACACGCGCTCATGCTCAAGCTGTCGCCCTTCTAGTGCTGACATGCGCTGCGACAGGCCGGCGCTGCGCATAATCGACCGCCGCATCTCTACAAAGGCGTCCATTATGCCGATGCTAACCTCAATGGCCCTGTCGCTGCGGAGAACGGCTGAGAGCATGGCGACCCCTTGCTCGGTAAACGCATAGGGCAGGTACCGCGTCCCGCCCCAACTTGAGGTCACAATTTGTGACCTCAAGTTCTCGACCTCGCTGGCAGTCAACCTGAACCTGAACCTCGAGGGAAATCTTCCCTCGTTTCTTTTCACGGCTTGATTGAATGCCTTCGTCTCCACTCCGTACAAAGCCGCGAGATCTCGATCGAGCATCACCTGCTGTCCACGCACCGTGTAGATTAACGACCTCAACTCTACCTTCACGCCCGCAAGCTCCACAAAATCATTCATATCGTCCTGCCGTTCAGTTCAGTTCGTGAGACCCCTATCCTGCTTTTACCGAAAGACAATCGGAAACATAGCAGCGCAGAGTCGCAGAAATGACGGCGGGAAGTCTCGTTTCGCACCTCCCCTGCGTCTCACAGATGTCGCTCGATTGGCCCAAGCGAACCTCCCGCAAACCTCCCGCGCGAGACAACCGCCCGACAGGTCAGGCATTGGTGTGGGGCGGGAGTGCCCGTCGCAGTTCCGAGTCTTTTCATGAATTCATGCGAGGAGGGCGGAGCTCGTCAGAGCGCCGCCCTCCTCCGGGTTGGCTATGTCGCGGGCGCGGAAGGCCCGTTTGGCGCCTCGGCCCTAGGCGGCCAGGAGGGCTGCCAGGTCCTCGCGGGAGGCGAAGGGGCGCGACTCGGCGTCAGGGTCGTGGGCGGGGAGCACCTCGCCCCCTCACTCCCGACCTAGCTCGCGCATAAGCTCCTCGCGGTAGCCCGCATCCGTTGCCGCACGGCGTGCGTCCTCGACACGCCCGGCGTCCAAGAGAAGCACAATGAGCCGTCCGAAAGCGGCTTCGGCCTCCGAGACTTGCATCTCCATTTCCTGCTCCAACGTGTGCACGCGGCCCACCCACTTCTTGTCCTTGTTGAACTCCGCGACGAGCCAGTCAATGCGCTCCGTCAACGGCCCGGTCGCCTTGCCGGTTCCCACGTATTCTAGCATCTCGCCAACAGCGCCACCGGCCTCGACCCACGCCCTGGCGTTAAGCGCGGTCCAATGCGAGCCATCGCCGACGCGCATCTCCTTAGCTTCGACGCACATACGCTCGATTGAGTATACCGGGAGTCCCATACCGAACGGGTCATACATGCAGAAGAACACTATGAAGCTCTCGGGCAGCTTACTGTAAGCGTGGCCCTTCTCTAGAGAGGCGATGTCCATCGCCGCTTGGTAGTAGCGAAGGCGCCTCCCCATGGAGGGCTCGCGGTCAACCTGCATCTCTATGTCGTAGACCCGCCCATCCTCTTTGGCGACGACGTCCATGCGCACGCCCTTCTCGGCCGCGGCGGGCTCGTAGCACTGCTCGGCGTTGAGGTACACGATCTCGCCCGCCTCTATGCCGGTCACCGCGCGAAGCACTTCCCTGCAGACGTCCTCCTCGCACATGACCCTGTTGAACATCCACCGGTTCGTGAACTTGAGCCTTCCCTTAGCCATCGCTTCCTCCTTCTCGCTCGGTCTTGAGGTTGAGCCTAGCCCACCACAACCGCAGAAATGACGGCGGGAAGTCCCGCTTCGCGCCTCCCCCGTGCCTCAAGGACGTCGCTTGATTGACTCAAACGAACCTCCAGCAAGCCGTAGTCACCGGAAAAAGGGACGGGCCGCGCGTCTGCGCGGCCCGTCCGGGCAATTGGCTATGTCGCGGGCGCAGAAGGCCCGTTTGGCGTCTCGGCCCTAGGCGGCCAGAAGGGCTGCCAGGTCCTCGCGGGACGCGAAGGGCTTGGGCTCGGCGTCAGGGTCGTGGGCGGGGAGCACCTCGCCCTCCCACACCTCGCCGTTGCGGTCGAACTTGCGGGAGCGCACCACCCAGCGGAACGACGGGCGCACGCGTTCGTCGAGGGCGGCCACCTCGTCGGGGAAGGCCATGCCCGCCAGCGTGCGCTCGAGCGCGCCCAGCTCCGTCTCGCCCGCGTCGGGCATCACGAGCCCGGCCTCGGGGTTGTACACGACGCCCTCGCCCACGAAGGCCAGGCGCATCTTCTCGCGGCGCTTGCTCTCGGCCCACGCGATGCCCGCCACGACGGCGGCCACCACGAGCCACCACGCGACGGCCACGACCAAATCCAGCGGATCGTCCACATGGTTGAAGCCGAGCGCGAACCACATCCACAGCAGCACGCCCGCAGCGACAGCCGCGATTGCCGTGACGATCCAGTTGCTCTTTCTCATCTCAGTCACTCCTTTCAAGTGAGGAAGGGGGCGGATCTGTCGGCCGCCCCCTCGCGGCTTTGCTTACAGGGCCTGGTGACCGGCAACGGCCACGGTCTCGGCCTCAGCATCCTCGATGCCGAGGACCTGCTTTTCCATGTCATCGATCTCATCGGTCAGGCCGAGGCGACGACGGGCAACAACGATGCCGTACACGGCGGTGATGAGGATGCCGAACAGCATCACCCAGTGCACCCAGCAGTGCGGCTCGTCGAAGGCGCCCATCGGGGTTCCCTCGTCCTCAATCTGCTCGGGCTCAGCGGCGGTGAGCTCAACCGTCGGCGTGGCAGCCTGCGGGGTCGCGTCATCGACAATCTCCTCAGCCTCGGGAGCCGTGGCCGCAGGAGCGGCCGGAGCGGCAGCCGGGGCCGGAGCGGCAGCGGTCACCACCGTAGCCGGACCAGCCGGAGCGGCGGGGGTCGCAGGGGTCGGAGTCGCCGGAGTCGGGGTCGCCGGCGGAATTACCGGAATCACCGCCGGCGGCACGACAGGCGCAGCCGAAATCGTGAGCGTCGCAGGCACGTAAGTCACCGTGTAGTTGCCCTGGATTGTGAGACCCGTCGGCACGATCTGGTAAGAGCCAACAAGCTCGCCCGCAGCACGAGAAATCGTGTAGCGGATAAGGCCGGCGGTCTCGCCGTTCACCAGACCGCTAACCGTAGCGGCCAGCGCCGGATCGGCCGTGCCGGCCACCTTGCCAGCAGCGACGGCAGCCACGGTCACGGACGCGCGGTTGATGACCACGGTCACGACCTTCTCAACCGTCTCGTAGTTCGGGTTGGTCGCGCGGACAGAGACCTCGTAGCTGCCGGCGTTTAGGAACGTCGGCAGCTGGGACGTCCACGCGCCGCCGTCGACGGAGTACTCGACGGTGGAGTTCTCGCGAGCGGCTGTCGCCGTCAAAGTCAGCACCTGACCGTCGTAGGTCTTCACGATGCTGTTGGCCGCAACGTCGTTGATGCCGGGAATGATCACGTCGTTCTCGGTAGAGGAGAGAATACGGAAGTCGGCGGGAACGAACGTATACTCGTAGTTCGGGTTGCGATCAACCCAGGCCACATTGGGAACAAGTACGCCCTCGTAGAGGCCGGCCTCGTTCACAGAGGCGTTGGAGCGGATCACGGAAACGGCACCAATCGGGTCCTCACCAATCAAACCAGTCTTACTCCAGTCAAAGGTGGGATCCTCCTCCCCGTATACCTTGCCATTGGCCACGGCGGAGATTGTCAGCGGGGCCGGGGTGATCTGGTAGTGGCGCTCCACGGTGCCGGCGTAGTTGCCCTTGCCGGTGATGGTTACCACGATGTCGCCGGTCACGTTGGTGAGGTCGTCCTTGGAGTAGGCGACCTCGTAGTCGGTGCCCGCGACGAGCTCCTTCTCGCCGTCCTTGACGACGGGCTCCCACTTCTGCTCCTCGCCGTTGTAGACCAGCGAGATCGGGCTGTCGGCGTCGAGGCCGAGCTGCTCGCCGGGGTTCTCCGGGTCGGGCTCGGGCTCCGGCTCGGGCAGGGCCTTGGCGGAGACGGTCAGGTCGGCGGGGACGAACTGGATGTCGTAGTTCGGGTTGGCCTTGTCGATTGCCTCCCATCCGGCGACGGAGACGGCGCCGGGGTATTTCTGCGCGGCGAGGTCGGGGGCGGGGGCGGGATTGGACTCGGCGGTCAAGCCCTTCGGTTCCTCGCCGGCCACGAAGCCGCGGCCACCCTCGGCGTCGAACGCCTCGGCGGAGATGTCACCCCTGGCCAGGCTGAACAGGTCGCCGTAGGTCATGGACCAGTCACCGGCTGCGACCCTCGCGGGGCGGGCGGTGATCTGGTAGTAGCGCTTAATCGTCTGAGTGCCAGTGGAGTAGTTGCCGATGCCCTCGATGGATACCTCGATGACGTCTACAACGTTCGTGAAGTCAACGCTTTCGGGAGAATTGACGTACTTGTACTCAACCGTGTAGTGCAGACCTTCTTCGAGCTCCTTCTCGCCGTCCTTGACGACGGGCTCCCACTTCTGCTTCTCGCCGTTGTAGACCAGCGAGATCGGGCTGTCGGCATCGAGGCCGAGCTGCTCGCCGGGGTTCTCCGGGTCGGGCTCGGGCTGTGGCGCGGGCAGGTCCTTGGCGGTGATGGTCAGCGAGCCGTACACGGCGGCACTGTAGTTCGCGGACAGGTCCTTGCTGTCCTTCACGATGGTGACCTGCGCGCCCTCGATCGGGCCATGAGCCTGCGGGTAGGTTCCGACGTCCACGCCCTTGACCTCGGCGCTGGAAACAGTGACGGCCGCGTCCTTGTCGGCCTCAACCAGGCCCTTGACCTCGATTGTGGCCGCTTCGTCCTGGCCGACAGTCAACGTCTGCTCGGAGCCGTTGTACCCGACAGTCTTGGAAGCGCTAACGGTCAGCGGAGCCGGGGTGATTTTGTAGGTGCGCTTCACCTCTCCGGTGTAGTTGCCCTTGCCCTTGATGGTCACGGTGATCTGCCCGGTAACGTTGGTGAAGTCCCCGGTGCTGTAGGAGACGTCGTAGTCGGTGCCCTCGCGGAGGACGGACACCTTGCCCTCGGCATCCTTCATGGTCACGATCGGGGCCCACTGATGGGGCTGGCCGTCGTAGACGACGTTCTCCGGGGAGTCGATGGCGACGCCGACGTAGCCGGGCGCGTCGGGGTCCTCGCCGGGGACGATGGCCCGCTCGGTCACCGTCAGGGTGCCGCACATGGACTCGACCACCTTGTAGTTGGACGCCTTGGCGGTGTCCCACTCGATCACGTAGGAGTTGTTGCCCGCGGCGCCGCCGACCTCGGTCTGGGAGCCGGTGACGTCGAGGGCGGCGGTCTCCCCCTCCACGAGGCCGTCGATGCTCCACCCGTCCTTCTTGGTGAGGGCGATGCCGTCGTAGACCTTGCTGGCCGAGGCCGTCGAGACCTTGAGCTCGGCCGGGGTAATCACGATGGACCCGGAGACCTTACGAATGCTCAGCTTGTCGGTGACGTCCTCACCTGCAGCGTTTTCGATCTTGAGCGTCGTGACCTCGGCCTTGACCCCTTCAGCGGGAGTGACGTCCTTGGCCGAGGCGGTGGTCACCGCCTCAACGAGGGTGTATCCCTCGGGAAGCTCGGACACGAAGGCGGAAGCCGCGTGCTCCTGGCCGTCGTAGACGTACTCACCGCCGACAGCGGCAACCACGACCTCGTCAGCGTACTCGGTGACGGTCAGGGTGCCGCACTTGGACTCGACCACCTTGTAGTTGGACTCCTTGGCGGTGCCCCACTCGATCACGTAGGAGTTGTTGCCCGCGGCGCCGCCGACCTCGGTCTGGGAGCCGGTGACGTTGAGGGCGGCGGTCTCCCCGTCAACGAGGCCGTCGATTCTCGACTCGTCCTTCTTGGTGAGGGCGGTGCCGTCGTAGACCTTGCTGGCCGAGGCCGTCGAGACTCTGAGCTCGGCCGGCGTGACCTCGTAGGTGCGGGTCACGGTGCCGGTGTAGTTGCCCTGGCCGGTGATGGAGACCGTGATCGCGCCGGTGACGTTGGTGAAGTCGCTCTTGTCGTAGGAGACGGTGTAGTCGGAGCCCTCGGCGAGCTCGGACACCTTGCCCTCGGCATCCTTCATGGTCACGGTCGGGGCCCACTGATGGGGCTGGCCGTCGTAGACGACGTTCTCCGGGGAGTCGATGGCGACGCCGACGTAGCCGGGCGCGTCGGGGTCCTCGCCGGGGACGATGGTCCGCTCGATCACGGTCAGGGTGCCGGGAACCTTAGTCACCTTAAACTGAGCCGTCACATCATTACCCTCGGAGTCGAGGACGATCTCATTGCCAGAGATAGTGGTCGGCCAAGAGCCGGCGTTCATATTCTTTGCGGACGACGTAAGGCCCTGCACATAATAGGTCATATCCCCAAACGTCACGACAATCGCAGGCTCGCCTCCATGACGAAGAGCAGACGCTGGAACAAAGCCAGCATTCACAAAGCCGCTTACTTCAAAAGTGGTTTTACCGTCGTAGATATAGGGAGTCGTATTGGAGGCACCCGTCACGGTTGCCTTAAGCTTATTCTCGTCAGAGAGAGAATTGACGGTAAGAGAACCCTCGGAATCAGTAATGTTGTAGTTCTCTGGATTCGTGTTGGCCTTAAGAGTATAGGTGAAGGTGTTCTCGCTCATGCCGGGAATGGTCTGAGAGCCCGTGCAGACGAGTTTTTCGATGCCTTCGCCAGCGACAAACCCGTCGCCATCGGAGACCTTATAGCTGTTCTCGGTCAGAGGCTTGCCGTCGTAATCCTTCTCGTCGCTACCGGACGTGATGGTCACGGTGCGCTTTTCAATGGTGACGGTCACGGTGCGCTCGAGCTCGACACGGCCGAGAACCGTTGCCTTAAGATTGACGGTGTACTTACCGGCATCCTTGAACTGGGGCATCTCGCTGGTCCACGCGCCCTGATCAGAGGTCTTATACTCGACATCGTACATGTTCTTGTCGAGCTCAAAGTCCGTTCCGAAGAGCTTGACCTTCGCGTCGATCACGCCGTCATGGTTCTGTCCGTCGTACTTGCCAGCATAGCCGATCGCTTCAAGCTGAACGAACTGGGCATAGAGCTTGTTGCCGTCCATACCGTCGACACCGATCTTGATACCAGGCTGGAAGGCATTGCTCACTGCCTCAGCAGTCGGACGTTGCTGCTCGGTCCAGCCGATGAATTCGACGCCTTCGGGAGCGGAGAACCCGAGCCCAGAGAGCTCGGGGACGTTGAGCGTCGCATTGTTCGCGATCGACGCGACTCCATTTTGCTCATAAACCACACTATTGCCCTGATTATCGTCGAAGGTCAGCGCGGTCTTGGGGGCCGCGAGGCCGTACTCGGCAACGGCAACCACATCGACGGTTCCCATGGGGATCTTGTCGCCGGGCTGGTACAGGGTGTCGCCGATCTTCCAACCCTGGAACAGAAGCCCCGCCGTAGGAGCCTCATCAGCGCAAGGGAGGAGCTTCGCGTAGGCACCGTCGACATAGTGGTTGGAGTCGGAGGTGGCGGAGGCGGTGGCGCCGTCGGTCTGCCTGTAAATCACCGTCGCGCCCTCGGTCGCCGTGTTGGAGACGTACAGCGGGCGAATGGAGATGTCTTTGGTGATGACGGTGCTGGTATTGAACGGGGCGCCGTTGTCGTACACCCAGCCGGCGAACACCTTACCCGCAGGGGTGTTTTTTTCCGCGGCGGCGTTCATCTTAGCGACGGCCTCGTCGCTCAGCGGTTTGTTGTACTCGGCCGCAATGGCAACCGTGTCAGTGGCATCGGCGTTTACAAAGACGGTCGCCTTGACCTCGGGGGCCTTCCACTTGGCGTAGGCGATGAAGTTTGTCGCGGGCATCGTGGCATCTTCGGCTACCGCGTCCGTGCAAGCAGGATCAAGATGCCAGCCATCGAACACGTAGTCGCTCATACCTTCAGGCTTCTCGGGATTATAGAATCCCTTCAGGTAAGAGGAGAGGGGCTTTTCGTAAGGAACCGTCTTGGTGCTTACAATCTTCACGCCATTACTGAATTGAAGAGTATACGAGTTACGGTAATACAATAGCGGAGGATTATCATATGCATAAGGCTTATTGAAGCGGTTCGCTGTTACAGCCTGGGTGAATCCTGTTCTATCGAAATAATCCTCGTCGTATGTGAGGTATACTTTCCCGTCATAGTAAAACGTATCCGCGAGGTAATAAACCTTTCCCCCAGACTTCAATGTCTCAGCCCCAGCGGGCACCTCTCCATCAATAGATTCTAAATAATGATAGAAAGGGTGTTGAGTCGCTGAACTATAGTATGTCAAAGTCAGCTTGGCAGAAGGCATCTTTGCGAGATAGACATACTGTTTGTTAGTCAAACTTGAAGTCCAGCTAGAAGACGGCTGCTGCTTTCGCACCTGCTCCCATATTCTTGCCAAATCAGCATCATATTTTACTTTTTCGTTGTAATAAACGGTGCCACTGTTCCACAACACGCCTTTTTTTACAAACTTGAGATCATATGTCTTGCGCTCGAAGTAGATGTTGAAAATAGTGGAGCCATCGCCCGCAATGGTAACGCCAGCGTTCTCGCTTTGCGTCTTAGCTGCGTAATATGTGAACTGGTTCCTGTCACCTTGGTTCGGAAGCTTACTGTTCAAAGAGCTCACCAGCTGGTTACCGTTCAGAGAACCGATACCCGCGCCAGCGGTGCCGGTCTTCGTTTCACTGTCGACGTATGTGTAGCCATCATCGTCGGCGTTCTCGATCCAGTACTGGACGGTATAGTTCACGTTGGTCTTTGGCGTCCAGCGAGCCGTAAGGGTCATAGACTCCATCGGCAGGCTTTCGAACGTCTCGCGGGTGTCGCCGTTGTACCAACCTGCGAAGTCGTAGCCCGGGCGCGCGGTCTTGAAGGAGGCCTCGGCGTAGCCCGCCTGATCTCCCCCAGCCACAACGAAGAAGGGGTCGACGGCCGTGCCGCCGGCGCTGTCGAAGGTCACCCAGCAGCCATCGGCCACCTTCGGGTAGACCTTCATGGGCTCGGAACCGCTGAACTTGGCGCCCTCGGCGAGGGCAACCGTGCACTCGCGATCGATGAACCACCCGGCGAAGCCCTGGGTTGATGACTGGATGAAAGCCTTGGCCGTCGCCGTGGCGGCGGTCGTGTTGACGACTTCGCTCTCAGTGCCCGACTCGGTCCACAGGACGTTCTTGCCCTGCAGATCCATGAAGTAGACGTAGCGAATCTCCTCGAAAGCTGCGTAAACCTCTACCGTGGGCTCCTCGGTCGTGCCCGCATTAACGGGCATATAGGGGGCAGCGAGATCGAGAACGTTGCCATCCTTGAACGTCCATCCGGCGAACTTGAAGCCGTCCTTTGAGGGGGCCGCCGGGGCTACAAGCGTTTCGCTCCCCTTGATCTTCTGGGTATCGACGAGCTCACCTTCCACATAGAACTTGTAGGTGACGGGCATCTTCTCCGTCGCGGCCACCACATAGATAGAGAAGTGCTCGACGTCGAAGGACTGGACGTCGGCCTCGGCCTGGCGGGTGGCGACCTCGGTCACGGTGGCGGCGTTGTCGCTCACGTGGTAGACGGAGATGTCCTCGCCCTCGAGGTTGGCATCAAAGAAGCAGACGTTCACCTTGCCGTCGGGCTGAATTTCCTGGCCGTCCTTCACGAGGGTCACATCGATGGCCTCGTAGTCGTCGAGGGACTTGCCCTCTTCGGCCACGGCCTCTTCAACGGCCTCCTTCACGGCGGCGGAGTTGACGCGCTTGGCGTTCACTTCCGTGCCTGCGGGGACGACTCCAGCGTCGGCAGTCACCTTCACGACGATGCTGCCAACATGGGCGTAGCCCTCGAATGCCTCGGGGGAGTCCTCCTCGGCGGCCTCGGTCGCAGGAGTCTCTTCCCCAGCAGGAGCCTCATCCTCGGCGGGGGTCTCGGTCACCTCCTCTGCGGCTTGCTCGGGTTCGGCCGGCTCCTCTACGGAAGCAGGCTCGGGCTCGTCGGTCTCAGGCTCGACGACCTCCTCATCGGTCTCCGCCTCATCCGCATCGTCGACTTCCATGCCGAGGGTCTCCTCGACGGTGGTCTCCTCGTCGACGGCGTTGGCGTAGTCCGTGAACATGGTCACGTTCAGGAACGAGAACACCAAAAGCACCGACAGCATTACCGATAGGAATTTGCCCTCGGCGGTGTTTCTCGCGTCCATGAATCGCGCGATGGTCCGCATACCCCACACCTTCTTTCTCTACTACGTTTGCTTCTACGACTCTTTAAATACCGTCTGCTCGCCAGCCGGATATTTAACTAGGTAACCGAAGCGTTTCGCTTAGGCTGTTTTGTTGCCTGCGCGTCACGCTTCGTACACCCGCGCGTTACGGATGACTAGAATCACTTTATCTATCTGGGAAAACTTTTCCACCGACGTTATGACCGGTTTTGTCAACAATAATTAAATTGCTCAGAATTTCAAAGCTTTGACCTGGGGTTTTACAAAGAAAGTTCTGATTTAGACGAAAAATTACAGATAGGCTAATGACAGGGCAAAGAACGACTAAGTTACGCTCTAAACGAACTAAACCAGAACCGAACGGTAGGTTCGGAGGGGCGAACGGTTTTTAGCCTGTAAGGTTTTTGAAGATACCTTGAAGCGCGCATGGCCGCGTTTCAAACTAGGCGCCGAGGCAGGTGATGGGGATGACATAGACTCCATCGTCGCGGCGATAGGCGTAGCCACCGGGGGTAAGCACGGCACAGAAGGACGGCGCGCCCATGACCCCTGTGTCTATTTTGTCAGCTACCTTTTTCAGGCTCTGTGCGCCCTCTTCCACCAAGCGCGCGCTCATCTTCATCTCAAAAAGGGCATAGCTCCCGTCCCGAAGGACCACGACTGCGTCGGCCTCAAGCCCCGTCTCGTCACGGTAGTGGAACACCTCTCCGCTGAGCGGCTGCGCGTATACACGCAGGTCGCGCACGCAGAGCGATTCGAACAGCAGGCCGAAGGTTGACATGTCCTTCAGCAGAGAAGCAGGGCTTGCGCCAAGCGCAGCCACGGCGATAGAGGGGTCGGCGAAGTGTCTTTTGGGTGTCTTCGTAATGCGCGAGCGCGCGTGCAGCGACGGTTCCCAGGCCGAGAGATCCTGTACGACGTACAGCTTGCGTAATGTGGCAATATAGGTGTCGACTGTTTCCCGGGACAGTTCGGTTCCGCGGGACTTTAGATCCTTGCGAATTGTCGCATGTGTGGTTTGCGTGGCAGTGCACCGAGCGTATTCACGCATAATCACGCGCGCGTACTGGGAATTGCGTGCCACATTATCAGGACGAGAGATATCTTCCTCTGCAATGGCAGTAAGATACTCGTAGGCAGTCTCCAGCGATGCTTCGGAGACCTCATCTAAGGCCACGGCAGGCCAGCCGCCACGGCAGGTAAGCGCGGCCACTGTCTCTATCGTAGAGTCGGAGTGGGCCTCTATCCCCTCACCTCCTTGCTCGAAGAGGCGGGCCATTGACACCTGGCCTGTGGAATCTCCTGATTCTGCAAGGGACATCGTAAGCATATCCATAAACGCAAACCGGCCTGTGCCGGAGTGACTCGGCTTGCTCGTCGGTGTCGCTGACCCAGCAAGGATGTACTGCCCTTTGGCCCTTTCTCTGTCCACGGCAAACCGTACTGCGTCCCAAAGCTGGGGAGCCTCTTGCCATTCATCCAAGAGGCGCGGTTTTTCACCTTGCAGAAGCAGCGAGGGGCGCGCCTCTGCGAGCAGCAGGTTGTTTCCCTTCTCGTCAGGGTCTTGCATCATGAGGGCACTTTTTGCCGCCTGCAGTGCCGTTTCGGTCTTGCCGCACCATTTAGGACCCCTTATTACGACAGCACCTGCGCTCGCCAGCTTCTTGCGAAGAATTCCATCAGCGATGCGAGGACGGTAATCCTTTATTGCAAGATCAGTGACCATTTCTTACCCGTCCTCTTATATTCGACCAGCAATTTCCGTGTATTTTAACCTACAAATTCCGATTTTTTCAACCTGCAAATTTCGGTTCTGATTGATTGAGGGTTGATTCAGGGTATGTTTTCCATAGGATGTTCCGCCTGCTCAACCGAGTGACGCTTCTTCTTTAAGCAGTCCACTCTTCTTTTTTTCAAGTTCTTTGGATACGGGTTGCACCGGGGGCTTAGACGCCTAAGGCGTCTTGTCAGCGCGCTACGCTTTGCGGGTGGAGAGGCCGGAAAGGACAGAACCTATGGCGCAGAAGGCGGCGGCCATGAGGACAATCCAGCCGAGGAGGAGCTTGCCCGGCGTGCTGGCGAGCGCCATAAGGAAATACCCCACGTAGGGGATGTGGAACGTGACGCGCCCCAAAACGTTGGCGTAGGGGACGGGGCGCACGTCGAGGTCTTCGTTGGCGTCGCCTTTGGTGACAAGCTCGGCGCGATTGGTATCGACGACTTCCACGCGGTGCACGATGACATCCTGGTCGCGCCAGAAGGCGGCCACATCGCCCGGGGCCAAATCGGCGCCGCCGACGGGCTCAGCATAGACGAGGCTGCCCGTGGGATAAGCCGGTTCCATAGATCCGGAAATGATAGCGTAGGACTGCAGGCCCATGATACGCGGGGCCACCGACGCGGTGATAGCCACAGCGGCCAGCGCCACCAAGATAAGCGCCCCTAAAGTTGTGAACAGGCGCGCAAGGGCGCGGTAACGAGCAAGCCGCCGCTCAACGCCATGGGAGAAGGCGTCGGCGGCGGCTTGGGTATCAGAGGCGGGTGTTTGCATGGGGCTATTGTCCCACACTTTCCGCGTTACTCCTCGGGCTCGGGCTTGTTGTTGCGGCGGGCGATTACAAGAATGATAGCGATAAGCGCGGCAATGACACCAGCAGCAAGGGCCCAGGGAATCCATGCGGTGTTGGGCGCCGGCACCTGGCTGCCGGGCTGCTCGCCAGCGGACAAGGCGTTCTCGTCGTCATCGATGCGCTCAACGCCGGGGGCGGCTAGAGGGTTGCCGCCGGCGTCGAGAAGCTCTTCGCCATCGGGGGTGACAAGGCCCGCACCGGGCTCGCGCACGCCACCGTCTGCCAGGCCGGCGTCAGCGTCGTCGGCCGCACCGGGCGTGACGACCGTGGTGTAGGCGCCGGGGATGGTGTTACCAGTGCCAGTGCCGGTACCCGTGCCCTGGCCGTCTCCCGTACCCTGCGGCGGGTTCACGGTGATGTTCACCGTGCCGTCGGGCTGCAGTTCAGTAGAGGCGTTGTCGGCCAGGCGGGTGTAGCGGAACTCCACCACGTTAGCGGACTCGTCCTCGCTGAGCGTGAGCAGCACAAGCGTCGCCTGGGGCAGATAGTTCTCAATGTAGCGCGGCGCGGTGGCCGGGGTGTCGCCGATGTCGCCGAAGAACGTCTCGGACTCGCGCAGCGCCTCGCCCGTTTCCGCATCAACATAGTTCACCGTATAGGCGACGCGATTGGCCATGATGCCGTAGGCGACGACGAAATCCATATCCTCGGTGATGGCAACACCGGGAGCAGGCACGCCGTCAACCAGGGTGTCCTGCTGGTCCACCATGACGCCATCGGCGTTGGGACGGGCGTAGTAGATGGTCTCTTCGCCAATTTTCGTGGCGCCTTCGCGATTCTTGTCGGAACGCACGTTGTCCAGCGCGGCCAGGCGAATGCCCTTGGCGTAGTACTTGCTGTCTTCGGGGACCTCGATAGAGATGCCGTCGAAGGAAAACGCCGTGCCGGGCGCGACATCGGCAAACGTGAGCTGGGTCTGGCCCGCCTCGGTACCCTGGGCCAGCGTGCCCTGGTTGCCGCTGAACACCGACACCAAGTAGGTGGTGCCCGCGTAGGCTTTGGCCGGGGCCGGCTGCGCGTCACTCTTGCCCTCAGAGTCGGCAAACGCCGCAGGAGCGGCCAGCGAGACGGCCATCATAGTGGCGCACAGCACCGCCAGGGCGCGGCGGCCGAGGTTCATCTTCTTCATCGGGTCTCGCCCTCCTCAATCTCGTTTTTACGGCGGCGCACTGCAGCCACCACCAGCACGGCACCGGCAACAATCACCACAATGGCGATAATGCCGATGGGCAGCATGTCGCCGGTTTGAGCCAGTCGCTCAAGCAGCGACGGCTTCTTGTCGGAGTCTTTCTTCGAATCGTCCTTGTCGGACTTCTTCTCGTCCTTCGGGTCCTGCGGGTCGCCAGAACCGGAGGTGCCCGGCTCGTCGGTGGGCTCGGCGGCGAAGGACAGCTTGATAACCGCCTCGGAATCGAAGTAGGTGTTGCCGTGGGTCTCGCCATCGAGCGCCACGTCAAGCTGCATAGAAGCCTTGGCGCCTGCGGCGAGCGTATCCAGGAAGAACCATTCGGTCGTGCCCGAAATGGCATCCTTCAGGCCCTCGGTGGAGCCCGTGTTCGCATCGCCGGAAACCACGTCGTTGGTGAGGATGACCTTCTTCTCGCCGGCCGGGGTGATGAACGTGAGGCGATAGCTGTAGGAGCCGCCCGAGGCGTTCACCTTTTCGAAAGTCTCCTCCATGGTGGCGAGCACTTCGTTGCGCATATACCAATCGGCGGCCGTAGATGCGCTTTCCTTCAGCGTGATGGAGAACTGCGCAGAGTCGCCCGGCTGCAGGCCCGCGATGGTTTTGGTGATGTTCGCGGAGTTGTTGTCAATCATCTTGTCGCCGGTGAACTCAACGGTCCAGTCTTCGGCATAGGTTTTCGCAAAGGCCGGCGTGGCGGTGATAGCGACGCAGGTAAGCGCCAAGGCGATGGCCGCGAGCGCAGCGAAGGCACGGCGCATAGTGGTAGTCATCGCGACCCCCTATTCCTCGCCGGACCAGTCAAGGCCCTCGTCAGCGAACTGGGTGACATCGATGCCCCACGCACTTTTTGCGGCGGCGACGGCGTTGTTCACCTGCACGGAATCAACCTGGGCATCCAGAGTGAGCCAGCAGGAGGCGTAACTTTCCACGGTGTTCTTAATGCGGTCGTTCACCCTGATGGCGGTGACAGCCGGCTGCGCGGCGGCCTCGCCGGGGGCGAGTACCGTTTTGTAGTAGAACACCTCGCGCTCCGGCGTGCACTCGGCCTCGGAGCGGACCCAATACTCGGCAGACTTTTCATCGAAGACGAGCTCGATGAGCGACGGATCGAGGGAGGACGTCTTCGTTGCGGAATCTGCACTTTCCCCTTCGGACCAGTACTTGCGCACGGTGAGGCGCACGTACTCGGGCATGCCCTCGGCGGCGGTACCTTCGGCGGTTGCCACATCTTCGGAGATGTTCTTCACGGACAGCAGCTCAGTGTAGGCCTTGCCAGGGATAAGGGAGGTTCCCTCGGTTTCCGCGTCTTGCTTGGCAATTTCCTCAATTACCTTGTCGAGCTTCAAATCGCCCACGCCGCTGCGGATGTTTCCGTTCTCGGTGAGGGCGACGCCGATGTGGGTCTGCGCGATTTCGGCCTCGTACTCGGGGCTGAAGTAGGTGAGCGCCGAGCGGGCCGGGGTGACGGCCATCATAGCCAGGCAGCCCACCAAGGCCGCGGACAGCACGATAAGCGTGATGCGCTGCGTTTGGTTGAGGTTCTTGAGCGTCTTCAGCATGGGTTACTCACCGTCCTGGTTCTGCGCGGCGGTATCGTCGAAGGCGACGGCGCCGATGAGGCTCTTCTGGCCATCGTGGAACGTGCCCAGCATCAGGCCGCCGGGCTTGTAGGACTTAGCCGAGGCACACTGCTGAACGACGGCTATATCGAAGGCGGGAACGTCCTTGCTCTCATCGATGCTCACATCCACCTTAAGCTTTGAGGTAAAAGCACCAGGAACGATGGGGCTTGTGTAGTACCACCAGCCCTCGTCTTTGTTGCCCTCTACTGACTGAGTCCAGCCCGACCCGGTTTCAATTTCGGTCTTACCGTCATCGGCAACGGGGAAAATTCTAACCGTAACGCCGTCAATAGTGGGCGCGAACACCTTCACGCGCACCATGGCATCCACTTCGCCGGTGTTCTTCACGGAGATGACCTTGTTCAGGCCGTCCGGCTCTTCCTTCACTTCCGTCGAGGGAGGATTGGATTCGTATTTGAAGGCAATCATGCCGCTCGCGCGGTTCGTATCGGTGTAGTAAGCCCAGGCCGTGCCTGCGGCGGCTCCCAGGGAGACCACCAGAGCCACCGCCAGCGCCGCCGCCATCCGACGTCCAAAATGCTTGCGCGCCATGGCTACATCCCCTCTTCCGTCGTCAGTTCGCGAGTACGATCAGCGTAGTTGGCATCAGGTGTATAGGAGAACTTGCCGTCGTCGTCCTTGGAATAGTGATTCACCACGCCCGTACCATAGTGGGGTACTTTGGAGTAGACGTTTTTGAATTCGACCCGGTTCTTCTCTGCGTTTTCGAGGGCTTCTTTGCGAGCTTTCTCCAAATCCTCGGTGCTGGGCTCAGTCTTGCCGGCCTCAATAGCCACCGTCACGCCCTTAACCTGGACAATGCGCTTGTTAGCAGCGACCTGCTCGTCATTGAAATTGTCACCGCTATAGGAGATCTCCTCAATAACGTACCAGCCTTCGGGAATATCCTCGAGAATACGCGGCTCCGCAGACTTTTCCCCTGCCTTAAAGGTGAAGCCCACGATATTGCGATAGATCTCAAGATCTTTCACCTTGCGCTCAGCCGCATCTTTATCACGGTAGCCGACCACATTGAACACTGCCGTAGCAGAGCCATTGGCTTCGTTGAAGCCCTCAAGGCTCTTGTTAATCTGCAGGGCCGCAACACTGGTCGAGCTAGGCTCCTTGGAATCACCCGGGTTTCCCGGAGCCTGGAAGTCGTAGCCCACAGCGATGCGATCGTTGCTCGTGATACCCGCTCCGTTAGTGTTGGAGTAGTTGCCGGTGAAGAATAAACGGGCCTCAGCATAAGCAGCGGCAATAGCGTCATCATCGGGATGCGCCGCGAGAGCTAAGTGGCGAGAAGCCTTCACGTAGGCCGCGTTCTCAGGAGCAAGCTCGCCCTTCTCGATTACGCTCACCTTGAACTTACGCTGGTCTTTGAACGCCTTGATTTCTTGAGTTGTCTCAGGGTTTTTCTTAAGGCCAATAGAAGGGAGGGGCTCATCGGAAAGAGTGATGAGATACTCGTTGTAGCTACTGTCGGTTTCTTTGATATATTTAATATCTTCGATGACTGCAGTGCCCGATATCGGAGCTTTATTATTCCCCAAATCAATTGTCGAGAAATCTATCCCGTAACCCTTAACGGTCTTCAATTGATTTGCAAGGCTCTTAGGTGCATGGAGGGTGATTGTGTCTTTGTCTTCCGCGGCCGGATTTTTTGAATAATAGAGCATGTTCAGGAAACGTTCACTCATTGAACCGTTAATGCTTATGGTATTGCCAGCGTTGTTGTAGTCAACTCTCGTGCAGACGATCATGCCCTTGCTGATATCGCCGTCGGTGTGACCGGTCCAGTTGTAGGCGCCTCCGCCAAGCATAGACCCAAAAACCGTAGCATCCTGCGCGCAGTAGAAATCGGAGGACTCGGAAGGTTCAGTGATAAGGTAGTTTTCCTCAGTCCATTCCGGATGACCCCAGCTCTCGAGAAGCTCCTCTTTCTTCTCGGCGCCATAGACCTCCTCGTACTTTGCAAGGTTGAAGTTCCACTTGTCGCCATACTCGTTGGGATTAGTCGTAACGTTTTCTCCCAGAGCCGTGTTACCGAAGACGGCCGCATCGGAAGAAAGGACAGCGCCATTCGTGCAAACACCGACACCGCCGCCAAAACCACGCGCCGTATTCTTAGTGACAAGCGGGTGGTAGACGAGAATACCCGTCGTGCAGGCCAGAGGCTTCGATGAATCCCACATGGCGTGCTCGAGGAAGAGGCCGCCTCCGCCGTAATCGAATTCGGTAGCCGTCATGTTGTTGGTCACGTAGCCACTCTTCACATAGCTGTTGTCTTCGATCGCGCGGCCCGGCTTGTAAGAAGTACGCGCGAAGATGCCGCCGCCCTCGCTTGTGCCCGCATAGTTCGAAGAAATCGTAGCCGATTCAATCTGAAGAAGCGGTTCGACATATCCGTACTTGAAGTAAGTCACCATCAGACCGCCGCCACCATCGGCAGCGAAGTTGCCGGTGATTGTAGCACCATCGACCGTTACTTTGTCGCCTGAGAACACGGCTCCACCACCACCGCGGCCAGCTTTCCCTATTTTCCCAGCTGTATGACTAGCGCTTTTGTCGTTGTCTGCACGGTTGTTGGTGAGCATCACATTTTCGGCGAGAACGAGCGTATTTTGGTTGTAATCCGTGTTCAGTCTGTCGGGCAAACAAATGGCGCCGCCGTTGCCGCCGGCCACATTGCCCGAGAACACACTGTTGCCCTGAGCGGTAACGGTGCTTCCTTTTTCGGCGTAGATGGCGCCGCCAAGGCAAGTGCTGTCAAAGCTTGTCTCATTAAAAGTTTGCAGGGCCGCCTCTCCCGCTTTGTTGCCAGCGAACAGCGCCTCACCCTCGATGGTTACCTTGGATTTGTTTGCGTAAATGGCACCGCCGTTGTTGTTGTTGTCACCTGCGGCCGTGTTACCCGCAATAATTGCGTCACCCTTGACGGCGATATCCGCCTTGGTGGCATTGATAGCGGCACCACTTTCGCCGCGGCTGCCAACGAGGAAGCCGCCGCTTACGACAACCTTACCTTCGTTGACCTTAATGGCGCTCTCGCCGTCGGTCTGCGTAAGGCGGCCGCCTTCGATGCTCAGTATGCCGTTCTTCTGCACGTCAACAAGGTTCGAAGTGCCCCTGGCCTCAATAGCGCCCTTCGCAGGCAGCTTGAGGGTGTATTCATAGACGTACTCTTCAGTTTGACCCTTGGCGGGCATATCAGGATAGGAAATCGTCTTGTAGTAGTTCAGAAGCAAGTCGCCGTTCTCGTCGACTCCATAGGTAGCAGTCTTGCCGACCATTTTCTTGAACGCGCCCGGATTATCCGCGGGGTTGGGCAGCTTCGTGCCGTCAAGCGTGGATTCCTCCTTGTCTGCATTGTTGGGCTTGTTGGGAACTGTTACCGCCTTGGCTCCTTCGCGGCTATCGGTGATGGTGAAGTTTGCGCCATCACCGACCGTGAAAAGGCTTCCCGTGCTTTCAACCGTGATATTGTGACCATTGAGGTCGAGCGTCTTCGTTCCATCAATCGCGATAGTGCCCGTGGTCACCTTGATATCCTCATGCAGGACAGCCTCATTGGTGCCGGCGTGCCCAGTGAGGATTTCGACGAGGTCCTCCCAGCTGCTCACATTCCCCTGCTTGGAATCGGTAGTGGCGATCGTTACCACCACGAGGGCGTTATCAGCGCCTGCCTGCTGGAGGACAGCCTCTTCAATAGTGTACGTTCCGTCCTTAGCGACAATGGCGGCGGCGTGAACCGTAGCCTGCTGGTCCGCATCGTCAGCTTCTACGGAATTTACGCCGGAAGCCATAGGCGTCGCATCCTCTTCGACGACCTCCTCTTCGGCGTTCTGAGTTGCCGGAGCATGCTTCTCGTCGTTCGCAGATTCCTGCTCATGCTTCTTCTGAAGAGCCGCCGCAGTCTCGGAAATGGGAGCACCGGCTCCTTCAACGTAGATGATTCCCTCTTCCGTAGCAATCGGCTCCTGGTCGGCCGACTCGTCTGCCGAGTCTCCCTCGGCAAGGTCGTCGGAAGCTTCCACTTCGCTGGCCTCGGACTCGTTTTCGCCCTCCTCCGCCGTGACGAGACCGGAGCCGGGCTGCTTGGAACCCATGGCCTGAGCCTCGGGCGCCGCCGTAGCCGCTTCGGTGACGTAGCTCACGGCAAATTCGGTGTCGGAGTTTTCCGCCTCAATGGTGAAGTTCAAATCCGCGCTCGTGGACGCCTGGTAGGACTCCTCGGTTTGCGACGTGAATTCCTTGTCGCCCACCTTGGCCTTCACACCGGCCTGGGCAATTTCGAAACGCACTTCCACCGTGGTGTCGTCGGCCACAGCCTGGGGCGCACCCCACAGGTGGAAGTAGCTCATGGAGGCAACAAGGGCCGCTGCCACAGAACAGGCAACGACCTTCTTGGCCATGGATGCATTGTTTGCGAAGCTTCGGCTGAATGCGTTCATGCGCTCACCGTCTCCTCGTCGCTCCTCGTTTGGCCGCCCCTTTGCGACCAGTTTTCCTCATCTCTTCGGTGCCTGGCCTCGCAAAGTGCTCGACAGACACGTATACGCGCGCGAACTCTCTCACTTTCGCGCGCTTCGGAAGGTTTCTTTAAAAGAGAACTCAAGTCAGCCCCTCTAAGGTATGACCTGCTCTTTTCCTCCTTGTATGATGGAGGCTATTCTAACCTCTGCGACGAACTATTGTCTAGTCGTCAACGGATGGTCGACTGTTCCTTTCTGAAGGAACCTTCCGAGGTCGAGAATAAGATATATGTGCGCGAATGTTATTATTTGAAGGGTATTTGACTGTCATATGCTAGGGTATTGACAGGTTATTTTTTCGAAATTGTGCTGCTCAGAGGTCGTGAGTGGCTAAAACAAGGCGAACACCCGAAGGTGTTCGCCTAATTCTTCTATGGTGGAGCGTAGGGGGATCGAACCCCTGACCTCAGGCTTGCAAAGCCCGCGCTCTCCCAGCTGAGCTAACGCCCCATAGCGTGCACCGAAAGCCATCGCTTTGCGCGTTCGGGATATTCGACTGAGATTGCTGCGGCCGATTTGGCCCGAAATATAATAAACGCTCCACCGGCTAACTCGGCTCACGGTGGAGCGTTTATCGCAAAGTAATGGTGGGCCCGAATGGATTTGAACCAGCGACCTCACGCTTATCAGGCGTGCGCTCTAACCAACTGAGCTACGGGCCCTTGAAAAAGTGCTTGACTATCTTAAGCCTAGGACAGGGGTGGGGTCAAGAAAAATTTTGCCGAATTGTAAAAAGTGCACGGATGGCCGCAAACGGCATCAGTGAGAAAATGGAATCGTCCTCAGTGCCAGGGATAACAGGGCCGCTGGGGTCGGGCGCAGCGTCGGGACAAGAGGACGCTGAACGCGGTTGCAGCACCTACGACAACAGAAAGGTCGCGTTATGGTTCCTTTGAAAGTGCTGACCTTGGTGGTGGCAGGACAAAACCAACCTTCGGTACTGGTGCTTCAGCCGGTGGAGGACGCCCCGGCGGGCAAGGCGCGTATTGTGCCCATTTGGATTGGCCCCACGGAGGCGGCACAGGTAGGCATGGCGCTGGAGCACGTGAAGCTTCCGCGGCCGATGACCCACGATCTTATGCTGGATGCACTCACCAACCTGGATGCCCGTATCGATTCCACAGTCATCTACGGTTCGAAGGGGCAAATGTTCTTCGCACATTTGGTCATCTCCCAGGGCGGGCGCCTTATCACGCTTGATGCCCGGCCGAGCGACGCCGTCGCCTTGGCCGTCCGACAAGATGCGCCGCTCTATATCGAGGAAGACGTGCTTGATGCGGCGTCGTTCCCTTTCTTGTTCAAGGGAGAACAGCAAACAGAAGAAGAGATCGCCGAGTTCAAGACCTTCCTCGACCATATTTCGCCAGAAGACTTCACCAATATCGACGGACTGTAGGTTCTGCCCGCGCGGAAGATGGGGATGAGCCCCTTAGGAAGGCGGCTCCCATAGAAAAGGGGGCGACCGAAGTCGCCCCCTGTGCGTCTGGGTGTTATATCTGCGGCTCGCTACTCTTCGGCAGCTTCGCCTTCTGCGGCTTCTTCCTCGCCAGCGCTCTCCTCGGTGGCATCCAGATCGTCATCGAGGTCGTCGATGGCAAGGGTTCCGTCCTCGCTCTCTTCCTCGAGCAGCTCCATCTGGTTCTCGTCGGCCTCAGCCTTCTTGGCCTTCTTCTTGCCCGTAGAGGCGATGGCCACCGCGCACACCTTGTCCTTGTCGGCGACGTTCATCACCTTCACGCCCTGGGTGGAACGACCGAGCTCGGAGATGCCCTTCACCGGGGTGCGCACGATAACGCCCTCCTCGGACACAATCATAATCTCGTCATCGGGGCCGACGATCTTCATGACCGCGAGCAGACCCTTCTTGTGAGTCATGGTGATGGTGTACACACCCTGACCGCCGCGATGGTGCTCGGGGTATTCTTCGATCTTGGTGCGCTTGCCGTAGCCCTTCTCGGTGATCACGAACAAGTCGGTACCAGGCTTGGCGATTTCCATGCCCAGCACATGAGCATCGGCCGGCACGTTCATGCCGCGCACGCCCATGGTGCCGCGGCCCATGGCGCGGGCCTCGGACTCATCCCACAGGATGGCCTTGCCGGCACTGGACACCATGATGACCTTCTCGCCCTTGGCCACGCGCTTCACGGAGATAAGCTCGTCGCCGTCCTTCAGGTTGATGGCGATAAGGCCGTCGCGGCGGGTGCGGTCGTACTGGTCCATAGAGGTCTTCTTCACGTTGCCCTGAGCCGTGGCGAACATGAGGAACTCTTCGGCCGGGAAGTCCTTCGTGGCGATGACGGCTGAGATGGCCTCGCCCTTCTCCAGCGGCAGCAGGTTCACGATGGCCGTGCCGCGGGCATGGCGGCCGGCCTCGGGGATCTCGTACACCTTCAGGCGGTACACCTTGCCCTTGGTGGAGAAGAACAGCATATAAGAGTGCGTGGAAGCCACGAACAGGTGCTCCACGAAGTCGGCGTCCTTCAAGTTCACGCCCTGCATGCCCTTGCCGCCGCGCTTCTGCTGGCGGTAAGTGCTCACGGGCAGACGCTTGATGTAGCCGGCCTTGGTCATGGTGACGACCATATTCTCCTCGGCGATGAGGTCTTCCACCTCGATATCCTTGGCCTCGCCGGTCAGACGGGTGCGGCGCGGCGTGCCGAACTTCTTCTTGATCTCCTGCAGCTCTTCCTTGATAACCTGCTTCAACAGGTTCTCGTCGGCGAGAATCTGCTTGTAATAGGCGATCTTCTCGCGCAGCTCGGCCAGCTCTTCCTCGATCTTGGTGCGCTCCAGGCCGGTGAGGCGGCGCAGGCGCATCTCAAGGATGGCATTGGTCTGCTTCTCGGTGAGGCCGAAGCGCTCAGTGAGGCGAGCGGCGGCTTCCTTGTCCGTCTGGGACGAGCGGATGATGTGGATGACCTCGTCGATGTTATCCAGCGCGATGATGTAGCCCTCGAGGATATGCTCGCGCTCCTCGGCCTTGGCCAGCTCGTAGCGGGTACGACGGGTAACGACGTCCTTCTGGTGCTCGATGTAGTAGAACAGCATCTCCTTCAGCGAGAGCACTCGCGGTGTGCCGTTCACCAGGGCCAACATGTTGCAGCCGAAGCCCACCTGCAGCTGGGTGTGCTTGAACAGCTTGTTCAGCACCACCTGCGGAATGGCGTTGGACTTCAGGTCGATGATGATGTCGATGCCCTTGCGATCGGCGGCGTCATGGATGTTGCTGATCTCGGGCAGCTTCTTGTCGCGCACCAGCTCGCCGAGCTTCTCCAGCAGGCGCTTGCGGTTCACCTGATAGGGAATTTCCTTCACCACGATGGAGGCGCGGCCGTTCTTCTTCTCTTCAATCTCGCATTTCGCGCGGATGGTGAGGTTGCCGTGGCCGGTCTCGTAGGCATCCAGAATGCCCTTCTTGCCCATGATGAGGCCGCCCGTGGGGAAGTCGGGGCCGGGCATGGCGGTAAGCAGGTCCTCCGTCGTGCAATCCGGGTTGTCAATCATGAGGCAAGTGGCGTCGATGGCCTCGCCCAGGTTATGGGGCGGGATGTTGGTGGCCATGCCGACGGCGATGCCGTTGGAGCCGTTGACCAGCAGGTTCGGGAAACGGGCCGGCAGAACCGTGGGCTCTTGCAGCGACTCGTCGTAGTTGGGCTGGAAGTCGACGGTTTCCTTCTCCAGGTCGCGCAAGAGTTCCATCGCCGGCTTATCGAGGCGGGCCTCGGTGTAACGCATGGCAGCGGCGGAGTCGCCGTCGATGGAGCCGAAGTTGCCATGGCCATCGATCAGGGGCAGGCGCAGGCTGAAGGGCTGGGCCAGGCGCACCATGGTGTCATACACGGCGGAGTCGCCATGGGGGTGGTACTTACCGATAACGTCACCAACGGTACGGGCCGACTTCATGTGCGGCTTGCTCGGCGTGTAGCCGGACTCGTTCATGGCGTACAAAATGCGGCGATGCACCGGCTTCAGACCGTCGCGCACATCCGGCAGGGCACGAGACACGATAACGGACATGGAGTATTCCAGGAACGAGGTCTGCATCTCCTTGCCAAGGAAGGCCGCGCGCACCGTGGTGCCCTCGCCGCCGTTGGCGCCCTCGATGATGGAGCCGTGGGGGTTGGGCATGTCCACCATCATAGAGCGAGCGCGCTCCTCTTCGGAGATGACGTGCTGGGCGGCGTCTTCATCCATGGTGGAAGAGGCGCTAGCCAGCTCGGCGTCCTCGTCGCCCTCCTCGTCGGTGTCTACGTCCTCGGCCAGGTAAAGCTCGTCCTCTTCGGCGGCTTCCACCTCGTCGCGGTCGTCGAACTCGTCGATATCGTCAAAATTATCAGCCATTTAGCTCTCCTTAAATATCGAGGAAGCGGACGTCGCGGGCGTGCTTTTGGATGAACTCCTTGCGGGGCTCAACCTGCTCGCCCATAAGCTCGCTCACCACGCGCTCGGCTTCCACCGCGTCATCGATGTTCACCTGCAGAAGGGTGCGGGTAGCCGGCTCCATGGTGGTTTCCCACAGCTGCTCCGGGTCCATCTCGCCGAGGCCCTTGTAGCGCTGGACGTCGAACTTGCCCGGATCGTCGTACTCGGCCAAGGTGGCGGAAAGCGCCTTCTCATCGTAGATGTAACGCTCCACCTTGGGGCTGCGCGAGTTCTTCTTCTTCAGGCCGAAGATGGGCGGCTGGGCGATGTAGATGTAGCCCAGGTTGATGAGCTCGGGCATGTAGCGGTAGAAGAACGTGAGCAGCAGGCAGCGGATGTGCGCGCCGTCAACGTCGGCATCGGTCATGATGATGATGCGATGGTAGCGAGCCTTTTCGGCGTCGAAGTCCTCGCCGATATTGGTGCCGATGGCGGTGATCAGCGAGCTGATGGTCTCGGAAGACAGCGAGCGATGAAGGCCGGCGCGCTCCACGTTCAGAATCTTACCGCGCAGCGGCAGGATGGCCTGGAACTTACGATCGCGAGCCTGCTTCGCCGAGCCGCCTGCCGAGTCACCCTCTACAATGAAGATTTCGGACTGGCTGGCGTCCTTGCTGGCGCAGTCGGCCAGCTTGCCGGGCATGCTGAAGGAGTCCAGCACGTTCTTGCGGCGGGTCATCTCGCGGGCCTTGCGGGCGGCCTCGCGGGCCTTCAGGGCCTGGGTGGCCTTGCCGATGATGCGCTTGGCCGGCGTGGGGTTCTCTTCCAGGTACTCCCCAAGGCCCTGGGCCACGGCGTTTTGCACGAGCGGGCGAATCTCGGTGTTGCCGAGCTTCGTTTTGGTCTGGCCTTCGAACTGCGGGTCGTGCAGCTTCACGGAGATGATGGCGGCCAAACCCTCACGGGCATCCTCGCCGGAGAGGTTCGAGTCCTTCTCCTTCAAAAGGCCCTTAGCGCGGGCATAGTCGTTGATGGTACGCGTGATGGCCTGCTTGAAGCCGTCCATATGCGTGCCGCCCTCGTGGGTGTTGATGTTGTTGGCGAAGGCCATAACCGAGTTGGTGGAGTACGAGCTGGACCACTGCAGGGCCACCTCCACGGTGCCATCGGCGTTCTCGGCTTCGAAGTAAATGGGCTTGTTCAGGGTTTCCTTGCCCTCGTTCAAGAACTTCACGAAGTCGACGATGCCGCCCATGGCCTGGAACACCTCGGTGCGGGGGTTGCCGTCGGCATCGGTGATGCGCTCGTCGATGAGGATAATCTTCAGACCGCGGTTCAAGAAGGCCATCTCGCGGAAGCGGGCGGCCAGGGTATCGTAGTCGTAAACCGTGGTCTCGGTGAAAATGTCGGGATCGGGCCAGAAGGTGACCGTGGTGCCGGTGGTTTTGGCGCTGCCGATTTCATGCAGCTTCGTCTTCGTCTTGCCATGGTCGAAGTCGATTGCATATTCCTTGCCGTCACGGCGCACCTGCACTTCCACCTTTGTGGAAAGGGCGTTCACGACCGATACACCCACGCCGTGCAGACCGCCGGACACCTTGTAGCCCTCGCCGCCGAACTTGCCGCCGGCGTGCAGGATGGTGAGGACGACCTCGACCGTGGGGATCTTCTCCTTGGGATGCTTGTCCACGGGAATACCGCGGCCGTTGTCCTCGCAGGAGATGGAGTTATCCGGGTGAATCGTCACCTTAATGGTGTCGCAGTAACCGGCCAGGGCCTCGTCCACGGAATTGTCCACTACCTCATATACCAGGTGGTGAAGACCGCGGGGGCCGGTGGAGCCGATGTACATGCCCGGGCGCTTGCGAACGGCTTCAAGTCCTTCCAGAACTTGAATGTCAGAACCGTCGTAGTGATCTGGTTTATTTGCCACTGACACTCCTTCGCTCTCTGAACATAAGAACGCGCCCGGAATCGGGCGCCGAATGAGCGTCAATTATAGCATGGGGAAATCGTTTTTCTTCGACACATCGCGGATAGCGGCTCTTTTGAGACTGTTTAAGGGGTACTTTTGAGAAAAAGGGGAGAATCTATTGCGAATTATGGAAAACCACCCTTAAATCGCACGAGAAATCGTGGAGAAATAATACCGCGCTTTCGGTGGGGCGGGCGGCCCCCTTAAGCGAGGGGGAGATTCACAACCTTGCTGCGGGCCAGCATATCCTCGTCGAAGTAATCGATGTTGGCCGTCGTGATAAACGTCTGGCTTCCGCCCTCCATGGCCTCCACGAGCGCCGCGCGGCGGCGTCCGTCCAGCTCGCTCATAACGTCGTCGAGAAGCAGCACGGGCTTCTGATCGAGGATTTCCTCTATCACGGCGGCTTCGGCCAACTTGTACGCGAGCACGATGGAGCGCTGCTGGCCTTGGCTTCCGTAGATCGAGGCGTCCTGACCATCCAGCGTAAGAAGAATCTGATCGGAATGGGGCCCCACCAACGCCCGTCCCCGACGGCGCTCCTCCGCCGCGCGCTCATGAAGCGCGCGGCTCAGCGCATCGCGCACCTCATCGCGCACAAGCGACGAGGGAGCGGAAGTCGAAGAAGCCTCATGGGCACCTTCGGGAGGCGCAGGCTCGTCAGCCTCTTTCGAGAGCCCAGCTTCCCAAGAGGGCACGTAGCGGGCCTCCATCTCCTCCCGGCCACCGGATATCTCGCGGTACTTCCCCACCATATGTGGGCGCAGGCGCTCGAACAGGGCGATGCGATACATCGTCAGCTGCGAGCCCACGGTGACAAGCATCTCATCGATCGCTTCCACCAACGTAGGGTCGGCCTCGTCTTTGAGCAGGCGATTTTTATGGCGCACCACCTTCTCGTAATCCCGGCGCACCGTGTAATAGCTCTTGTTCACCTGCGAGCCGAGAACATCCAGCGCCGTGCGGCGGCCGGTGTTCGACCCTTTCACCAAATCAAGATCGTCGGGGGTGAAGATCACCGAAGGAATGAGGCCCTTCAGATCGAGGGGCCGCTTCGCCTTGTTGTTCAGCCGATACTTGCGCGTTTTCCCAGCGAGGAGCAGCTCAATATCGAGCTGGCGGTTTCCGTCGGTCGCCCGCAACGCCGCGCGCCCCTGGCTCTCGCCGTGGCGCACCAGCTGGTCGAAGGTCCCATGGCGAAACGACGCGAGCGCCGTCAGCAGCTGGATGCCCTCAACGAGATTCGTCTTCCCGACGGCGTTCTCCCCCACGAGCACGGTGATGTCACCGAGACCGTCGATGACGGCCTCGTCGTAGTTGCGGAAATTTCGCAGCTCGAGGCTTTCGATGCGCAGGGTCATTTAGGCGATGCGCACCGGCATGACAAGGTAGAGGAAGTTCTCGGGCTCGAGCGCGCGGAAAATGCCGGGCTTCAAAGCGGACTGCACTTCCAGGTACACCTCATCGGTGGCAATGGAGCCGAGGCCGTCCAGCACGTAGGCGTAGTTGAAGGCGATTTCCACATCCTCACCCTCGATGATGCAGGAGATAATCTCCTGAGCGCTGCCCACATCCTGGGATGCGGCGGAAATCTGCACCGTTTGGGAGGCGTTGTTCAAATCGAGGCGCACCGGCGAAGAGGTAGAGCCGAGCAGCGAGGCGCGACGAACCGAAGCCACGAGCTTATCCACCTCGATGGTGGCGCGGGTGGTATAGCTGTCGGGAAGCAGCTGCTTGTAGTTGGGGAAGTTGCCCTCGATGCGTCGGTTGATAAACACCGTATCCTCGCAGGTCACCACAATCTGGTTGTCGGCCAGCGCCAGCGAGACAGGCGATTCCGTTTTCGGCAGCGACGCGATTTCCGAGAGGAAGGCACCGGAGATGACCGCCTGGAACTCGTCGGCCGAAGAGTTGGGCAGCGGGGCATCGGTGATGGCGAGGCGGTACGAGTCGGTGGCCACCATGCGCAACACGCCGGCCTCGAGGGTGATGAGCACGCCAGTGAGAATGGCGCGGGACTCATCTTTGGACACCACGCGAGACACACGCTTGACCATGGTTGAGAACTGCTGGAAGGGAATCTCTATTTTCTGATGAGTATCGACGCGCGGGAATCCGGGGAAGTCCTCGGCATTCAAGGCGCGAATAGAGAACGACGAGGTGTCGCAGGTGATAAAGGCCTGCTCCTCGGTGGCTTCAACGTGCACGGCGGCATCGGGGAGGTTTTTCACGATCTCGGAGAACAGCTTGCCGGGGACCACGGTGCGTCCCTCTTCCTCAACCAGCGCCGCAACGGAATACTGGATAGAGAGCTCGAGGTCGGTTGCCTGGAGGATGATCTTATCGCCGGTGGCCTCGATGAGAATACCGGAAAGCACGGGCAGGGTTGAGCGGGTGGACACGCCCTTCAGAACAATGGAAAGGGCATTGGCAAGTTCGGTGCGGTTGATGCTCAGCTTCAAAGGAGGCCTCTCTTCGAGTCGTCGCGGGAGCTTACGTAATAAGGTCGTGCGGCGTATTATAGCGCCGCAGCGAGCCTGTCCCCAACCAAGGGCGCCCTCTGCGGCTTTTTTCCAAGTCCGCGGAGCAAAAAAGAATATTCTCGCGAAGGGGAGCGTGGGGCTGAAGAAAGAGTTTTTCACACACGGTGGTTGAAGACTTATCCACCACTTTCCTCTTCAAACTTGTGGATAATGAGGAAAACTCTCTCTTTTCCCAGAGAATCAAGTGGAAAACACGGGTTTTTCGAAGGTGGATATCCACATCAAAGATGGTTGACAGTTTCGAATTCTGTTTTCTCGTCATGGAACACCTCGAAAAATAAGGCTCTGAGCTGGTGTTTTAAAAACTGCGAGAGTTTTCCCGTGTTTTCACGCACTTATGTTCGAAAATTACAGGCAACTAACGAAGCTCATTACCTCAGCCTCGAGAAGAACGCCGAGAAGAGGCGTTGGGAGGTAATGTCAAGGTTTTCGAGAGAAGTTTTTCACATTTTCCTCTTTCTCTTATTCCTTGAGTTTTTCCCACGTTTCAATGTTTTCCACTTTTACTGAATATCTAGTTCATAACTATGAATTTATCTGAATACTGCAGGTAGATAGATTTCAGTTTTCAACTTTTGCTGAATAAAAAGTGAATTACTCACCGCTGACTCTGAAATGCGCAGGCGAGCACCTTCTCTTTATTCAAAACACGCTACAATATTGCGAAAACTTTCCGAAAACACTGAATAAGCGACGAACACAACGGAATGAAATTGGAAAACATGGAACAAACGCCCTCTTCAATGACTGAAGCCCCCTCTGGGGCTTCCTTCGACTATGCCTTCGTCGAGACCGTGGGGCGCATCGCCCTCTACGATGATTTGCGCAGCGCGCCGCGCGTCGTGGAAATCGACCCCGCGGAAACCGGCGCCTACATCGAGGCTTTGGCATCCACTATCTACGAGCAGTCCCACAGCGCCGGCGGCACCATTCCCTACACCGTCATTCGCGAGGTTTCCGAAAACTTCATCCACGCGCACTTTAAGGAAGTAGTCGTCTCTATTCTAGATAAGGGAAACACCATCCGCTTCGCCGACCACGGACCGGGCATCCCCTCGAAAGAGAAGGCCCAGATGCCCGGGTTCTCCTCGGCTGTCGAGCCTATGAAGAACTACATCCGCGGGGTCGGGTCGGGTCTTCCCATTGTTCGCGAATACCTTGAATCTTCCCACGGCACCATCACTATTGAGGACAACCTGGGAACCGGCGCGGTGGTGACCGTGAGCCTCGTGCGGGACGAAGACGACCCTCTTGACGACTGGGACGAGAGCGACGTGCTGACTCCCTCGGGATTAGCCGCCGCCAGCCCTGCGAGCAGCCCCGCTCCCGACTACTACGGCGCGGGCGCAGCCCCGGTCGCGCCCATAGCTCCAGCGGGCGCTTACCCTGCTCAGCCCGCGGCGGCGCCGATGGGTAGCGCGCCCTACGGCCAACCTTACCCCGCCCCGACAGCGGCGGTAGCGCAGCCCTACGGGAACGCCTACGCGCCCTACCCGGCCTACGGCGCCTATCCCCAACCGGCCCCCTACCCGGCCTACGGCGCGCAAGCCCCCGCTCAGCCCTACGGGTACCCGGGCGGCATGGTGACCGGCCCCGTTCTCAACGAGCGCGAGCGCATGTTCCTCAAGCTGCTGCTCACCGAGGGGATGCTGGGAAACAAGGAGATGAGCGAGCTCACCGAGACCGCCCAATCCACTACCAATACCACCTTCGGCAAACTTCAGCAGGCCGGGCTGGTGGAGATGATTGGGAAGAAGAGAACCCTCACCCCCTACGGGCGCCAAGTGGCCCAGGGTCTTTAGGGACAAGCGCGATCGATTTGCTTATTTGCTAGAATGGCCGAACAAGCGAGCGAAAGACCGCGGCGTTTCCGGCGCCGGTGGAAGGAAGTGTTATGGATAGCGAGAAGCTGAACGAGCAATGGGCGCGCATCTGCGCCCAGGTCAAGAGCTATCAAGATGTTGATGCCTCCCAGGTTGCCGCGTTCTTCTCGCGCCTCGAGCCCCAGGCCATGAGCGATTCGTTCCTTATGCTTACGGCTGACAACGACTTTATTAAAACCTGGGTCGAGCAGCATTACATCGAGGCAATCGTGCGCGCGCTGCACGATCTTACCGGGGTGACCTACGCCGTGGCCATCGCTGTAGACCCCACGCAGGAACAGCGCAAAAGCGCGGCCGCGAACGCGATGACGGCAGCGCCGGCGCCCGCTGCGACCCCGACGCCGGCGTCGGCGCCGATCCCATCACCGACTCCGGCCCCGGCCCCATCGCCGGTGCCGACCCCTTCTCCCCAGGCGGCGCCGATCGCGATGGCAGAGCCTGCGCCGGCAGCCTTCGTCCCCGCCGCGGCCGCCCCCTACACCGCGCCCCAGTGGAGCGAACCGGCGCCCCAGGCAAGCGAGCACCCCGCGGCAAGTTCCACATTCGAGGCGCCGGCCCACCGCACGGAAGAATCCCACGAAGGCGCGGCGGGACTCAACCCCCTCTCTTCGCTCACCTTCGCCAACTTCGTTATCGGAGAGTCGAACCGCATGGCCTACTCCATGGCCGTCGAAGTGGCGGAATCTCCGGGCAGCCTTCCGCTGAACCCCCTGTTCATCTATGGAAAAAGCGGCTTAGGTAAAACACATCTCATGCGCGCCATCCAGAACTACATCAAAGAGACGCGCCCGACGTTGCACACGGTGTACGTGGACGCCCAAGAGTTCGTGTCCCGTTACTCCGAGGCCGGCCAAGCCAAAGACCGCGAGAAATCCAGCTTCAAGAACTTCCGCACCTACTACGAGCAAGCCGATGTACTTCTTTTGGACGACGTGCAGCATCTGCAGGGCAAAGAGCAGTCAATCAACATGCTCTTCCAGCTCTTCAACACGCTTACCAGCCAAGGGAAGCAAGTGGTGCTCTCCGCCGACCGCGCCCCTAAGAACATCGAGGTGGACGAGCGTTTGAAGTCGCGCTTCTACAGCGGCGGGGCCATTGACATCCAGCCTCCCGAGGTGGAGACGAAGCTGGGAATCGTAAAATCCTTCGCCCGCGAGCATTGCCGGAGCGCCGGCCTCGATAGCTTCACCATTCCCGACGACATCCAGATGTACATCGCGGAAAACTCCGGGTCCAATATCCGCGAGCTGAAGGGCGCCGTGAACACGGTCATCTACCGCCTGATTTACTCGGATCGCCGCGATATCTCCATCGAGGAAGTGCGCGAGCTGCTGGCGAACCATTTCACGGGAGGCCGGTCGCGCAGTCTCTCCATCGAGGACATCCAGCGTGAGGTGGAGAAGTTCTACAAGGTGACCCATAACGAAATCGTGGGGAAATCGCGGTCGCAATCTATCGTGCGCCCTCGCCAAGTGGCCATCTACCTGTGCCGCCGGCTGCTCGATCTGCCCTACGGCGATATCGGGAAGCGCTTCAACCGCGACCACTCGACGGCCATTCATTCCAGCAACTGCGTCGAAGAGCGTCTGAAAACCGATCGCGACACGCAGGAGGAAATCGAAATCCTCATGAAGATTATCAGCGAGCTTGATTAAGAGCGGTTCATTGCCGTGGGAAAAGTGGAGGACAGGCTGCGCATAACCCGCCTCCTTTTCAACCGTATCTCGCAGAGGCACCGAGGTGAACAGGGGCGTCGGTGCAAAACAATGAGCGTTTCCACGAAAGAAAGCACCGCAGTTTCATAGGGCTTCATCTGCGGAAATGCAAGTTGTTGACCAATCCACTGTCCTTATTGGTACTACTACCTTTAGTTTTAAAAAGAAGAAGCGGCGTTCTCCGCTCTTTCGCCCTCGTGGAGAACGCTCCGTGGAATCTCGCAGCCTCTCTCACGCTTTCACGGTTTCTACCATCCTCCTTATTCTTTCATCTGCCCCGTTGACAGCGTTTTTTCGCGTTGTATAATTCAAAAGCTACTCTTCAAACCATGAAAGGGAAAGAAACAATGAAACGCACCTATCAACCGAACAAACGCAAGCGCGCCAAGTGCCACGGCTTCCGTGCCCGTATGGCCACCAAGGGTGGTCGCGCTGTTCTCGCTTCCCGTCGTGCTAAGGGGCGCAAGCGTCTCACCGTCTAGGAGTTTCTTAGGTGCAGACGATTAAATCCAGCACTGAGATCTCCCGGCTCTTCTCTACGGGACATCGCCTTCACACGCCGCACCTGACCATTATCGTGGGTGCTCAGAAGGCTGATGGGCAAAGCAATGCTAAGCGACACGGCCATTCCGGTCGTGTCGCTTTTATTGCGGGGAAGAAACTGGGAAATGCCGTTTGGCGCAACCGAGCCAAACGGCGGCTTCGCGCCCTTTGTCGGGACATGGGCGGCCCCTGGGACGGCTCGGACGTGATATTTCTGGCAAAGTCGGGGCTTACTCGGGCATCTTATAGTAAAGTGCTGAAGGCATGCGGAAACGCCGCCGAACGCCTTGCGGAAGGCGAGGGAAAGAGCACGGTTGAAAAAGCTGTTCACATCCATTAAAAGGCTACCGACGCTTATCGCCGTCGGCCTTATTATGTTCTATCGAATGGCCATCTCCCCCCTGCTGCTCCCTGCTTGTCGGTTCGTTCCCTCGTGCTCCGAGTACGGGCTCACCGCGTTTAAGCGCTACGGGTTTCGCAAGGGGTTCGTGCTTACAGCAAAGAGGATATTGCGCTGCCGCCCCGGCGGCCCCAGCGGCTACGATCCCGTACCCTGAGGTACTGGCGCTTTTGGAAAGGTAAGCTATGTGGGATATCTTTAAAGACTGGATCTTCGACGTCATCCAGTTCTTCTACAACTTCTGCCACGACTGGGGCCTGGCGATCATCATCGTCACCATTATCTTCCGCATCATCGTGGCCCCTCTCATGCACAAGCAGGCGAAGTCGAACTACGCCATGCAGAAGGTGCAGCCGAAGATTCAGGCCCTGAAGGACCGCTTCCCCGATGACCCGACGCGTCAATCTCAGGAAATGCAGAAGATTTACGCGGAGATGAAGTTCAACCCGCTTGCCGGATGCCTGCCCATGCTGCTGCAGATGCCCATCTTCATCGCCCTGTTCCAGGTACTGCGCGAGATGGGCGACCGAATCGGCGAAGGCACTTACTCGTTCTACAATATCGTTCCTAGTTTGGTTACTACACCTGCTCAGGCATTTAGCGAGGGTTTTGGAACGTTTGTTCCCTATCTTATCTTGATGGTGATCTTCGCGGGTGCAACCTTCCTGCCTATGGTTCTTCAGCAGTTGAAGACTGAAAACAGCCAGCAGAAGAATCAGACGCTCATGATGGGCGGCATCATGTCTATTATGATGCTCTGGATTTCGTGGGGGTCTCCTGCCGGCGTGCTTTTGTTCTGGGGTGCTTCCTCGCTGATCGGCATCGGTCAGAACCAGCTGACGCTCGCCCGTTGTCGTGCCGCCGATAAGCGCAAGGAAGAAGAAGAGGCGCTGGTTGTAAAACCGGTCGAAGTCAACGTGACGCGCAAAGAGAAGAAGAAGCGCCCGAAGAAGAAGCGCTAGGCATTGCTGAATTTAGAGAGTGTTTCATGTGAAACACTCTCTTTGTACATTCCGCGGCAATATTCAACCGCGGTACCAAACGTAAGGAGTAAGCATGGCGGAAGAGACCGAAGAAATCATCGACGACATCGAAGAGGTGGACGAGGAATCCGCGACGGCTGGCGTGAGTGATTCTGAGGAAGATGAGCTTGTGGTAACCGATGAGATGCTCGACAACATTGCCGATACGGCTATCGCTGCGCTCCAGGATATCCTTCAGTACTTCAATGTGGGCGAAGTGACCATCGATGAGTACGAAGGCGACGAGGGCGAGCTTATCCTCGATATCAGCGGTAACGATATGGCCGTTCTCATTGGGCGTCATGGCAAAACCCTCGATGCTCTGCAATTTATTGTCTCTATGATCACGGTGCGTACTATTGGCTTCCGCTATCCCGTTATCGTGGATGTGGAGGGCTACAAGAATCGCCAGCGCCAGAAGCTGGAGTCCATCGCCCGCAGCTCCGCCAATCGCGCTGCTTCCCAGCACCGCAAAGTTGGCCTTCGCCCCATGACTCCTTACGAGCGCCGTATCGTTCATATCGCCTTGCGCGATGATGACCGTGTTGAGACTGTTTCCGAGGGCGAGGGTCCGTCTCGCCACGTTGTGGTGGTTCCTCTGTAGAATCTCTCCAGATATCTCAAGTTACCGAGAGGGGCAAGATTGCTTGCTCCTCTTTCCTTTATCATGGTGTCGTACTGGTTTTCAGGAAAGGAGTTAAGGTGGTGGGCGAGCAAACCGAAGCGCTCTGTCGTAGGTACCTTGACGATATTCTGAAGGCAAACGAAATCACGAATCTGACCCGTATCACTAATGAAGAACAAGCGATGCTTCTTCATCTCGAAGACTCCCTGGTGGGACTACCTGAAGTTAACGAGGCTCCCGAGGGATTGTATGGCGATTTGGGTTCTGGCGGCGGCTTTCCCGGTGTTCCCCTTGCTCTGGCCACAGGCCGCCAGACGATCCTCGTAGATTCAGTTAAGAAGAAGATGGCTATTGTCCAGTCAATTTTAGACGAGCTCGGTCTTTCCTCTCAGGTGGCTACCTCGAGCGAGAGAATTGAGGATTTACCCGTTGAGTACGAAGCGCGGTTTGCCGTCCTCACTGCGCGTGCCTTATCTCGACTGGTTTCTTTAATTGAACTTGCTTCTCCCCTGCTCTTCAAGGGAGGGAGGCTTGTCTGCTATAAGGCGCAAGTGACTTCCGAGGAGATTGAAGAAGCGAAAGCTGTTCAAGATCTTGTCGGCATGAAACTTGTTTCTCAAAGAGAAGCTCTCTTGAGCGACAGAGAAACTAAGCGGACTATTTTGGTTTTCGAGAAGGTAGCTCGTCCTCGTATAAAGCTTCCTCGCAGAGTCGGCCTTGCTCAGAAACAACCCTTGAAACCTCGCCCGTGATGTTTCACGTGAAACATCACGTAATTTGAATCCATCTATCGAACACCGCCTGAACAGGCGTTAGTCGGTGCTATACTGAGCTGCAATTATGGAAGGAGGTTCCTGTGGGATTCTTTGATGGTCTTAAACGAGACACAAAACAAACCCAGGCTGTCGAAGAGGTTGAAACGCCTCAAATTCAGGAACAAGAGGAAGCAGTTGAGAGCTTCAGGGAGACAGACCCGGAAGATATCGAAGTGATTGTCCGGGAAACTGACACCTATGAAGTAGTTGATATGCCGACAGAGCCCTTGAAGACCTACAAGGACAAAGCGCCCGTCAAGCATGTCATCGGGCACACTAAGATTATCGCCATCATCAACCAAAAAGGCGGCGTCGGTAAATCGACAACAGCCATCAACTTAGGTGCAGCACTGGGAGAGATGGGTAAACAGGTACTGTTGGTAGACCTTGATCCTCAGGGAAATTGTTCAAGTGGCCTTGGTGTGGAAAAGAGTCTGATTCAACAATGCATTTATGATGTGCTGCTGAACGACGTCCCTATCGAGAATGTGATCATCCCCGATATTGCCGAGGGTTTGGATATTGCGCCGGCCACTATTAATCTTGCCGGTGCCGAAGTTGAGCTGGTCTCCGAGATGGCTCGCGAGAATCGTCTTAAAGAGGCTGTTGGCTGTATGCGCGGGAAATACGATTTTATTCTCATTGACTGTCCTCCTTCTCTCGGCCTTTTGACTGTTAATGCCCTTGTTGCTGCAGACAAGCTGCTTATCCCGATTCAATGTGAGTTTTATGCCTTGGAGGGTGTGACAAAACTTCTTGAATCAATGAAACGTGTCAAATCACGCCTGAATCCAACCCTGGATATCTATGGTATCTTGCTCACTATGTACGATAGCCGTACCACCCTCTCCAAACAGGTTGTTGATGAGGTGCGCGAATACTTCGGGCGCCTGGTGTTCTCTACGCCCATTCCGCGAACCGTCAAGTTGTCCGAAGCTCCCAGTTTCGGACAGCCTATTACGCAATACGACCCCAAGGGAAGAGGCTCTCTTTCCTATATTGAGCTTGCAAAGGAAGTGATTGCTCGTGGCTAAGCCTGAACGTCGTGGAGGTCTTGGACGCGGCCTCGGCTCCCTCCTCCCCGGTTCCTATGACGCACCTGCGCCCGCAGCACCGGCGCCAGAGCGCCAGCGCGTAACAGTGGAGGTAGATGAGGCCGCAGCAATGGAAGCCCCGGTTTCAACGCGACCGGCTCGTACGGTTGCTGAGATGGAGGAAGACCCCGCTGTGGTGTCGGAGCCGGTTACCCGCGATATTATTACTACTACTATTCCCTCTGCGGATCAAGCGTCTTCTAAGAGAACCGACGAGGTTTCTCTCGATAAGATCGTTCCCAATCCCGACCAGCCTCGTACTCAGTTTAAAAAAGAGGAAATTGAGGAATTGGCCGCCTCTATCGAAAAAGACGGCTTGCTTCAACCGATTCTTGTACGGCACATGGCTGATGGGACGTATCAGATTATCGCCGGAGAGCGTCGTTGGCAGGCTTCTCGGGCAGCGGGGCTGGAGAAAGTTCCCGTAAGAATCAAAGAAGCCGACGATGATCAAGCTCTCGAGCTGGCGCTTATTGAGAACATTCAACGCTCCGACCTGAATCCTATCGAGGAAGCCTATGGATACCGCCGTCTGATGGAGCGGCGGTCTATGACTCAGGCTGAAGTCGCTCAGGCGGTTTCGAAGGGGCGCTCGACGGTAGCCAACGCTCTTCGTCTCCTTGATTTGCCGGAAGAGGCTCAACAGCTGCTGTATGAAGAGAAAATTACTGCCGGTCATGCCCGCGCTATTCTTTCCGTGCCTACAGCAGAAGGCCGGCTTACGCTGACTCAAAAAATTATCGATAACGCGATGACAGTTCGTGATGCCGAAAATCTGGCACGTCTTATGTCAGGTAAGAAAGAGGCCTCGGCGCCGAACAACCGAGAGCCTCTGCCCGCAGTGTACAAATCGGTAGCGAAGACCTTGCGCGAGACTCTTAAAACCAATGTGCGCGTGAAGTCCTCGAAGGGTAAGAACAAGATTGAGATCGAGTTCAAAGACGAAGAGGATCTACAGAGACTCTTCAATGAGCTTCTCGGTGAGTAGGAACCGTATAAATCTCTCATATTAAAAAACCCCTTGTTTCACGTGAAACAAGGGGTTTTTAAATTCAGAAGGCCCTTTAAGAAGCTATGATAATACTCATGGAAAATATTTTACATAACACTCCCTTCCTGTTCCGATGTTTCACGTGAAACAGAAAGGGAGTGTCTTCGTCAATCCTGGACGCGCTTCATTTTGTTCTTCAATTGACCACATGCACCATCGATATCGGAGCCGCGCGACCGTCTGAAGCTCGTCTCGATGCCATGACTTGAAAGAGAGGTAACCCAATGGTTGGCAGTTTCCTCCGAGGATGGTTTAAGGGGAGAGCCGTCAACGGTGTTAACGGGAAGGAGGTTGACGTGGCAGAGAAGTCCTTCACAGAACTCAATAAGCGCTTGCAAGTCTTCTTCGGAGTCATTGGCGCCTTCGATGAGAAGATATTCGAAAGTGACGCGACGGTTGGTCTTTTGAGTGTACGCTCGCAAAGCCTCCTTCAGCAGGGGCAAGGGTTGTTGGGAAACGTTCGGCATGAGAGCGTCGCGTTTGCGCTGTATCGCTGAGTGAAGCGATACAGCAAGGGTGAATTGCTCGGGCTCCTCTGCGAAGCGGTTGATGCCGGTTATGAGGCCACAGGTGGATATCGTGATGTGGCGGGCTCCGATATTGAAATCCTGGCTGCTGTTGAGAATACGAAGAGCCGAAAGAACCTCTTCGTAATTCAAGAACGGCTCCCCTTGTCCCATAACAACGATATTGCTTACTCGATTTTTGAAATCCTTCTGCACGAGCGCGACCTGGGCGATAATTTCCGATGCCTCCAGATTGCGGGTAAGGCCTTCGCGGCCAGTGGCGCAAAAACGGCAAGCCATAGGGCAGCCCACTTGGGAGGATACGCAAACGGTGAGGCGATCTATGGAGCCATCTTTCTTAAACACGGGCATGCCTACGGTCTCGACCAACGTGCCGTCGGAAAGCCGAACAACGTATTTACGCGTCCCATCTTGGGATACTTGTCGATCGAGTAAGGCTATGGCATTGAGGGGGAACTCGTCAGCTAGACGTTTTCGGAGGTCTTTCGGGAGGTTGCTCATCTCGTCAAAAGAGCTCGCGTGGTGGTGATGGACCCATTCGAAAACCTGTTTACCACGAAAGCGAGGATAACCCCACGAGGCAAGCAGGGTGCATAGTTCATCTTCGGAAAACTTTATTAGTTCGTTATTCATAGACTCATTATAGACCCTGAGACTGCTCTGATATACTGCCCTCAGGCATTTACCGTTCGAAAGGGAAGGTCTATGGCTGCGATGATTGAACCTGCGAAGTGTCGTGTGGCGCTGCTTGCTGGAGGAACCAGCGGCGAGCGTGAGATTTCCCTTGCCTCGGGTGTAGGGGCAGGCGCAGCGCTCCGCGAGGCGGGCTTTCTGGTGACGGAGCTTGATCCCGCTCGCCATGCTGATTTAGCTCAACTCCTCGAAGGCTCGTTCGATGTCGCTTTCCTCTGTCTTCACGGGAAGGGCGGAGAAGACGGCGCGCTTCAGGGGTTTCTGGAAACCATCGGCCTACCGTATACCGGGCCGGGCGTGTGGTCGAGCGCAACAGCTATGAATAAAGCCCAGTCGAAGCTGTTTTACCAGCGTGCCGGCATTCCTACAGCGCCGTTCCAGTACCTGCAAAAGGGCGAACCGTACTCCGTTGACGAGATTGCTCAGGTTATGGGTGGAACCTGCGTCGTGAAGCCAGCGACGGAGGGCAGTGCGCTGGGTATTTACATCGTTGAGGGTGTTGAGGCCATAGCCGAGGCGATTGAGAAGGTCTTCGAGATAGATGAGCTGGTGGTAGTGGAGAAGTATATTTCCGGCACCGAACTTACCGTTGCGGTTCTGGGTAATGACCAGCCGTTCGCTCTCCCGGTCATTGAAATCGTACCTAAAGCCGAGTTTTACGATTTCGATTCGAAGTATGCGCCGGGCGGATCGCAGCACAATTGTCCGGCCCCGCTGAGCGAGAAGCTCACTGAGCAGGTGATGCAGGCGGCCGTGAACGCGCATAAGGCGCTTCATTGCAGCGGCGTTTCCCGTTCTGATTTTATTCTTGATGGAGAGGGCATTCCCTGGATTTTGGAAACTAATACGATTCCCGGCATGACGGCTACGTCCCTTTTGCCCGACGCGGCCCGCGCCGCCGGTATCAGCTTCCCGGAGCTGTGTACGAAACTTATCGAATATGCCTTCGAGGACGCCCGGTAGCGCCAATGCCCTCGATAAGCTTCATTGAAACGAGAAAACGCCGCTTCATGAGCGGCGTTTTCCATGCTTGAGCTGGGATTGTAATCCAAACAGGTGTTCTGTTGTTAGAAGACGCCGCAGGATTTCAGCCCGAAGATAATCGCAGCAACAAGGGCAAGCAGGAAGGCCCAGCTGAGAAAGTAGCATCCCTTGTTGCCCGAGCGTCCTGCTTCCACGAGGCCGTCGATGAAGCCGCGGCGGGTCTTAAGCAGCGCCATGCCGCGCTGCTTCTCGGGCAAAGGCTCGCGGTCGCTGGGCAGCCAGGTGCCCTTCGAGGAGATAACCTCGTCCACCGCCGACCCTTCGAAGGAGAGCTTCGGGCGAATGCCTTTGCCGATAAGGCCGCACACCCCGTTGATGAAGGTATTGAACTCATCTTTGTACGCAGGGTTGTAAGCGATGACGGCGGCCTGGCCCCAGTACTCGCCCGGCTCAGGTGTTTCCGTGAAGGCGATGAAAGAAAGGATTCCCACGAGACTCATGCCGTCGGCCTTGTAGAGACTGAGCGTGCGAGAGAAGTCCTCCCCGAAATAGCCGATGCGCTCGCCAAATTTGTTGATGAGCCATGCGCGGTGCTTGCCTTCCTCCAGTAGACACTCAATGGCGTAGCGGTCGCCCACGAGGGTGTTCGAGCTCATAAGAAGCGCTGCATCTTTCTTCGACAGCGTTCGAAATGTTTGATATGTACCGAAATACCGTTCCATGAATGTTATCTCCGCCCTGACTGATACAATACCTACCGTTTCGAGAACACCATAACCGAGCCCGATGGATCAGGGAACTCTCGCTAGGCCGAGGTTCCTTTTTTTCACCACCAAGGGCGCCGCGGTAGATAGGCTGCACCATGTCACGTGAAACCACCCCCTTAAAAGGACAGCTGAAGAACTTTATAAGCGACGGAACGCCCTGGGAAATTGTAGAGCGCTATGAGTCTCTGCCCGAGCGGGCCCGCCAGAGCGATTTTGGGAAGTTCGACAGCAATATCGTAGTGCTCGACACGGAAACAACGGGTTTCTCTCTGGCTCACGACGAGCTGACGCAAATTGCGGCGGCCCGTGTGCAGAACGGCGAGATTGTCGATTGGTTCGTGACCTTCGTGAACCCGGGGAAGCTCATTCCGGAAGATGTGGCTCACTTGACGGACATCCATGATGAGGATGTAGCCGATGCGCCGAGCGCCTCTGAGGCTCTCGGAGCCCTGGCCGCCTTTGTGGGGGATGCTACCGTGGTGGCTCACAATGCCGAGTTCGATCGCAATTTCACGACTAAGCATCCTGCCGGCTACCCTTTGCTCGAGAACACCTGGGTCGATTCGCTCGATTTGTCGCGCATCGCCTTGCCGCGTATGAAATCTCACCGGCTCATCGATTTGGTGAAGGCTTTTGGAGCCCCCCGCTCAACCCATCGCGCCGATGAGGATGTGGCGGCCACCTGTGCCTTGCTGCGCATTCTTCTGGCCGCCGTTGAGGCTATGCCCGTCATGCTGCTGCGCGAGATTGCCGGTATGGCCACCCCCGACGAGTGGCCGACGGTGGTGGTGTTCCAGTACTTTGCGGAACAGACCAACGAGGTATCCGCAGAAAGCCCTCTTCCTTTCTCGCTCCGCACGTTGCGTCGCGAGCGCGTGGGCAAGACCGATATGAGGTCGCTGGTGGATGCCGACGAAATTGCGGCCGATCCGGCGCGGTCTATCCTTCTTCCCACCGCAGAGACGGTTGCCGCGGCCTTTACCGCCGAAGGCGTCGTAGGGTCTCTCTACCAGGATTACGAGCAGCGCGACGAGCAGGTGGCCATGGCCGAAGCGGTTCGCAGCGCTTTCGCCCGCTCGCGCAACCTCATGGTGGAGGCCGGTACCGGTGTGGGCAAATCCATGGCTTATTTGATGCCCTCTGCGGTAATTGCCCGCGACAACGGTATCAATATTGGCGTGGCCACAAAGACCAACGCCCTGCTCGATCAGCTTGTCTACCACGAGTTGCCCGCGCTCTCGGAAGCTCTGGGAGGCACGCTCACCTACGCCGCGCTGAAGGGATTCTCCCATTATCCCTGCCTGCGCAAGGTGGAGCGCTTGGTGGTGGATGGTCCGGCGATGCGCACCGTGGGAAAGGAGCAGAAGTCTCAGGCTCCCGCCTTGGCGGCCCTGCTCTCCTTCATAGAGCAGACGGCCTACGACGATATCGACGGGCTCAAGATAGATTACCGTACCCTGCCTCGCTGGGCGATTACTACGACAAGCCACGATTGTCTGCGCCGCAAGTGTCCCTTCTTCGGCACCTCGTGCTTCGTGCACGGTTCGCGCCGCAAGGCCGAGGCGGCCAACATCGTCGTGACCAACCACAGCTTGCTGTTCTGCGACCTGGCCGCCGATGGCGGTCTTCTGCCGCCGATTCGCTATTGGGTGGTGGACGAGGCCCACAGTGCCGAAAACGAGGCCCGCCGCGCATTTTCCCTTGAGCTGGCCGAAGACGACATCCTCTCCCTGGTGCGCCGCGTGGCATCCGAGGAGTCGCGCCGCAATGTGTTCGTGCGCGCCGAGCGCACGGTGGTCATGCCCGGCAATGAATCGTCCACCACGCTGTTTTACGGCCTCACGGGCAAGGCCCGCCGCGCTGGCGCCGATTTCGGCACGGCGGCCGAGGCCTTCTGCAAGGCCCTGCCCGATTTGTTCTTCTATGACACCAACAAGCGATCGAAGGGCTACGAGAACGTTGACTTGTGGCTGAACGACGAGATTCGCCGCGGGTCTATTTTCCAGAACATCGCCCGACTGGGCCGCGAGATGGCCGAGCGCGCGGAGAAAATGGTAACCGTATGCCAGGAGCTGGTCGGGTACCTGGAAGACATTGAAGGCGCCGCTGTCATCCAGCGCGAAATTGCCTCTATCGCCATGGAGATGAAGGAGATTATCCAGAATGTCGAGGTTATCTGCACGCAGTGCCCCGAGCGCTACGTGTATGCCGCGAGCCTCAGCCGCAAGACCGACCGCCCCCAGAACAAACTTGAGGCGCTGCTCGTGTCGGTCGGCGAGACGCTGAATGAAACGCTGTACGCCCGAACCCATTCGGTGGTGTACGCCTCGGCCACGCTGACAGTGGACGGCGCCTTCACGAGCTTTGCCAACGCCATGGGCTTGAATGCGGGGGAGTACTCGGCGGCCGATGAGCTTCTGCTCTCGTCGAGCTACGACTTCGACAGCCAGATGATCGTCTACGTGGTAAACGACATGCCTGAGCCCAACGAGCCGGCCTATTTGGATGCCCTGCAGAAGCTGCTCATCGGCGCCCACCGTGCTCAGCAGGGCTCGATGCTTACCCTGTTCACCAACCGTCGCGAGATGGAAAAGTGCTTCGACGAGGTTCAGCCGGCGCTGAAGCCGGACAACCTGCGCGTGGTCTGCCAGAAGTGGGGCGTGTCCGTGAAGGGGCTGCGCGACGATTTCCTGGCCGACGAGCACCTGTCGCTGTTCGCGCTGAAGAGCTTCTGGGAGGGTTTCGACGCGCCGGGTTCCACCCTTAAGGGTGTGGTCATTCCGAAGCTTCCGTTCTCAAAGCCCACTGACCCTCTGTCCTGCGAGCGCGCCGCCCGCGATGATGCCGCCTGGCGCCGCTATGTGCTGCCCGCCGCCGTATTGGAAACCAAGCAGGCTGCCGGCCGCCTTATTCGCAAGGCCGACGACCAGGGCATCCTCATTCTCGCCGATAAGCGTCTGGTTACAAAAGGCTACGGAAAGACGTTTTTGCGCTCGCTGCCCAGCCAGAACATCCGATTCCTCTCTGCTGCGGAAGTCGTCGCCGAGATAGCCGCCGCGCACTAAGGTACCGAATCGACTATGGCCGCGAAAAAGCCCCACCATCCGATGCACATTAAGAGCCGCACCCAGGGCTCTTCCAATGAGATCTCGTTCAGCGTGCTGGACGCCGCCCGCGAGGCCCGCGATGCCGAAGAGCGCGAGCGGCGCGATGCGGCGGCGGGCAAGGTATCGCTGTTCACCTTGGGCAAAAGGGGAAAACCTCGGTCCACACCGGCTAAGAGCCAATCGATCGTGCTTTCGGGGGGCGCTTCCGCACCTTCCTCCGGGACGAGCACTGTCGAGCGCGGCCTGCGCGGCATTGTGCCGGCGGTCGTGGTGATATGCGTGCTTCTGGCCCTAGCCCTTGTGGCCGGCCAGGCGCTGCTCTCCATGAAAGAGCGGCAGACCTCGTTGAGGGATACGCTGAATGCTCAGTTCGATATCCTCAACCAGTGCGATGAGATCCTCATCCCCTTCGACAAGCTCGTTATGGAGCAGTACGACCCCAAGCGCCTGGTTGCCTCGGCCACAGGAGATCGCGCGCCGTCGTCGTCGGCTCTCGTTGAGGGGTACCGCGCCGTGGTAGCCGATATTGCACCGGCGCGTACCCAGCTGGAGGAGGTTATCGCCGCCGTGGAGGCGCTGCAGCCCTCGCTTTCCGACAACACTGACAAAGAGGCGGCAGCCCAGGCGGTTACCGCCGCTCGCTCACGGTTGAATATGCTGGATGCCGGCGTGAGCATCATTGAGGAATCGCTTATGGCCACGGAAGCGTTTCTCGATGCCCGCGCTGGTTGGAAGGCGGTCATCGATGCGGATGCGGCGGCCCGCGAGGCTACGGCGCTTATGGAGGAGATGACCGAGCAGAACGTGCGCGGCTCGCAGGCCAAAAGCGAGGAGGCCTTGTCGCTGCTCGAACAGGCCCAGGGAAATTTCGCCCAGGCCGAGGCGGTGTATCCGGGCCTGGCCCTTGAGTCCTTCAACGAGTACGTGGCTCGCCGGCTCGCCTCCCAGCAGGCTGCCCTCGCCGCCGATGCGGCCTATCTGGCTCGGAACAAGGAGGAGCTTGCGGCGGAAAACGACCGTTACAACGCCTTGGAAGCCGAGGCGGCCGATTTGGCCCAGAACCTCGGCGAGGACGACCCCGAGCGCCTTGTGGCCAATCGTTTCTATGCCGCCATTGAGTCTGACAAGGCCGCTTATGAGGCCGAGCGCCTGAAAGCGGGGAATGCCGACGCGTTTCTTCGTGAATATCTGGGAACTTCCGCGTAATGGCGTATACTTACGATAATTATGTCCTACCAACCTCTTAAACGAGGAAAGGCAACGTACATGGCCGAAGTGAACGAACACGTCGCATACCTGTCTCAGGAAATCGGCCCGCGCCCGGCGGGTACCGAGGAAGAGCAGCGTGCGGCCCTCTATATCAGCGAGCAGCTTTCCGCTACGGCGGGGCTGACTGCGTCGATGGAAGACTTTCAGTGCAACCCCGACAGCTCGCTGCCGCGCGCGTTGTGCAGCGGCGTGGCGGTGCTCGTCATTTTGCTGGCCACTATTGTGTCGGTGCTGGCTATCCCAGCCACGGTCATCGCGGTTCTGTGCGCCGCGCTTGTCGCCGCCGAGGTGTTCGACAAGCCCGTTCTTTCCCGCCTGCTCAACCGCGGCGTGAGCCAGAACGTGGTGGCCAAATACATTCCGGCCAAATCGCCGAGCCGCGCCTCGCGCCGCCGCAAGGTCATTGTCGTGGCCAATTACGACAGCGGTAAGGTTCGCCGAGGTCTGAAGGCCCCGGTGCTCGCGGCGCTGCCCGTCATCTACTGGGCCGAGCTTGTGGCGCTGGTGCTCATGCCCGCGCTCATGATTATTCGCACTGTCGCATCGCCGGAGGGCACGGGGCTCATTGCGTTCAATGGGCTGCTGGCGGTGGGCATGGTGCTCGCCGTGCTGCCCGCGGTGTCGTTCGGCTTGGAGAAGTTGGCAAACTACAACGAGGGCGCCAACTGCAACGCCGCCGGTGTGGCGGTGCTCCTGGAAGTGGCCGCTCGCGTGGCCGCATCGCGCGACCTTCCCGACGAGCCTGCCCCCACCATCCATGGCGAGCAGGCGGCCCAATCTGCCGGCCTCGTTCCCGAGGGAGCGGAGATTTCCTACAACGTCGGGAATACGGCCGACGATTTGGGCACCTCTATGGAATCTGCCGCAGAGCGTCTCGCCGCCGCCAAAGCTGCGGTGGCTGCCCTTTCCGGCAAACCGGTCTCCCAAGCGCCCGCGACCGACGAGGTCCTTGTTTCGGAATCTGAGGGAGAGGTCCCGGTGGTCGTTGCCGCGTCTGCTGCTGCCTCTTCCGCTGATGATGCCGCCGAGGTTATGCCCGTCTCCGCCCCGATGTCGGTGGCGCCCGTTGCGGTGTCCGGCGAGCCGAATGTGCCCGATTGGTTCAAAAAGGGCCAGGAGCAGGCGAAAAAGCCGCGGTCGGAAAAGCCGGCCCAACGCTCGCGCTATGCGACGGCTCTGGAAAAAGTCGAGGAAGAGATTAACGCCCGCGAAGAGAGCGAGCGCAGCACGGCCGACGAGCTTTCCGAGCGCATGCGTGGCATGCGCGATTCGGTAAGGGCCGCTTCGGCGGCGGCCGGCGCGACTCCGACCGGGGTTATCGCCGACTTGACTCCGGTGGCCGCTGAGGAAGATGAGAAGGTCATCGAGGTGCCCGCAGTGGTTGAGGTGCCCGAGGTTGCACCGGAGGTTGTGCCGGCGACGTCTTCGAGCCTGCCGACCATCGATGCTGCCGAGGCGCCCGCCATCGAGGTGCCCTCGCCGGCCGACGATATTTCGGCCCCGCGGGGTCTTGACGCGGTTCCCGAGGTCGCGCCCGTCTCCCTTCCCACGGAGGACCCGGATGTCCTCGTTCGCGACGGCCAGCGTCCGCTGACCGGGGCCACCGTGGCCGCAGCGCCCATCAACCTCTCCGATCTGCAGGCGGTGCCGAGCCCTGCCGCACCTGCCGAGGGCCCTGCCTGTCGCTTGGTGGTGCCTTCGGTGGGCGAAGTTGTCGCCGCGCCGGCGCCCGCCTCTGCGCCCGCCGATGTCGCGCCGGCGCCGGCTCACCGCCGCCGTCGCGCTATCTCCCTGCCCGATATCGGCATTTCGCAGGAGCTGCCGCGCATCTCCATGGAAGATCGCCAGCAAGCGGCGCCTCTTTCCGAGCAGCGCCCTGCCCACGACGGCCGGGTGCACGATTTGAGCGCCGTTATCCCGGCTGTGGCCGAAATCGCCGAGGCCGCCCCGGCGGCCACCTCCTCTCGCGAGGCGTCGTTGTTCGACGCGCTGCCTTCGCTGGGTGGGGGTGCTTTCCCGTCAGACCCCGGTCTTTCCGGCAGCATCAATCTGGCCGGCACGTTCTCGGCTATGGGAGCCACCGGCGCGGCGGCGCCCATTGGCGAGGAGCTTATTGAAAACGCCACCGAGGAAGACCTCTACATCGAGGATGTCGACGATTCGGCCTATGCCGAGCAGGTCACGGAAACCGGCGCCATGGCCGGCCCCGGCTATGTGGAAATGCCCAAGAGCCGCTTCGGCGGTCTTTTCGGGAAGCTGCGCCGCAAGAACCGGGACGATCAGTCGACGCCCCAGGAATGGCTTGAGGTGGAGGAAGGGTTCGACGCCCGGGAAGCGGGCGCGGCCCGCGGCGGCTGGGAGAGCTTCCGCAATGACGACGAGTTCGATGACAGCGAGGACTATGCGCCCGCCGATGCGACCATGACTTTCGCTCCCGAGTTCGATGACGACTTCGCCGATGAGGAGTTCCCGGCCCCTCGTTCCCTGAACCGTCGCGGCCGTCCGTTCGAGGGCGGCGCCTTCTCGCGGGATATGCTCGATGACGAAGTCGAGGAAGAGATTCCCGCCGAAGACGAGGCCCCTCGCGAGGCGGCCAGCGTCTTTGCCGAGGGTCTTCCCTCCGACTTCGTGTTCGAGGCCGATCCGGCCATCGAGCAGATTGAGCAGCTCCGCAGCGAGCGCATCGACATGGAAGTCTGGTTCGTGGCCCTTGGCTCTGAGCTTGCTGGCAACGGCGGCACGAAGGCCTTCATGGAAGCCCACGAGGCTGACATGAAGGGCTCTATCGTCATTGAGCTGGAAGGTTTGGGCGACGGCGAGCTGACGCTCATCAACAAAGAGGGCACCTATCTCTCGAAGAAGGCCTCCAGCCGCATGAAGCGCTTGGCCCGCAAGGCCGGGCAGGCCGTGGGGCTGAAGGTTCCCGAAGGTACCATGGAGTGGCGCGATAGCGCTTCGGCCTACGTGCTCAAGCATGGGCAGCAGGCGATGCATCTGGCTGGCATGGCCAATGGCAAGCCGGCGTTCTTCGCCGAAGAGGATGACGTCATCGAGAACATCGACAACGACATGCTCGCCCTTAACACCGATTTTGTCATGGAGCTGCTGAAGAATATTTAACGGCAGGCTTCTTTCTATTCGCCCCCGTAGCTCAGCGGATAGAGCGTCGGTTTCCTAAACCGTGCGTCGGAGGTTCGAGTCCTCTCGGGGGCGCCAGTCAAATCTAGGCGGGGCCGGAAGGCCCCGCCTTTTTTGGTTGCGGGCGAGAAGAGTGGGAGGCAAAACGGCGACTATCAAGCGACAATCGTGCGGTGCGGGGGAGGGACCCATCGGGATTTCCCGCCGTCATTTTTGCGGTTTTGCGCTTCTATAGTGTTGCCAGCGACCGAAGCAATGTGTGCTTACCGTGATGGGAAAAGACCGTTTCGCACCAGAAGAGGAGAGCTCTGCTAGAATGGCAAGGCTATTCCTGCTCCGGTGTGTGCCTTCACCAGCCCGGAGCCGTAAAGTCCAAAGGAGGTGAGCTGATGAAGGCTTATGAACTGCTGTTTATTGTTGCTCCTACGATCGACGATGAGACTCGTGCCGGCGTTATGAAGCGCATCGAGACGACGATTACTGACGCCGAGGGCGTTGTGGACAATGTCGACAATTGGGGCAAGCGCAAACTCGCTTATGAGATCAACGGTCTGTCCGATGGTGACTACACTCTCATCGATTTCCACGCTGACCCGCAGAGCATTGCCGAGCTCGATCGCGTGCTGCGCATCAACGATGCCGTTATGCGTCACATGGTCGTCGCCCGCACCGATCGCGACTAGTTGGAAACCGAGCGACCTTGCTTGAGGCGCTCACCATGAGAAGAGGTAGAAATGAGCATCAATCGAGTGATTATCAGCGGCAATCTGACCCGCGACCCTGAATTGCGCAACACCCAGTCCGGCATGGACGTCATGAGCTTCGGCGTGGCGGTGAACGACCGTCGCAAGAATCCTCAGACCGGCGAATGGGAGGATTACCCGAACTTCGTCGATTGCACCATGTTCGGCGCTCGGGCGCGCAGTCTGTCCCAGTACCTGTCCAAGGGCACTAAGGTGTCCATCGAGGGCAAGCTTCGCTGGAGCCAGTGGGAGCGCGACGGCCAGAAGCGCAGCAAGCTCGAAGTCATCGTTGACGAGCTCGAGTTCATGTCGAGCCGCAACGGCGGCGGTGCCCAGTCCTACGGTGGCGATTTCGGCGGCAACCAGGGCTATGCCCCGGCTGCTCAGGCCTACAGCGCTCCGGCCCCCGCGCCGGCGGCTGCCCCGGTCGCGCCGGCAATCGACGCTTCCTCTTCCGTGTACGATGATGACATTCCGTTCTAAGCGAAACGAAAGAGGTTAAAATGGCCGATTACGCTAAGCAGCCTCGTCGTAAGTATTGCCAGTTCTGCAAAGACGACGTGGAGTATATCGATTACAAAGATACTCAAATGCTGCGCAAGTATGTTACCGATCGTGGCAAGATTAAGCCCCGTCGCGTGACCGGTGCCTGCACCCAGCACCAGCGCGACATCGCGGAGGCCGTCAAGCGCGCCCGCGTTATGGCTCTCATGCCCTATGCCGTCCCCGCTGTCAGCGGCCGTGGCGATCGCCGCAACCGCTAAGCGAAGGGAGGACAACCATGAAAGTTATTCTTCTTAAGGAACTTCAGGGCAAGGGCGGCGAGGGCGACGTCATCGACGTCAACCGCGGCTTTGCCAACAACTTCCTGTTGACCCAGGGCTACGCCGTTAAGGCCACTCCGGGCAACCTGAAGCAGCTCGAGGAGCGCAAGAAGAACATCGCCAAGCGCGAGGAGACCCGCATTGCCGATGCCAACGCTCTGGCCGAGAAGCTCAACGATGTCACCGTCCGCATCATCGCCCAGGTGGGCGAGGAGGGTGTGCTCTTCGGCTCTGTCACGGCTCCGCTCGTGGCCGACGCCATCGCCGAGCAGCTTGACATCGAGATCGACCGTCGTCGTGTGGAGCTGGGTAAGCCCATCAAGATGGCGGGCACCTACCAGGTGTCGGTGTCGCTGTACCGCGACATCAAGGGCACGGTGACCGTGGTCGTCGCTGGCGAGTCCGAGGCCGAAGAGGCCATCGAGGCCATCGAAGAGGCTATCGGGATCGCCGAGTCTCCGGCTGACGAGACCGTCGAGGTTGACGGCCAGATCGCCGAGGACGGCACGGTCGAGGTTGAGGTGACCGAGACTGAGGAGTAGTCCTCTCTCCGCGCGACCCATTGATGGCCCCTCCTCGGAGGGGCCATTTTCTATAATGGCGCTGTTTCCCGTGAAACACGGAGGACTGCGTATCCGATGGCGCCGACGGGAAACGCAACGAGGCATCACGCTCAAGGGTGGTCCCGCCTCGTGAGGAAACGCGTTACAATAGGCTCACCGACGAAACGAAGGACTTCCCCATGCCCTACCAGCCCAATCCTCCTGCTGATGCGAACAACACTCCGGGACTTGCCCCCCGAGCCCAGTTGCCCCAGAATATCGAGGCTGAGCAATCGGTTTTGGCTGCCTGTCTGCTCAACGGCGAGGTGACCGAAGACGTGGTGCTGAAGCTGCGCCCCGAGAACTTCTTCCGTCCGTCGCATCGCACTATTTTCGAGGCCATCATCAGCCTCACAAACCGCCATATCCCTGTTGACCCTATTGCCTTGGCCGACACGCTGAAGGCCTCGGGCCAACTTGAAGCGGTGGGCGGTCGTGCGTATCTGGCCGAGCTGGCGGACAACACGTTCTCCCTCACCAGCTGGGAGCGCCATGTCGATATCGTCAAGCGCCAGTCCATTTTGCGCGAGCTGGTGTTCGCCGCGACGCAGATCAACGCCTTGGCCTACGATGCGCCCGATGATTTGGACCAGGTGGTGGAAGAGGCCGAAAAGACGCTTTTCAACGTTACCGAGAAGCGCGTCAACTCGTCGTTCCGCAAGATGGACGAGCTGGTGGCCGATGCCTACGAGGAGATTTCCCGCCTCGCCAGCCAGAAGGACAAGATGGCCGGCGTGCCGACGGGCTTCAAAGATGCCGACGACCTGTTCCACGGCTTCCGCGGGGGAGACCTCGTCATCCTTGCTGCGCGACCCGGCGTGGGCAAGACCTCCTTTGCCCTGAACCTTGCCACCAATGCTGCCAAGGCCGGCGTGGCCGTGGCCTTCTTCTCTTTGGAAATGGGTGCCGAGCAGCTTGTTCAGCGTATTTTGTGCGCCGAGGCCCGCGTGAACCTCTCGAAGCTGCGCAGCGGCTTTATCGCCGAGGGCGACTGGGGCGCGCTCGCAGAGGCCTCGGGAAAGCTTTCCCAGCTCGATATGTTTATCGACGACACTCCGGGCCTTTCTGTGCTGGAGGCCCGCGCCAAGGGCCGCCGCGAGCTGCACAACTTGAAAGAGGGTCAGAAGGGCCTCATTATCGTGGACTACCTGCAGCTTATGCAGCCCGGCCCCATGACGGCCCACAAATCCACCAATGACCAGGTGAGCGAGATTTCCCGCGGCTTGAAGATTCTCGCCAAGGAAATGAACATGCCCGTGATTGCGCTCTCGCAGCTCTCCCGCGCCATCGAGCAGCGCGGCAAGGACAAGCGCCCCATGCTTTCCGACCTGCGCGACTCCGGCGCTATCGAGCAGGACGCCGACATCGTCATGTTCATCGACCGTTCGATGAACGAGATCGAGGCCGAAAGCGAGAGCCGCCCCGATTTGGGCATGGCCAAGCTTATCGTGGCCAAGCACCGCAACGGCGCCACGCGCGACATCGACCTCGCCTTCAACCCCGAGTTCACCAAGTTCATGGACTTTATCGACGACTCGCGCGTCGGCGGGTACTAAGGGTGCCTGTGGCGGATTCTCTCACATTCCTCCATGCCGCTGATTTGCATATCGGCGCCCCCTTTCGTGGGCTGCGGGCCCTGTCGGACGAGTGGGCCCGCCGACTTACCGAGGCGATTCCCGCCGCCTGGGACCGCGTGGTGGAATTGGCGGTAACGCGCCGCGTCGATTTCGTCGTCGTCTCCGGCGACATCTTCGATTCCGTAAGGGCGTCCTATCGCGATTACCTGCGCTTTTTCGAAGGGCTGCACCGTCTGGATGCCGAGGGCATTCCCTCGTATCTGTGCACGGGAAACCACGACCCGCTCAGCCTGTGGCAGCAGGACTTCTTCGCCCTGCCCCCTTCGACTACCATGCTCGCCGCCGATCGCCCCGATTTCGCCTTGTTCGAAAAGGAGGGACGGCCCCTCACCATTATTGGCGGCCGGGGCTATCCCAACAAAGTGTGGTCTCCCAACGAGAACATCGCCGAGGGCATTACCCGGGCGGCGGCCATCCGCGCTTTGGGGCCGCGCGCTGCCGAGGCTCCCTATGCCGTGGGCGTGCTTCATACCGGGCTTACGCTGGACCCGGTGAAGGCGCCGACTAATCCGGTGGAGCTGCTCCGCGCGGGCTTCGACTACTGGGCCTTGGGCCATATTCACAAGCGCTGGGTCAACGACGAGCGCGTGCCGCGCATTGTCTTTTCCGGTTGCATTCAAGGGCGCGATGTGCGGGAGACAGGGCCGCGTGGCGTCAACCTCGTGACGCTATCGGTGGGCCGGCCTCCCGAAATTGCCTTTGTGCCCACGGCCTCGGTGGTATGGGAGGCCGTCAAGGTAGATGCCTCCGATTGCGCGAACATCCCGGCTCTGGTCGCCAAGACGATGCGCGAGCTGTTCGCCGTTAACGGCGACGCTTCGTGCGAGATGATGGTCTCGCGCATCACGTTCGTGGGCGCCACCCCCTTGCACGAGGTCCTTGCGCGGCCAGGGGTTTTGGAAGAGGTGCGCGAATCGCTGAACGACTCGTACTCCGAGTTCTTCTGCGATGGGCTCTTCGATGCCACGACCGCCCCTATCGATGAGGCGGCTCTACGGGCCGAAGGCCTTTTCCCCGCGGTGTTTCTGCGCACCGCCGACAGCTTCGCGGACGATTTGCCCGGTCAGATCGATTATCTTCAAGAGGAGTACCTCGCCCGCAACGTGCCCCTCACCTCGGCGCTTTCCGAGAAAAAAGCGCGCCAGCTCACCGAAGAGGCTACGCATCTGGTGCTCGATCTTCTGCTGCAGGGGGGCGATGGTCGATGAGCGAGCAAACCCCAGCCTACCTGCGTACGCTTCATATGGAGCGCTTCGGGCGCTTCCATGATACCGTTGTCGGCCCGTTCGGCCCGGCGCTGAACATCGTGTTTGGCCCCAACGAGGCGGGCAAGACCACTATTGCCTCCTTCGTGGGCGGCGTGTTGTTCGGTTGGGAAGAGGCTCGCGGCAACCGCAACACCTACAAGCCCGAGGGAGCCGAGCGGGCAGGGTCGCTGCTGTTCGGGGCCGCGCAGGCCACCGCCGGTGCCGTTCCTGAAATCTACACGCTCGCTCGCCAGCGAAACGTCGACGGTCTTCAGGGCGACGAGTGGCTGGTGGAAGATATCGACAAGGACACCTACCGCACGATGTTCTCGCTGAACAGCGATGAGCTGCGCTCGCTGCGCAACACGACGGACACCACTGCGAAGCTGCTCACGGCGGGCTCGGGAACCGGGTCGTCGCCGGCGCATGCCTTGGCCCATGTGAACGAGCGCCTGGCTGCCTTCACGTCGCGCGCCGCCTCGGCGGAGCAGTCCATCCCGCAGCTTTTGGCCCGCCGCAACGAACTGCGCGCCGAGCAGCAAGCGGCATCGGATGCGGCCGACGTGCTGCGAGCCCAAGACCGCGAGCTGCACGAATTGGAGCCGGAGCGCGCCGCCATGGCCGAGCGCGTGGCGGAAGCCAACCGGGTCATTGAGGCTCTGACCACAGCGAAAAGTGCCGTGGAGAGCCTTGATGTCGAGCGCGACAAGCTGGCGGTGGACATCGAGCGCTTGCACGTTGCGGCCGATGAGGCCGCCGAAGAGCTGCGCACTCACGAGCGCGCCGTCGGCCGCCGCCTTTCCCGGCTGACCGTCTCTGACGAGCGGGCTCTGCGCGACCGACTGGAAACGCTTGCGGCGCGCCAATCTCGCCAAGCCCACGCGATGGAGACGGCCCGGGCGAACTACACGTCCTCGGCGGCAGTTTACGAGGCGCTGCAGGAAACCGCCGACGAGGCCGCCGACCGTCGCCGCGAACATTCGAAACGCCGCATACAGGTGGCGTTCTGCGTCGTTATTCCCGCGGTGCTCTTCCTCTTGGGCGTGCCGCTGTTTATCGAAGGGCGCGACCGCGGCTCGCTCAGCTACATGGCCATCGGTCTTCTGCTGTCGGTGTTCGCTGCGCTGATGGCCGTGGGCGGCTTCGCTCTGCTGTTCCGCCCCGATAAGGAAGAGGGCGCTCGAAAGGCCCGCTTCGATGATGCCCACTGGGTCATGGTGCAGGATAAGAAGAAGCTCGAGGCATGCGAGGCAGAAGAGAATCAGCTGTCTGCCCGCGTGGCCCAGGCGCTTGAGGAAGAGGGCCTCGCCGAGGCCCAGGGCTCGGTGCGCCAGGCGCGGGCTATCCTGGATGAGGCCCGCGAAGTGCGTCAGGCCATGGCGCTCTGTCGCCAGCGCCAGCAAGCGGCTGCTTCCCGCTGTGCCGAGGCCGAGCGGCGTTTGGAGGAGATCGCCGCCGCCCGCGCCAGCGCCTTGGAGCGGGCCGGCTTGTCCGCCGAGGGCGACGTGTCCCTGGTGGAAGAAGAGCTCGACCGCCGCTGCCGCCAGCGCACGGGGCTCATCGAGGCCCTCGAGACCATGAACCAGCGCGCCGGCGAGCTTGCGGCCCTTCTCGCCCAGGCCGAAACCGAGGGTGATTTTGATCGTCTTAAAATCGAGGTGCAGGAAGTGACGACCCGCTTGGAAGAGGCGCGGGCCGATTTCGCCCGCCTGCTGCTTGCCAAGCGCATGCTGGAAGCGGCCATCGCCACTTGGGAATCGAAGCGCCAGCCCGAAGTGTACGCGCGGGCCAGCCGCCTGCTCTCCCTTATGACCGACGGCCACTGGACCGAAGTGACGCTGACGCGGGAGGGGGCGCTGCAGGTGGCCGACGCCCACGGTCGCACCCGGCAGACGGTGCACCTCTCGCTGGGCACCTGCCAGCAGCTCTACCTTGCGCTGCGCATCGCCCTTCTGGAATGCGCCGACAACGTGGGCCGCTCTATTCCCATCTTGGCCGACGACATCCTCGTGAATTTCGACGAGCACCGCCGCCTGGGCGCGGCCCGGGCCTTGGTGGAGCTGGCCGAGCACCGCCAGGTCATCCTCTTCACCTGTCACGAGGAAGTGGCCCGCACGCTGAAAAAGGCCGCCAAGCAGGCCGCACTGCCGGCCACGGTGATTAACCTCTAGGCCGTCGCCGCCCGCAGCGCTAAGCGGGCCCCGCGGTTCGGCTACTGCTCGCCGCCGTTGGGCTCGACGAGGTATTTGAAGCCTTCCTGCTCGTACTCGCCGGCAATGCGCACGCGCGGGAGGGCCTCCGGCGCGTCGCCGGGAACGATGCGGCGGTTCTCGATGGTGAACGCGCACAGCACCCCGGCCTCCTCCATGGCCGCCCAGGCGTTCTCGTTGTTGTCGCCATAGGGGTAGGCGAAGGCCTCGGTGGTGCCGAGCACGGTCTGGGCCTGCTTCAAATCGTCGACGATCTCCTCGGTGCTCATGGCGTGGATAATGCCCCCGCGGCCCACATCGGAGCCGTCGCGGTGCATGTTGTAGGAATGGGACTGCCAGCTGATGTAGGGGCTGGAGTATTCGCGCAGCTTGTCCTCGGTGCTCTCCTGCGACACGATGAGGAACGACGTTGCCGGCACCTGGTACTGGTTCAGCAGGGGGATGCCGTACTTCAGAAAGCCCTTCTGCCCATCGTCGAAGGTGAGCACGACGCTGCGGGCCGGCAGCGTGTGGGTGCCCTCGGCGAAGGCGCGCACCTCCTGGTAGGAGGGGAAGTAGTAGTTGTTCTCGGTCAGGTACTGCAGCTGGGCTTCGAACTTCGTGTCCAGCAGGTAGTTGGCATCGGGCGTCTCGGGCGGGTCGTCTTCGGTATAAACGTAGTGGTACATGAGCACGGGCAGCGAGGTGGCGGCGCCGGCGAAGTCGTCGAAGCTTTCCACAACGTGCACCGTGCGCTCGGCGGTGGCGGCAAGGCCCCGACCCCGAGGGTCGGTGGCGGTGTAGGTGATGGTGTAGTCGCCGGCGGTGGCGGTGTCTACCTCGCCGGAGATTTCGACGCCCTCGATGGCGCCCATCTCGGGGTCATAGGCGTGGCATCCGGGTTCCAGGTACTCCTCGCCCTGCAGCACGTAGGTGTCGGAATCGCCGCCCAGGGTCATGATGATGCTGTCGGAAGGAGCCGGCTCGTCAGCTTCGATAAAGCCGCCCCCTCCGCTGCTTTCCGCCTCGATACGGGCGAGCTCGTCGGCATCGAAGGTGGTCGCTGCCGAGGGCGGTTCGAAGGAGTGCGGGCGCGTGAGCTCGGTGACGAGGAACACGCCCAGGGCTCCCACCATGAGAACGGCCATCGCCGCGCTGAAGACGGTTCGGTTGCGCCGTTGGCGACGAAGCACGGCTCGGTGCATCGTCGCCCTATCGCCGCCGATCGCCGGCCGCGACACCGGGCCCGAAACGGGGCGCTGGGGAGGCAGGTTGTCGGTCATGGAGAGCCTTCCTGGATCTTGCGCGTCTTAACTCCGTAAATCTTAGCACGAAGCCCCGCCTTCCACAGCATTGCGCTGTGCGGCTGGTATACTGAACGCTTGCGGGAATGCCGTCTAAGGGGTGTTCCTCATCCAACGTCGAAAGGATTCAGCATGCCCAGCACAGTGCTCGTCGGCGCCCAGTGGGGCGACGAAGGCAAGGGTAAGATCACCGACCTCATCGCCAGCGACTACGACTATGTCGTGCGCTTCCAGGGCGGCAACAACGCCGGCCACACCGTCATCCACGGCGACAAGAAGCTCGCGCTGCACCTCATGCCCTCCGGGGTCATGTACGAGAACGCGGTGCCGGTCATCGGCAACGGCGTGGTGGTCGACCCGGGCGTGCTCGTGAAGGAGATGGCCATGCTGGAAGCCGAGGGCGTTTCCTGCAAGAACCTGCGCATCTCCAACGACGCGCATCTCATCATGCCCTATCACAAGGACCTCGACGGCGCCGACGAGAAGAGCCTCGGCGATAAGAAGATCGGTACCACCAAGCGTGGCATCGGTCCGTGCTACCAGGACAAGATGGGCCGCAAGGGCATCCGCATGCAGGATCTGCTGGACGAGAAGATCTTCCGCCTGAAGCTGGAAGCGGTGCTCGCTCAGAAGAACCCCATTCTGGAGAAGATTTACGGCCTGCACACCTACACGGTGGAAGAAATCTGCGACGAGTACCTGCCCTACGCCCGCATCCTCGCCCCCTACGTGTGCGAGTCGGCCCACATGCTGAACGAGGCCTTGGCCGACGGCAAGTCCATCCTGTTCGAGGGCGCCCAGGGCACCCTGCTCGATATCGATCACGGCACCTACCCGTTCGTCACCTCCTCTAGCTGCTGCGCCGGCGGCGCGGCCACGGGCACGGGCGTGGGCCCTGCGGCCATCGATCGCGTGCTCGGCATTCAGAAGGCCTATGTCACCCGCGTGGGCGAAGGCCCCTTCCCCACGGAGCTGAAGTTCCCCGAGAACGGCGGCGAAGGCCAGGACGCGGAAGACGGCGAGCTGCTCTGCAAAGCGGGCCACGAGTTCGGCGTTACCACCGGGCGCAAGCGCCGCTGCGGCTGGTTCGACGCGGTCATCGGCCGCTATGCCGCCGAGGTGAACGGGCTTACGGATGTGGCGCTGACGAAACTGGACGTGCTTTCCGCCTTCGACACCATCAAGGTGTGCGTGGCCTACGAGTGCAACGGCGAGCGCTACGACTACTTCCCCATGCAGCAGTCGGTGCTGCACCACGCCAAGCCCATCTACGTGGAGCTTCCCGGCTGGAAGGGCGAGGACATCACCGGTTGCCGCACCTACGAGGAGCTGCCGGAGAACACGCGCAAGTACATCGAGTACCTGGAGGAGATCACCGGCGTGCCCATGAGCATCGTCTCCGTGGGTCCCGATCGTGATCAGACTATTATGCGCGATGTGTGGATGAGGGAAGACTAACTAGCTCGTCCGAGGGCGTTGGCGGCGGAGGGGCGCCGTACTCTGACAGTCCTCGCTTGGTGGAACAGCCCACTGGGCTGTTCCAGTCGCTGCGGAACTCCGTGCGGACCCCTCCGCCGCCAACGCCCTCTGCGTTTCTCCCGGGCGATGGGGGTTGCAAACGACCTGTGATTTCCTAGAAGGAATTACTGAAAGGAACAGACGTGAATATTCTGGTTTTGGGTTCGGGCGGCCGCGAGCATGCCATTGCGTGGGCCCTGCAGAAATCCCCGAGCACCGACGTGCTGTACGTGGCTCCGGGCAACGGCGGCACCGCGGAGATTGCCGAGAATGTCGATATCGATGTGGCCGACGGCGAGGCGCTGCTGAGCTTCGTGCACGAGCGCAACATCGGCCTAGTGGTCATCGGCCCCGAGGCTCCCCTGGTGGATGGCGTGGCCGACCTTTTGCGCGCCGATGGCGTGCCGGTGTTCGGCCCCAATGCCGACGGCGCCCAGCTGGAGGGCTCGAAGGCCTATTCCAAGGAGTTCATGGAAGCCAACGGCATTCCCACGGCTGCCTATGGGCGCTTCGATAACGAGGCCGACGCGCTCGCCTACGTGCGCGAGCAGGGCGCGCCCATCGTCATCAAGGCCGACGGCCTGGCTGCGGGCAAGGGCGTCGTGGTGGCCGAAACGCTGGAAGACGCCGAGGCGGCGGTGAGCGCCTGCTTCGACGGCGCCTTCGGCGAGGCCGGCTCCACGGTGGTCATCGAGGAGTGCATGACCGGCCCCGAATGCTCGCTTCTGTGCTTCGTTACCGGCGGCAAGTCGTTCCCCATGGCCCCGGCCCAAGACCACAAGCGCGCCTACGATGGCGACCTTGGCCCGAACACTGGCGGCATGGGCGTGTACTCGCCGGTGCCCATCGTTACCGATGAGGAGATGGCCGCCATGGTTTCCATCATGGAGACGGCCGCTGCGGCCACGGCCCGCGAGCCGTTCGCCGTGGATTACCGCGGCACGCTCTATGGCGGCTTCATGCTTACCCCCGAGGGTCCGAAGATCGTTGAGTTCAACGTGCGCTTCGGCGACCCGGAGACTCAGGTGGTGCTGCCCCGTCTGGAAAGCGACCTGGTGGAGGTCATGCTCGCTGTGGCCGAGGGACGGCCTGAGGACATCAATCTGGAATGGTCCGACGATTGGGCCGTGTCGGTGGTGCTTGCCAGCGAGGGCTATCCCGGCTCGTACGAGAAGGGCAAGGTCATCCTGGGTATCGAAGAGGCCGAAGAGCTCGACGGCGTCACAGTGTTCCATGCCGGCACCCGCCGCAACTACGACGGCGAGCTGCTCACCAACGGTGGGCGCGTGCTGAACGTGGTGGCCCAAGGCGACAGCTTCGAGGAGGCTCGCGAGCGCGCCTACGAGGCGTGCGACCTCATCAACTTCGAAGGCAAGATGTACCGTCACGACATCGGCAAAAAAGCGCTGCAAGGCCGCAGCGCCTGGGAATAGCGGCAGTATCGAACGACTCACTGCCAGGGATAGAATTCGCAGGGGCAGACATCGGTCTGCCCTCCCTGTACCCCCGCGCCCCGCTTAGAAAGAAGGAATGCCCTACATGCTCTCAGAACGTATGCTTTCGAAGGTGGTAGAGGCCTGCACGGCCAACTACCTTAAGCTTAAGCCCTGCGACGAGCAGTTCATGCCTCGCCCGCAGCCGGGCCAGCCCTACATGCTGTACATGCACGTGCCGTTCTGCGAGCGTTTGTGCCCTTACTGCTCGTTCAACCGCTTCCCCTTCCGTGTGGACCGCGCCAAGCCCTACTTCGAGAACATGCGCAAGGAAATGCGCATGCTGAAGGACTTGGGCTACGACTTCGATTCGGTCTACATCGGCGGCGGCACGCCCACTATCATGATTGACGAGCTGTGCGAGACCATCGACATGGCCCGCGACCTGTTTTCGATCAAGGAAGTATCCAGCGAGACGAACCCGAACCACCTCATTCCGGAGTACCTTGAGAAGCTGAAGGGCCGCGTGCAGCGTTTGTCCGTGGGCGTTCAGTCTTTCGACGACGATTTGCTGCGACAGATGGACCGCTACGAGAAATATGGCAGTGGCCAGGAGATTCTCGAGCGCATCCAGGAAGCGAGCCCGTATTTCGTGTCCATGAACGCGGACATGATCTTCAATTTTCCCGCGCAAACTGAAGACACGCTCATCCACGACATCGAGATGGTGGTGGCCTCCGGCGCCAGCCAGACGACGTTCTACCCGCTGATGGCCTCGCCTTCGGTGCAGCGCTCGCTGGCGGCCACGGTGGGCAAGGTGGACTACAACCGCGAGCGCCGCTTCTACGAGATTATCTGCGACCTGCTGCTGGGGGACTTGCCCGACGGCCGCTCGGGACTTTTCGAGCTGGGAAGCGCGTGGACGTTCAACCGTCGCGGCACTGGCGCCGCCGGCGAGGACGCCATGATCGACGAGTACGTGGTCGATTACGAGGAGTACCCGGCCATCGGCTCGGGCGGCATCACGTACTTGGGCGAGAACCTGTACGTGAACACGTTCTCGGTGAACGAGTACAACGAGACCATTGAGGCCGGTCATATGTCCATGATGGGCAAGACCACCTTCTCGCTGCACGACCGTATGCGCTACCGTTTCATGATGCAGCTGTTCGGCCTGCACCTGGACAAGCGCCAGTTCAAGCGCGACTTCGGCATGTCGGTTGAGCGCGGTCTTCCGGTGGAGATGGCCTTCATGCGCGCCTCGGGGGCGTTCGCTACCGACAACGCCGACGAACTGACGCTCACCTCGAAGGGTCGCTACCTTGTGGTGGTGATGATGCGCCAGTTCTTCATCGGCGTGAACAATCTGCGCGATCAGGCCCGCGCCGCGCTTGTCGGCGAAGAGCGCGAGCTTATCTTCGGAGACGGATGCAAGTAGGCTATGACGTACGTTTCCGTCATAACTCTGGTTGCCTATGTCCTCGTGCTGGCGTTGCTGGCCGTGGTGTCGGTTATCGACGTTCGCTCCCGGCGCGTGCCCAACGGGCTGGCGGCGGCTATAGGGTTGTTGTGGGCGGTATGGCGTCTGGTGCTTGGGTTTGCGGGGAAGCATATGGGCCTCGGGTTTAAGGCCGAGCTCTTGGGCCCCGCGCCCGATGTGGTGGTTCCTCCGGGATTCAGCATCGGAGGCATCTCGCTGGCGAGCGGCATTCTTGGTGCCGTGGTGCTGGGCGGCGGGTTGCTGGTGCTGACAACGGTGTACGAGGCGATCACGCACAAGGAATCTTTCGGCGGCGGAGACATCAAGCTCATGACGGTGCTGGGGTTGTTCCTTGGCATGGAACGCGGCGTGATCTGCCTGCTCGCTGCGTGCGTTCTCAGCGTGGTGTACGTGCTGGGGCGCGCGTTGCTGCAGCGCCTTGTGCGGCGCAGCGCTATGGTGGCATCGGATTCGGACGCTTCGCGCCGTGGTCTCTCGAAGACTGCCGGCGGGAGCTCTAAGCCCTTCCTGAGCGGCGCCATCCAAGGGGTCGCCTCCGAGCGTGATCGCGACTCGCTCCTTGCGGGCACCATGCCCTTCGCGCCGTTCATTACCTTGGGCGCCCTCATCGCCTTCGTCGCGTAAAACCGCCCGTGCGGTTCGCGCTGCCGAGCATGGCGGAGACGGTCGGCCGTCCCAATTGAGCCGCGAGGCTGAACAGCAAGGTGCCGTTTTCCGTTTCGCCGCAAGAAAGTTCTTGCATACGGGCGATAGTCCCGCTAGAATATATGCTCGCGTCGAAACGGTTTCCGTTTCCGCAAGCCAATGGTCGGGTAGCTCAGTTGGTAGAGCAGCGGACTGAAAATCCGCGTGCCGAGGGTTCAAGTCCCCCTCCGACCACCATAATCTCCAGCGCCTTCGGGCGCTTTTTTATTTCTCCAACGGGAAACAGTGTTTCAAATGCGCTTGCGCCTAGCAGGAGTGAGTCCATAAGTGCTTGTTGAACATTAGTCAATAGGTCATCAATTAAATATTAGTCAAAAGGTATGGAATTCTCGAAAAACGGCGCGAATCGGCACCGATGGGCGGTAGGAAAGTGATACGGTGGCAGTTAGGGCTATTCTGCCCAACCTATGACTAGGAGGAAACCATGTTCAAAGCTAACGTAGGTTCCAGCACTGCTGCCGACGCCCGTACCGCGGGCAAGGAAGCTGCCGTTCAGGCGGCTGCCGGCCTCGACGCCACCCAGGTGGCCATGGTCTATTGCAGCTGTGATTACGATGTCGACGAAGTAGTCGCTGGCGTGGGCGAGGCGCTGGGCGAGGTGCCCGTGCTCGGCAACACTTCTTTCACCGGCGTGATTGTCAACGGCGCCGGCTATGTGGGCGGCGATACGCCGTTCGTGGGCGTGCTGGCCCTGTCCGATCCCGACATGACCGTGGGCGTGGCTGCCGCCGATCGTGCCGACAACGATGACCCGACAGCTGCCGGCGCTGCTCTGGCCACCGCCGCCATGGAGGCTGCGGGCATGACCGCTGCTTCCGACTTCTTCTACATGGCCGCCAGCCCGGCGGAGGAGGAGTTCTACCTGAAAGGCATCTCTTCGGTGGTGGGCCGCATCCCGTTCTTTGGCGGCTCTGCCGCGGACAACGCCATCGCCGGCGAGTGGAAGCTCTACACCACCGGCGAGTCCTTCGCCGACGGCTGTATCGCCGCATTTTTCTGGAACGGCCCGGACATGACCAACGTGTTTACCGGCGCCTATCGCGAAACCGACGACTTCGGCGTCATCACCAAGATCGACGGCAACCGCACCCTGGTAGAGATCGACGGCGTTCCGGCCGCCAAGAAGTTCCAGGAGTGGACCGGTTGCTCTGACGAGGACATCGCCGGCGGCAACCTGCTCGCCTACACGGTGTGCTCGCCGCTGGGCGTGAAGGACCGCCTGGGCGACCTCATCGCCATTCGCCATCCCATGAACGGCAACGACGACTTCTCCATCAATGTGGGCAACAACCTGGCCGAGAAGACCTGCGTCATCCGCATGGAGGCCACCGTTGACGAGCTCATCCAGTCTGTGCCCGACACGTTGCGCGAGCTTATCGATCGCATGCCCGGCGAGCCTGCGGCCTTCCATTTGGTGCACTGCGGCGGTCGCCGCGCCGGCATCGATGCCCGTATCGGTGAGGTGGCCGACGCGGTGGCCGAGGTTGCGGGAGAAGTGCCCTACCTCGTCGAGTTCACCTTCGGCGAGTACGGTTTCGAAGGCGACAACAACAATACCTGCGGTGGCCTGATGCTGTCCTTTACGGGTTTTAGCAAGTAGTTGGCATAGTTAGATTCAAACAAAGGAGCATTACTCTATGAAGATGTTTATCAATGGCAAGGCGGTCGATTCTTCCGATGGCGCCTCTATTGACGTGATCAACCCGGCGACGGGCGAAGTGGTCGATACCGTACCTGCCGCCACCGCCGAGGATGTGGCCGAGGCTGTGAAGTTCGCCCGCGCCGCCCAGCCCGAGTGGAACAAGGTACCGGTGTGGAAGCGCGCCGAAATTATGATGGCCTTCCTCGATCTGGTGGAGCGCGACAAGGAGAAGCTCGCGCGCACGCTGTCCGATGAGACGGGCAAGCCCATCACCGAGGCCCGCGCCGAGATCGGCAACATTCCGATCGCCTTCAAGGCCTTCTCCGAGCGCGCGAAGCACCTTTACGACGAGGTGATTACCGCTGGCAGCGAGCAGGGCCAGGAGACCACGGTGCTCATCACGCGCCGCGAGCCCTTGGGCGTGGTGGCCGCCGTCATCCCCTTCAACTTCCCCTGCGACTTGTTCGATCAGAAGGTGGCCCCGGCGCTTCTGGCCGGCAACTCGGTCATCGTGAAGCCCTCCACCGACAACCCCCTGACGCTGTGCATGCTGACGGCGCTGCTCGGTGAGGCCGGCGTGACGCCCGGCGCCGCCCAGATCGTCACCGGCCGCGGCTCGGTGGTGGGCCATGAGCTGTGCGCGAACCCCGACCTTGACCTGGTGACCCTCACCGGCTCCACCGAGGTGGGCATCGAGACCGCCGAGGTGTGCGCGAAGACCCTCACCCACACCGCGCTGGAGCTCGGCGGCAACGACGCCTTCATCGTCATGGCCGACGCCGACGTGGAGCTGGCCGCCAGCGAGGTCATCTGGGGCCGCATGTACAACACCGGCCAGGTGTGCTGCGCCTCCAAGCGCTTCCTCGTGCACGAGGATGTGGCCGAGGAGTTCACGAAGAAGGTCGTGGAGAAGATCGGCGCCCTGAAGCAGGGCATGCCCTCCGAGGACGAGACCCAGATCGGCTGCCTCATCTCCGAGAAGGCCGCGAAGACCGTGGAGGAGCAGATTCAGCTCACCGTTCAGCAGGGCGGCAAGATCGTGCTCGGCGGCGGTCGTGACGGCGCCTTCATCGAGCCGACGGTTATCGTGGACGTGCCGAAGACGGCGGATGTTGCCATCGACATGGAGATCTTCGGCCCGGTGGTGCCCATCATCACGTTTGCGACCGCCGAGGAGGCCATCGAGATCGCCAACGCCTCGATGTTCGGCCTGTCCAGCTGCATCTTCTCGGCCGACCAGAAGACCTGCGCCAAGTTCGCTTGCGAGCTTGAGGCCGGCGGCGTGGTCATCAACGGCGCCAGCTTCTACCGCTCCTTCGAGCAGCCCTTCGGCGGCTACAAGTACTCGGGCATCGGCACCGAGGGCGTCATGAGCACCTTCGACGAGATGACCCACACGAAGTCCATCGTGCTGAAGAACATCCTGTAAGCGCGGGATAGCAAGCGAGAAGCGGGAAACCGGCAACGGGGTCTCGTAACAGAACAAACTAGGCCACAGGGCCGAAAGCCGCAGAGCTTTCGGCCCTGCTGCTTTGTCTTTCTCTTTGAAGTGAAGCGAGTGATGCATTGGATCTTTGAAGATTGGCTAAACTAATCCGACAGCGCGTAGCTTGACTGCTTACTGCGGGGCGCGCTATCCTGATGCGCTTCAATTGCCCTCAAAAGGAGGCGCTTATGAAAGCCAATTTAGAGCTGAGACTTGCGGTGCCTACCACTATCGTTATTTCGCTGCTTCTTGTCGTCAGCGTCATTTCCGATGTGTGGTTGCAAAAGCAGCAGACAGAAGAAATGCTGTTTGAGCAGGCCTATATCCTCTCTCAAGAGATGCAGTCCGTTTGGGATTTTATTTCAGTCAATCAGAACACTATTAACACCGATGGAGACGGTACGTTTACGTTCAAGGGGCTTCATTGTTCCATCGTTGGCACTTCGGTTGGTGCGCTTTTCACCAATCGAACCGATTATGTAATTCGCTATGTGTCTGAGTACCCGCGAAATCCGAAGAACTCGCCTGACTCATTCGAGTCAGGAGCCATAAACGAGTTTAAAGGTAACCCCGAAATGATCGAGTATGCATCGTTTGGCACGATGCCCGATGGCGAAGACTACTACCGCTACTCGGTACCTTTACGCATGCAGTCGGCGTGTGCTGATTGTCATGGAAGCCCTGTTGGAGAAATTGATGTGACGGGGTTTCCAAAGGAAGGTTTGAAAGATGGCGATTTGGTAGGGATTGCGAGTATCTCAATTCCTGTAAAAGCGTACGAAGAGAACCTAAGGGGTCAGATTGTACAGCGTGCCTTTTTGTCTTTCGTGGTGCTGGCCGCCTGCTTGCTGACCATTGTTTTGGTAACCAAGCGGTATGTTATCCGCCCCTTGGGCAGCGTCGCCTCCGCTGTTCGTAAAATCGGTTCCGGCGATTTAGATACGCGTATCGAAATTGATCCTGCTACGGCAAAGGGCGAGATAAGGACGCTCTCAACGCACGTTAACGATATGGCTGACGAGCTAGAATCGTTGCACAAAGATTTGGAGAACTTAGTTGAAGTGCGCACTGAGCAGCTCGCCGAGGCTAACGAGAAGCTCATTGTACAGGCTCGTGAGCTAGAGACAGTGAATGAGCAGTTGCGAGAAAACGATTTGTACAAGTCGCATTTCTTTACGATGATGAGCCACGAGCTGCGTACTCCCATCACGGCTATTCGCGCCTATATCGATATGCTCGACGATACAAGCGCTTTGGATGAAAGAGCTCGCAGCAGCGCTGTTGAAGCAATAAAGACCAACATCCATGCTCTCTCAAAATTGGTAGATAACATTCTCGACTCAGCCCGTATCGAAGCAGGAGCCGCAACGTTGGAAAAAGGCGTTGCCGATGTGGCTGATATTATGAATGAGCTGTCGCGGTCGCTGGGGCCGCTCGCTGTTGACAAGGGAATTGATCTGGAGATAGCCCATGACGGTGAAGTGCCCTTGTTTATGACAGATGAGGATAAGCTCCTCCATATACTGGAGAATCTTGGCTCAAATGCTATTAAATACACTGATCAAGGTGGGCATGTGCAGGTAAATGCATGTCTGTCAGATAATGGGGTTATTCAGTTTGAGGTTATTGATGATGGCGCTGGTATTTCAGAGGAAGACCAGAAAGTCATTTTTGACAAATTCATTCAAGGAAAGAGCTTTGTCGCGCGTCCTGTGAGTGGGAGTGGATTAGGTCTTGCTTTGGCAAGAGAATATGCAGAGCTGCTCGGGGGTGATATTCTGATGCGCAGCGAGCTGGGCTCTGGTAGCGTCTTTACGGTTATCTTGCCGTTCGAAGAGCCTGATTTCGATTTGGATTAAGAGGGATCGATTTGAGTCAAGGGAGGCGCGCATGATTGAGAAAACTGTTCTCGTTGTGGACGACGAGAAGAGCATTCGCGACGCCGTGACGTTTTACTTGAAAAAGGAAGGGTACCGGGTCGTACCGGCCAAAGATGGAACAGAGGCGCTCGAGGTTTTCGAAATGACCCCCGTTGATCTTGTGGTTCTCGATATCATGATGCAGGGCTACGGCGGTTTTGAAGTGTGCTCTGCCATTCGCGATAAAAGTGAGACGGTGCCCATCATCATGCTCTCGGCAAAACGGGATTTGGTTGATAAAAGTCTAGGATTCAAGCTTGGCGCTGATGACTACATCACGAAGCCTTTTGAGCCAGCTGAACTGGTCATGCGTGTTAACTCATGCATCCGACGAAATGAAGCCCGCGGTCGCGAAAGCACCTCAGGGACGGGGAAGCCGGGAGAGGTTATTACGCTGGGCGATCTTGTCATTGACACGCGATCGCGTCAAGTGACTGCTCAAGACCGGTCCCTCGATTTGACGGCGAAAGAATACAATATTTTGCATCTTCTCGCTCAGCGGCCCAACACGGTATTTACGCGTCAGCAGATTCTCGACGCAGTGTGGGGCTACGATTATTACGGGAGCGCCGGAGTGGTGGCGGTGTTCATTCGTAAGCTTCGCGAAAAGATCGAAGCTGATCCGTCAAAGCCGACCCACATCCTTACTGAGTGGGGCGTGGGTTACCGCATCGTATAAGTCTACGCTCTCTAAGAAAAAGTAATAATTCTTAATCTTTTCCTTAATCGGGAGCTAAAGAATGCGCTCTACCATAGGTTTTGTCATGGCATTCGATGCGTGAGGTTTCGGAGGGGCAGAGTAGACAGCCTTCTTCGTTGACGCATTATTTGCCGCCGAGAGGAGAAGAGGAGGCACCATGGGAAAGAAGACCGCCGCAAATCAATCGAACTCGGCTGGGCGTCGAGAGGGTTTCGGTCCTACGCTGGGCCGAAGGGAATTTGCTGCTGCAGCGGGCGCATCTGCGGTCGCCTTGGCTTTGGGCGGATGCGCCTCGAAGCAAGAGCCGCACACGATGCCCGATACCAGCGTCAAAGATACGGTAGCCGCAAACCAGAATGAATCGTTGGAAAAGTTTAGAGTCACCAGTGGGTACAATTGCTGTTATTGCACCATCCAGGGCTATAAGCGCGACGGGTCTATTGTGTACATCGAGCCAGGCGAGTTGCCCGGCATGCCCGAGCGCAACCATGCTTGCCAGCGCTGCATGTCCTGGTGGCAGCGGGCTATCGATGAAAACGAGCGAGTTATGTACCCCATGAAGCGCACGGGGGAGCGTGGCAGCGGTCAGTTCGAGCGCATTTCGTGGGATGAGGCTATCGACTTGATGGCCGAAAAGCTGAATGCTGCTCTAGCGAAAGACCCGCGCTCGGCCAGCTTCTATATTTTTACGGGCAACATGTGCACCTTCGATTGGTGGGCGCCCGTTCGCATGGCCCATTGTCTTGGAGCGACCACCTGGGCCATGGAGGGTATCATGGGCGACCATGCCACATCGGTTGGCTTCACTATGGTTACTGGCAATCCTGACCCGGGTCATGACGCGCTTGACTTCCTGAACTCCAATTTGCTGCTTTTCTTTGGTACTAACATGGTGGACACCATTGTCCCCTCGGCGCGTTATCTTGCTCGCGCAAAAGAGAAAGGCATCAAGCTTGTCGTATTGGATCCACGCCTCAGCTCAACGGCGGCCATGGCCGACCAGTGGATCCCTATCAATCCCGGCACCGATACCGCCCTCATCCTCGCCATGATGCGCGTCATCATTGAGCGCGATTTGCATGATAAGACTTGGCTGGCTAACTATTCATGCGCGCCCCTTCTCGTGTCCGATGCCGATGGTACTTATATCCGCACTGAAAGCGGTGCCTACTGTGCGTGGGATACGGCCACGAATGCGATGGTCGAGGCGGCGGCTTCTCAAGGAGAGGACGACAACACTTCAGGTCCTGAGAACACCTGGGCTCTTACGGGTAATTTTGAGGTAAACGGGGTGGCATGCCATCCCACGATGGATGACCTGGTGGCCGAGGTAAGTAAATGGACTCTCGAAAAAGCTGCCGAGATTACCGGAGTCGATGCGGCCACTATCGAGCAGTTGGCACTCGACTATGCCAATGCCAACCCTGCAGCTATTCAGACGTGCACGGGGTCTTCTCGCTATTATCACGGCTATGAGATTTCTCGAGCTGCGGCAACGTTATCTGGCTTGTGTGGCTATACGGGTCGATCTGGCGGCGGTGCTTCGCGCAACAATGGCGGCGCTCCCATTGACGGCGCCTCTCTAAGCTTCACGGGCTCTGCGGGTTCCGAGGTCCCTCTCATGAACTCGGCCGAATGGGACGTAGTAGGCGATGGTGAGTCCTTCGGTACGTATATGGGTGCTACCTTGGCCCTGTACAGTAGCGATCCCGAAGCGTTTCAAAATGCTCGTGTGTTCAAGAGTTCTGAGATTTACGACGCAGCTTTGACTGGCAAGCCGGTTCCCATAGATTTCTTGTATATCGCCACCTCTAATTTTATTAACCAGAGTCCCGATGCCCACAAGATTATTGACGAGGTGTTCCCTGCCATCGACTTTATCGTCACGGCCGATCCGTTCAACACCTGGACTGCCCAGTATTCCGATTTGGTGTTGCCCGCCTCTACGTGGTTAGAGAATTGGGATATATCTACTAGCGGCACCGGACCTTACATCCGCGTGAACAAGCCTGTCTTAGACCGCGTAGGCGAGAGCAAGTCGGACACGGAAATCATGACGTTGCTTGCTAAGAAAGTTGGCCAGGAGGCGGCGTGGAGCAAGACGGATGAGGAGTGGGTCCGTACGTTCCTCGATAGCGATCATCCCGCTTTCGCAGGTTGCAATATTGAGGATGTTATCAATGAGGGCATTCTTGCTCGTGCCGACGGTATCTACGATCGGGCTACTTATCCGCTCGGTGATAAGGTTTTTGCCACTCCTACGGGGCGCCTGGAGTTTTATACCGAAATGCTCTATGAATTTGGAGCTCACGTCCCAACGTATCTCCGCGGTGAGGACAATCCTGAGAACAAATATGCGGACAAGTACCCTCTGACCTTTATGCAGTTCCATGATCGTGCACGGGTTCACACTCAACATGCTCATACTAAATTGCTAGAGGTCTTGGAGGCGGAGCCTCATATTCAGATTCATCCCGATGATGCAGCAGATCGCGGCATCGCCCACGGTGACGTAGTGAAGATTTTCAATGACAGAGGCTTTTTCAAGTGCAAGGCGCAGGTGACGCCCGGCATTGTGAGGGGCGTCATAGCTATGGGCCAAGGGTGGGAGCCTCGAGACTTTATTGAGGGCCACTATCAGTACTTGACTCACTACGAGAAGAACCCTGTTGAAGAGGCTATCAGTATGACGAATGCAGCGTTCTATGATGTGCGCGCTGAAGTTGAGAAGGCGTAGAAGGGACAACTATGAGCACGAATCAGTACGGAATGGTTATCGATTTGCGCAGCTGCACGGGTTGTCAGACCTGCGTGGTTAGTTGCAAAACCTCTAATGAGGTGCCCGAAGACGGTTGGTGGAACCACCTTCTGGATTATCACGATGGCGAGGTATATATTGCCTCCGCCATCGATGGGAAGGTCTCGCTGCGCTTTCGGCCTACCCTTTGCAACCACTGCGAAAACCCGATATGCGTAGCCAATTGTCCAACGGGCGCTATGCATAAAAACGAGGAAACGGGCATCGTTGCCGTGGATCAAGACGTGTGCATTGGCTGCAACACTTGCGGAAAATCATGTCCCTACGAGGTGCCTGTTCTTCAGAAAGAGCAGGGGGTTATGGGGAAGTGCAATTTATGCGCTGGTCGTATAGACCAAGGAAAAGATCCCTTCTGCGTACAGGCGTGTCCCACGCGCATTCGAAAAGTTGGTTTGATTTCTGATCCTAACAGCGAGGTTTCAAAGCTTATTGCGGAGCATGACGCTCAGGTGTGGCAGCCCGAAAATGGCACCGGCCCCTCGGTGTACTATATTCTTCCTGCATAGGGAAAACGTACCCGAAAGAGAAAGGGTCGCCGACGTAGGTTGGCGACCCTTTGCAAAAGAGAGATTCCTGAACGCTTAGAGCTAGCAAGCCCTCCCTCGAGAAGGTCCCACTTTGTGGGGCCTTCTTCTTGCAGAAACTAACATCTCCCTGTGCTTGCTTAGATGGTTCCTACCGCATTAAAGCAATTCTCTTATATACGAATTCACGCAGGTAGAAAGCTCGCTTAGCGGGTTTTGGAAAGCAGGGGAGAGCGCGGGTGGTATCATCGTTGCGGATAGAAAGGGGCTGGCAGTGACGAAGTTCCATCGCGTGACGGAAGGGAAGCTCGGTTCGCATGAGGGGCGCGAGATCGAAGACGAGGTTTCCCAGGAGTTTCTCGATCGCATCCCCGGCGGCCTGCTCCGCTATCGGGCCGATGACGTGGGAACCATCGATTTCGTGAGCCGCGACGTGCTCGCCATGTTCAACTGCGCCACGTACGATGAATTCAGCGCCATCACGGGTAACGTGTTTCCCGGCATGGTGCATCCCGACGACCGCGATAGTGCGCTTTCGGATATTGCCGCCCAAATTGCTCGCGGTAAGAGCGACGCGGTCACCTATCGGCTGAACCGTCTTGACGGCGTCGATCTGTGGGTGGACGAGCGCGGGCGCTACGTGGTGGACTCTGCCGGAAGCGGCTGGGTCTACGTTACCATCATCGACATTACCGAGAAGGTGCGCTACCAGCGAGAGATTGAGCGCGCGAACGAGCGGGTGACGCTGCTGACGGCGCTCAGCCACGACGTGATGTTCGATATCGACTGCCAGGGCCAAACCGGCGAGGTGTTTGGCGACTTCAACGCCCGGTTCGGGCGCGAGCCTCAGTCCTGCGACCTGGTGCTGCGCAAGCGCTGCCAGCGTCCGTGCAGCCTCAAGGTAAAAGTGCACGACAACGACCCTCTTTTGGCTCAGGTGGAGCGAGGCGATTTCGTCGATATGGAAACCTCCCTACCCGATGCGAGCGGTGAGCCCATCTGGTGCCGCTACCAGTCGTTCGTGCTGTTCGATGAGAAAGGCAGCCCTTTGCGTCATGTGGGTCGCCTGCTCGATACCCACGAGATGATTATGCGCGAGGCGAGCCTCCGCAAGCGCGCCGATTTGGACGGTCTGACGAGCGTCTACAACCGCAAGGCCGCCATGACCCGCATCGAGAAATCGCTCGCGAGCGACGATTGCCGCGGCGGCTGCAGCCTGTTCCTTGTTGATGTGGACAACTTCAAGCAGGTCAATGATGGGTTTGGCCATCCCGAGGGCGACCGCGTGCTGAAGGAGATTGCGGGCTTCCTCTCGCGGAAGATGCGCAAGGACGATATCGTGGCACGTCTGGGTGGCGATGAGTTCGCCGTTTTCGCGGCCGGGCTTGGCCCCGGCCCGGCACTCGAGCGCGTGCTCGGTCAGCTATCTGGCGGCATCTACGCCGACGGTGGCCGTCCCGAGGACATGCCGGCCGACCTGCGCCCCTCCATTACCGTGGGTGCCGCCGCAACAGTGCGCAACCCCGTCACCTTCGACGAGCTGTACCAGAAGGCCGACGAGGCCCTTTACGTGGCCAAGCGTGCCGGCAAATCGCGCGCCGCTCTCCGCGTCCTTGATTAGCCTGCGAAACCAACAGGGCCTCTGCACCCCTATCGCACGTTTTCTGTATAGCAAATGACCTGGGAAAACTTGAAGTATTCCCAGGTCATTCCCCGTTTTTTTGGCATGCGCGAATTGGACGATATCGGTGCAGGTGCCAATTAGGACAGCGTATAGAAGGCGTAGCTGGCCTCGCCCTGGGCGTAATCGGTTTCGATTTCATAGAGATAGCCCGGCTCGATGGTGAAGGCAACGGTGCCGTCTGCCTGCAGGGTGCTGGGCACCATCTCGTCCTCGGCAGCGGGGTCTACGGTGGGGGCGTCCCCCTCGTTCGTGAGAGGCTTGCGCTCGACGGTGGCATTGGTCGGCGTTGCCGAGAACCCGGCGACAGCGTCGATGGCGGCAGGGATGCGGGCGTCTATGATGTCGCTGGCAAGAGCGCCGCTTGCGTCAGCGGCCTCGCCGTCAAGGTCCTCCTCGCTGTTGTTCCCGTTGTCCCCCGGCACAACCCAGTGGTAGTCGAACGGGTTCAGCACAACGGAGGTCTGGGCCAGGTCGGTGGTGTACTCCACATAACCCGTCGGTACCGCAGAGGGGTCGGGTGTGGCGATAACCTCGGCTACGAGGGCGGCGTACTGGTCGGCATCGGCCGGCGTTCCCTGGGAAATCACTTCCACCTTGGTAATGCCCGGGTACTGTCCCGGGTAGCTTTCCAGCATGATGCCGTTGCCCGTTACCTGCACAAGGTTGCCTGCGACCAAATCGTCGGCATCAATTTCTGCGCCGTTCTCGCTCACCACGGCGTCATCGATGAGCGTGGGGAAGTAGGGCGCGCCCGTCTCTTGGTCGACGAACAGGACGGTGTCGTCGTCGGCGTAAGCCACCATAGCGGTGCTGATTACTTCGCCTGCGTCGGCGCTGGGGGCCGGCGTTTCGGCGGCGCGGTTGCCGACGGCATCGGGCTTGCCCGCCGACTCCTGGGAGCCTCCCATGCAGCCGGGCAGTACGAGCATAAGGCAGGCGGCGGCAAGGCCGAGCGAGATGACGGCTGCCTTCAAAGGGAGGGAGGTGGTCTTGTTCATGGCAGAACCTTTCAACGAGAAGAACGTCGGTACGGTCTTGGAAGTCGCGTCCTTACAGGGTCGCTTATGTCCTTCCATCATAGGGGCGCTTTCAGGGCCCGGTGTTGGGCTCGCGAAAACTGTTCCTCGGTTGCTACGCAATGGCTACAGCGTCTTTGCCTTTTGAACGCAGGCCGCGACGGCGTTCATGGTAGCGGCGCGGAAGGCGCCTTCTTCCAGCGCACGTACGCCTTCGATGGTGGTACCGCCCGGCGAGCAGACCATGTCCTTCAAGTCGCCGGGGTGGCGCCCCGTCTCCAGCACGAGCTGGGCCGATCCGGCCACGGCGGCCGCGGCAAATTCGTAGGCTTGAGCGCGCGGCATGCCCGCCGCTACGGCGCCGTCGGCGAGGGCTTCGATGAACATGAACGCAAAAGCGGGCGAGCTGCCCGCGACAGCGCTGGCTGCATCCATAAGGCGCTCGGGTATAACGATGGCGCGCCCGAAGCTTTCCATAAGCTGCAGGCACAGCGCCTCGTCGGCCTCGGTAGCGCCCGGGCCGGGTACGACGGCCGTGCAGCCGGCATTCACGAGGGCCGGGGTGTTGGGCATGCAGCGGATGAGCCGCATGGAGGCCGTATCGCGGCCGAACAGCTCGGCAATGCGCTTCAGGGTGAGTCCGGCGGCGATGCTGATGACGAGGGTGTCCTCGCGCACTGTGTCGCGAATCTCGTCGATGACCTCGGGGAAGAACACGGGCTTCACGGCCAGCACGAGCACGTCGGCGGCGCTTGACGCTTCGCGGTTATCGGCGGTTGTCGCAATGCCGAATTCGGCGGCCTTCGCCTGGCGGGTCTTCTCGGTCTTTGCCGACCCGATGATGTTGGCGGCCGTGAGGGCGGCCAGCATGGACTGCGCGCCGCCGCCCGTCTCGCCGCTACCCGCGGGGCAGCCGCTGGCGCCCTCGCGCAGCAGGCCGCCGATGATGGCCGTCGCCATGTTCCCCAGTCCTATGAAGCCGATTTTCATATGGCTCTCCCTTGGTTGTGTTTCAATTGTCCAAAACGCGCTTTTTTGTCCAAGTTTCTGACCAGGGAAAACTTAAAGAAATACCAGGTAGACCGATGCTTTCTATTTGGCCAAAAAGGTGCGTTTTGGACCCTATCTGCTTCGCGAAAGCCAGTATACAAGAAGAGCCCCCGGCGAACCGAGGGCTCACGTAAGCGGACCGGGACGGGCTGTGTGCTCCCTACACGTCCAGGTTCTTGAAGGCGTCGGGCACTTCCTTGAAACCCTTCGACTTCACGGCGCAGATGATGAAGCCGATGACGAACCAGGAGATGCCCAGCGCATAGGTCATCATATCGAAGCCGGTGAACACGTAGGCCAGGATGAGGATGCCGATCCAGGGGCAGATGAGGAACTTCACGATGTCGCCGAAGGTGCGGCGCTTCTTCTCCTTGATGAAGAAGAACCAGAACACGGCGAAGTTCAGCATGATGAACGAGGCCAGCGCGCCGAAGTTCACCAGGGTGGCCAGGTCGGCCATGGTGAGGATCAGCGACAGAATCATGGCCACGGCGCCAATGAAGATGGCGCCCACCCAGGGGGTCTGGTACTTGGGATGCACCTTGCCGAAGATGCTGGGGATTACCTTGTCGCGGCCCATGGAGTACAGCAGGCGCGACGCGGCCAGCTGCGCGTTCATGATGTTGGCGATGCCGATGGCCACGATGTTGATGATGAGCATGATGTTCATGAACAGGTCGCCGCCGATCATCTGGCAACCGTAGAACCAGGCGTTCTCGGCATGCTCGGGCGTCCAGCTGGCCCAATCGGGCTGCACGAGCGAGGCGATGTAGGTCTGCGCCACGAAGCACACGATGATGATGCCCAGCGCGATGAGGATGCCGCGGCCGATGTTCTTCTCGGGACGGTTGGTTTCCTCTGCCAGGGTGGAGATACCGTCGAAGCCAAGGAAGTTCAGGGCCGCGATGGAAATGCCGGCGGCCAGGAAGTGGGCGTCCACCTTGCCGGGCTGCCACAGCGGATCGGCGTTGAACTCGCCGGCACCGCCGCCGCCCATGATGAAGTTGCAGCCGAGCGCGATGAACGCGATGACGGCCAGAATCTCAACGGCGAAGATGACGAAGTCGATGCCGCGGGTCATAGAGATGCCGCGGATGTTCACGAAGGTGTTGAACACTACGAACACGATGACCCACAGATACCACGGGCTGTTCGGCACGAGCATGGTGCCCCAGTTGGCCACCATGACGTACAGCAGGGCCGGCGTGATGCAGTAGTCCAGCAGGATCAGCCAGCCGGAGATGAAGCCCACATGCGGGTTGATGCCGCGTTGCACGTAGGAGTACACCGAGCCCGCGATGGGGAATTTGTTGCTCATGCGCACGTAGCTGAGTGCCGTGAAGAAGATGGCCACAAAGCCGACGATGTAGACGAGCGTGGACATGCCCAGGGCGTCCTGCTGCACAAGGCCCCAGATGGAATGCGGCGCAATAATGACCATGAACAGAACGCCGTAAAGCACGACGTCCCACAGGCCTAGGCCGCGGCGCAGTTCCTGCTTATAGCCGAACTGCTCGAGAGACGAGTTGTCCCCCTGGAGTTTCTCTGCCATAGTTCCTTCTTTCGCTTTTGAATCGAGCGACCCATGCCTTCTCCGAAACAAGGGCCGACCGATTCCCCCATTGCGCTCTTTGCGCGGCGATAGCTTAGCATTTTACTTAAGTTTTGTGTGTCAGAACAAGAAGGAAGTCGCCTGTACAGGCGCTATATTGGGGGAGAAAGGCCGCAAGCGAACAAAAAAGGCCGACGCACAAGCGCCGGCCCCGTCGGTGTTATGGATGAACCCCTTGCGGGTTCCTACCCCACGAGTGGGGGGAATTCCGGCAACTTCGGGGTGCCGATGCGCAGGGACAGCTGCACCTCGCAGGGCTTGCATCCCTGGCTGATTTCCACATCGGACTGCACCGACATGTACATGTAGGTGTCCACGGCGTCCCAGCCGGTAATGCCCATGAGCAGCCGCTGCATCTCCTTCGACGCGCACACGAGCGCCTCGTTGTACTCCTGGGCGCTGGCGTTCACGTACCACTTGCCCGCCGGCCCGAAGGTCTCAAGCACAGGCCAGTTCAGCTCGAAGCTCTTCAGCACGCCCACGCGCACGGTGATCTCGGCGGCGATCTCGATGCCGGTGCCGCACAGCTCGGCGTCGCCCATGGTGGCGTGCACGTCGCCCATCTGCAGCAGCGCGCCGGGCACGCGCACGGGGAAGTAGAGGCGGGTGCCCTTGGTGATGAGCTTGTTGTCCATGTTGCCGCCGTAGTTGCCCACAAAGCCGTCGGCCGGGGCGCCTTCCGCCGGCGCGGTGCCGATGACGCCGATCATGGGGTTGATGGGGAAGCGCACGCCGTTGAAGTCGGCCATGCCGTCCTCAATCTTGATCTTCTTCGTGCGGTACTCGGTGTCCTCGAAGAGCGGCCCGCAGTGGTCGTCGGTGGCGATGGTGCCCTCATCGGCCACCTGGATGTCGTAGATGTCCACCACGAGCACATCGCCCACCTCGGCGCCTTCCACGTACACGGGGCCGGCAGCGGGGTTGGTGATGTTGTAGGAGAAGTCCATGTCGCGCATGGTGACGGTCTCGTCGGTCAGGCGCCCCGAGAAGCAGTCGAGGGTTTTGAACACCATGACCTCGCCTGGCTGGGCCGTGTAGCACGGCGGGTTGTCCTTGGAAAACGCGTAGACTCGCTCTTCGATGACCTGCATGGGCGCCCCCTTTGCGCATGCGGCGCGGGCGATGCGCGCCGGCGCCTGGAAAATAATGGAACCATGATACTCCGTCTGAGGTTTTCCGCCCTTCCGCGCGACTGGAGTTTTTCGCGCTCGTGCAAAAAAACAGTCGCGGTGGCCGCCGGCGCGCGCCCGGGCTTGGATGCCGGTGCTCGTTGTTTGCGACGTGGGTGTCGGCACCCTTTCCGAAAGCGAGCTTGCGGGCAATGAGCGGGAACTATAAGCGAGAAAGTCCTGTATAGCGATACCGTGGAGCAAGCGTGGGGGCCGTATGGGGAATGGGCGGCGCGCGGGGCGTTCTCGTTATCTTCGCGATATTGGGCGGAAACATCTGATATAACGTGTGCGGCAAAAGTCTAGTACTTTGCTAGATTTACTGAATGAAGCTATGTACGAAGGAGCGCGGGCCTTGGGCGCGACGTTCCTGGAAACGAGGATGGATGAAAAAGCTCGCATCACGTTCCGCTCGGCAGATGCTGCGCAAGGGGGCCGCAGCCTTGTCGGTGGCCCTGGTTCTCGGGGCCGCCGTGCCCTGTTTGGCGTGGGCCTCGGCCGCGGAGAACGACCTGGAGCCCCTCGAGCAGGCGGACGAGCAGGCCGCCGAGCTTACCTCGCTGACCCTGTCTATATACGAGATCGTCTTCTACGACGACCCCTCCTTTTCCGAGCCGGACGGTTTGCGTCTGATGGAAACGAAGGTGATCGACGGGCTGAAGGTGGGCGAGACCATTGACCTGTGGAACTATGTGGAAGCGCGCGAGGACTTCACTTTCTTCGATGGTTGGCCCCGCTACATCGTTTTGAGTGAGAATCCCGAGGAGAACCGTGCGCAGCTGCATTACAGGCGCATCAAGAGTCCGACCGTGGTGAACTACTACCTCGTCGGCGAGGCGCTCACGGCCCCACTGATGAAGGCCGCGCCGATTGTTGATAACGTGGCCGGCGTGCCGGTCTCCTTCTGGAAGATGGGGTCGTACCAGGTGGAAAGCCTGCCGCTGGGAGCTCAGATTGCGAGCGATCAGTGCGCGGTGGACCTGGACGGGTTGGTGTATCTCGACGCGGACAAGGACTCGATTAAGGTGGAGCCTTTGGTGTCTGCCAACGAGCTCAACCTGTTCTACACGGTGGACACGGCCGCGACGCTTCCCGATGACACGCCGGTGGAAGGCCCCAGTGCTCCTGAGGCTCCTGGCGAAGGCGCGGGAGGCGACTCGGACACCGATGACGTTCCGGGCGGCGATGGTGCCGGAACCGACGCTCCGGATGAGGGTGGCTTCCCCTCCGAAGATGGCCCGTCGCAAGAGGGAGGCGCTTCTGAAGGCTCTGCCGGCGGTGTCGCCGACGGGGGATCTTCCGAAGGTGAAGGCGATGACGATGCGGCCCAGCCGAGCGCGGGAGCAGACGATGCTCCGACGGCTGTCATTGAAGATGAGCCGTCTCCGCTCGCCGCGCCCCGCGCGAAGGTGGCCACCCTTCCGCAAACGAGCGACGTCAACGGAGCTCTTGCGGGCCTGCTCGTGACGGCCGTCGCCGCAGCCGCCCTCGCTCTTGCTGCTCGCGGCGCGTCATCCTCTCTCCTGAAGTGGCGTTAGCGACCCGTTCAGGTTGAGCGACGAGGATTTCCCGGCAAAAAACATCCTTGATGGGTGTGGTCGTTGCCCGGTGTTTTCGTCATGATAAAGAAGCACTGCGGAACCCGGCGCCAAAGCCTCTGGCGCCGGGTCGCTTTTTAGTTTGGGGCTTTTCGGCAAAAGGGACAGGGTCGGGCGACCGCGCCAGCGCCGCGGGCAGCTAGGCGTGGAGCCGGGCTTTGGCGGTCAGCTTCTCGGGGACGATCTTCCACACGAGGGTGCGCTTGAGCTCCTCGGCGATGGCGGTGCTGAAATAGTCCAGGTTGCTGGGCGCGTAGTGTTCGACGATGGCGCGCAGGCCGGCGATTTGCTCGGCCTCGTCGGTCACCTCGGCTACAGTGCCGCGCACCGCCGCGCTCGCGTACTCCGTGGCATATTCCTCGGGCAGGGGTACCACATCGCGCACGGCGGTCAGGCACACGGCTGGGTTTGCGCGCAGCAGCTTCGACTTCTCGCCGTGCTTGGCGGAGTGGAAGTAAATCGCGCCGTCGTGTACGGCCGGCGACACGGGAATGGCGTAAGGGCCGCCGTCCTCGCCGATCATGGAGAGCACGGCGAAGGGGCACGTCTTCAGCACGTCCCAGCCGAACTCCTCGCTCTGTTCGCGATCCTTTCTGCGCATACCAGCCCCTTTCCTGCAACGGTTTTGCCCGCATTATAGCGCCGGGTGCTTCGGTTCGGATATCATGGGAAGGAGAATCCCCAGGGAAAGGCTCCAATGGCCGCAGAAAAACACAACGAGGCATACGCACGGCGCTATGGGCGCTGGACGGAGGCGCTGCGAAGGCGGCCGTGGGCGCCCCCTTTGCTGGGTGCGGTGAACCGGGGTATCGTCTGGGTGTTTTACGGGGCTTATGGCGTGTTGCTTTTGGGGGCGTGCGTGACGAGCCCTTGGAAGCTTATCGCGCTTGCGGGCGTGCCGGCGGCGGGGTTTGCGCTGGTGAGCCGGTTCCGCGCGCGCCTCAACGCGCCGCGGCCCTATGAGTGCTGCAATGTGGTTCCGCTCATCGCGCGCGACGGTGCGGGCGCGTCGTTTCCCAGTCGCCATGCCTTCTCGGCTGCCGCCATTGCGACGAGCTGGTTTGCGGCCAGCGCTCCGGTGGCCGTGGCGCTGCTGGCGGCGACGGGCGTGCTCGCAGGCTGCCGCGTTCTCGGGGGCGTGCATTTTCCCCGCGATGTGGCGGCCGGTGTCGTTTTGGGCATGGTTGTAGGGGCTGTGGCGGCGGCAGGTTCGCTTTTGCTGCCGTAAGGCTGTGTGCGGAAGCCCCGCGCGTCATCGCCTAGCCGCGGCGCGTTTGGTCGACGAGGTCGATGACCTCTTGCTTGCTGTGAACGCCGAGCTTGGCGTAGATGTTGCGCACGTGCATCTTCACCGTGTTGCGGGAGAGCACGAACTTCTCCTCCATGAAAGCCAGGTCGCGCCCTTGGGCCAGCTGCTCGAGCACCTCGGTCTCGCGCGGGGTGAGGGAGAACGACTCGGCGATGGTGCGGCAGGGCACTTCCCAGTAGTCGGCCTCGACGGCGAGCGCCGCCGCGGCGTGGGCGCCGGCAGGGGCGGTGCCGTCCGTTGCACTGGGGCCGCCGACGGAGCCGTTGTCTTCTGCCGCGTTGTTGGCGTCCTCGGCGGCCTCTGAGGCCGGAGAGCTGCCGCGGGAGAAAACCAGCAGGATAACGACGTACACGAATACGATGGCCAGCGACGCCGCTTGGAACGCCTGGGGGTGGGAGGCGGTTGCCGCGGCGGCACCTGCGGCCACCAGCGCGCCGGCCAGGTGCCCGAATACGGCCACGAGGCGCGCCCCGGCGGCGGCCCGCAGCTGGCGATGGCGCGTGCGCACGATATCCAGGGAGATGAGCCAGATGAGAATCTCGAACAGGATGGTTCCGACATCGGCCAAGACCGAGCTCGCGCCCGGCGCGGCCAAATCTATCACCGGCCCGAGCAGGAAGGCGGCGCAGACGCAGACGACGGCCGCCTCGAACAGGGAGCGGGTGCCCAGCACTGGCAAACAGCGCACCGCCGCGGCCACGGCGACGAGCACGATGAGCGCCGCCGCCGACCCGATGGAGTTGCCCGGCGAGGCCCCAGTGCGCAGGTAGCCGAGCATAAGTCCCGTGGCGGCAATGCACAGAAGCGCTTTCGCCAGCTCACCGCGGCGCGACCAAAGCGCGACGGGGAATGTCTGCGACTCGTCGTCCTGCTGGTGCGCCGTCGCGGCCGCGGCAGTACTCGCGTTCTGCAGCGCCCCTTCGTTGCCCATGGCCAACTCGGCCTGCATGCGCCGGACAAGGATCACGGCTATGATGCAGCCGCCCGCCTGACAGATAACGCCCAGGGCCAAGGCCGCCGCCCCGGGCACAGCGGCGCCCTCCATCACTGCGCGCATTAGGTACTCGATGAAGAAGGCGCCCGCCATCCCCAGGGCCGCCGTCTTGCCGGCGCGCACCGGAGGCATGGCCGCGAACAGCAGCAGTGTGGCGATGGTAAGGGGCGGCCCCACGCACTTCACCAGGAAGACGAAGGCCATCAGAGGCCCTTTCCCACTTGAGGAGCAGACGACAAGCCCCGCAGAACCTGCGACGAGGCAGGCCGCGCCCAAGGCGAGCGCCACGATAAGGGCCCTAAGCACGCGGGATCGGTGGGTGTCGGCGCGTTCGCTCCCGCGCAGAGCCGCGCAGGCCACCAAAAAGGCGAGCAGATAGGCCGTAAGGGACAGAAGGCGAATGGAGAGATAGCCCTCGGGCAGCGGCGCCAAGGCGAGCATCGCGTAGTCGCACGTCCAGGCTCCCAAGAACATGAGAATGAGGCAGCATGCCGCCGGCAGCGGGGCGTATGCCGCGTCGGGCCGTTTGAGGACTGCGTCGGCCACGGCCCCTCCCCTCTGTTCGTCGTTTTCGCGAAATCCCAGTATAGCGCATCGTTTTCGACCTTCACACCTCTTTTGGGTGGGAAGGCGGACGCTTTCGAAAACACCCATGGCGGGCGTGGGTGCACGATGAGCGCCACGGTAAGGTTTCCTTGCCCTGCAGAGGTGGGGCGCAAGAGCCGGCACGGAAAAGGGAGGGCCGGCGCCAAGCCAAGGAGGGATCCTCAATGAGCAACATCGTGAAGAAGACTGAGACCGCTTTTGCCGCCCCCGCGCTGCGCCTGTCACGCCGCAGCTTTGTGGCGGGCGCGAGTGCCCTGGGCGCCCTGGCGGCGCTGGGCGTGACCGGATGCGCCCCGCAGAGCGGTCCGAAGGCCGCGGATTCCGGCGAGGAAGGCGAGACCGAGGACTTCGACGCGGTTATCGTCGGCACCGGCGGTGCGGGCCTTTCCGCGGCCATCGCGGCCTACGACCAAGGTCTGACCAACATCGTTATTTTGGAGAAGATGGCCGTCACCGGCGGCAACACCAACTACTCGTCCAGCGGCATGAACGCCTCGGAGACCAAGTTCCAGAAGGAACAGGGCATCGAGGACAGCAACGCGCTGTTCGCCCAGGAGACGCTGGACGGCGGGCACAACACCGGCGACGAGGAGCTCGTGACGTTCATGTGCGACAATTCCGCCGGCGCCATCGACTGGCTGGACAGCCTGGGCATCAAGCTGGACAACATCACGCTCACCGGCGGCATGTCCGTTACCCGCTGCCACCGCCCCACCGACGGCTCGGCCGTGGGCCTGACGCTGGTGCCGGGGCTCGTGGCCGCCGCCGAAGAGCGCGGCATTCCGCTGCGCATGAACTGCGAGGCCAAGGAGCTCGTGGTGAACGACGGCGCTGTTGAGGGCATCAAGGTTGAGGAGAAGGGCAAGCCCAAGACGCTGAACGCCCGCGCGGTCATTCTGGCCACCGGCGGTCTGGGCGCCAACCAGGAGATGGTGACGAAGTACCGTCCCGACCTGGCCGGCTACGTGACCACCAACCAGCCGGGCGCCACGGGTGATGGCTACCTCATGGCCGAGGCTGTGGGCGCCGAGCTCGTGCAGATGGACCAGATTCAGATTCACCCGACGGTCGAGCAGGAGACCTCCACGCTCGTGGCCGAGGGCGTGCGCGGCGGCGGCGCCATCCTGGTGAACGCCGAGGGCAACCGCTTCTTCGACGAGATGTCCACCCGCGACAAGGTGTCGGCGGCCGAGCAGGAGCAGCCCGGCGGCTTCGCCTGGTGCGTGTTCGACCAGCAGGTGTACGACAACAACAAGGCCATCGCGAAGTACGACAAGGCCGGCATCGTGGTGACTGGCGACGACATCGCCGACCTGGCCTCGCAGATCGAGGTGGATCCGGCAGCGCTTCAGGCCACCGTGGATGCCTACAACGCCATCACCACCGACGGTGCCACCGACGAGTTCGGCCGCACCGAGGGCTGCATCGCCTTCGCGCCGGGTGCCATGTACGCCATCAAGGTGGCCCCCGGTATTCACCATGCCATGGGCGGCATCCGCATCAACGCGAGCAACCAGGTGCTCGACGCCGACGGCAACCCCATCCCCGGCCTGTACGCGGCCGGCGAGGTGACCGGCGGCATCCACGGCAACAACCGCATCGGCGGCAATGCCGTGTGCGACATCGAGGTGTTCGGCAAGAACGTCGGCGAAGTGGTGGCCGCCGCGTTGGCCTAGCGCCGGTCTGCTGCTACCTACGGGAGCCCGGGGACCCTCCCCTGCCCGGGCTCCGCTTTCAACGAGCGGGATGTCGCGCAGGCATCCCGCTTTTGCGTGGGCGCATGATGGCCCAAGTAAGCGTTCTAAGACTTTGACCTGGGGTTTGCAACCAGCGGGCGCCTGAAAGTTGCGAAAATTGATTCCGGAAGTTGGTAGAATGCACCTTGTGCGACGGATAAAGTTTGACTCGTTGATTCCGTCCTATTACTGAAGAAAGCAGACTACCATGAGCTTCCGCGAAAACCTTCAATATCTGCGTGCCACTCACGCTATGACCCAAGAGCAGCTGGCTCTCATGCTGGGGGTGAGCCGCCAGTCGGTCACCAAGTGGGAGGCCGAGCGCTCCTATCCTGAAATGGACAAGCTGCTGAAGATGTGCCAGATCTTCGACTGCACCTTGGACGACCTCGTTCAAGGCGACCTTACTACCAAGGTTCCCTCGTCGGCCGTGCAGGCTCGGGCCTCTGCCCTGCGCGCCGCTGCTGGCGGGCCCCCTCAAGACGTGTGCGGCTACGACGAGCACATGCGCTCCTTTGCGTGGAAGATTTCCTGGGGCGTGCTCGCCATCCTCGTCGGTGTGGCGCTGCTTATTGCCATCGAAGGCTGGGCCGAAGCGAAGGCGCCCACGCTCGAGGCCCTGGGTCTCATTCCCTTGTTCGCGGGCATTGCCATCGGGGTGGCTTTCATCCTTGTGGCCGCCTTCCAGCATACGGAATTCCAGCGCAGCCATCCCTATATCCAGGACTTCTACACTGCTGAAGATCGCCAACGTACCCAGCGAATGTTCGCTTGGTTGCTGGTGGCGGGCATCGCGCTTATCTTCGCAGGCATCGTGGCGGTGGGGCTTACCGACGGCATGGACGAGCTCACGCAGATGGAGATGACGGCCGTCATGATGGGCTGCATTGCGGCAGGCGCCTGGTGCATCGTGTACGGTTCCATAATGCTGGGCCGCTTGAGCATTGCCAACTACAACGATGCCCGCGAGCAGGCGCTCGCCGAAAGCGACGAGGGTAAAGTTATCGTCGGCTCCGATGCTGCCGCGCTGCGCACCCTGTACACCGACGAGCAGATTTGCGAGCTACTTGGCGTGACCGAGGCCAGCGATGCGGAAATCGAGCGTGCTCGGGCCCGCATCGAGCGCAAGCGCCGCAAGGACCAGATAACGAGCGGCCTGTGCGGCATCGTTATGATCGCGGCCACCATTGCCGGCCTGGTTATGCTTTTCGTTCCCGGCTACCAGACGCCGTTCTTCTGGCTGGCATGGGCGGTCGGCGGCCTTCTGTGCGCGGTCGTTGCCATTGCCGTGGGCACCTTCGTCAAGGACCAGCCGAGCCGCTGACTAGCGCGAGGCATGCCTTACAGCGCTTCGGCGATGACCTCGGCCAGGCGCTTGATGCCGTCGCGGATGGTTTCCTCGTCAGCGTTGGTGAAGTTCAGACGCATGGTGCTGTGCTTGCCGGGCTCGGCGTAGAAGGGGTCGCCCGGCACGAAGGCCACGTTGCGCTCGAGGGCCTTGTCGAACAGGTCCATGGTGGAGATGCCCTCGGGCAGGGTTGCCCACAGGAACATGCCGCCCTCAGGCTTGGTGAACGACACGCCCTCGGGGAAGTATTCCTCCATGGCATCGGTCATGGCCGCCGCCTGGGTGCGGTACAGTTCGCGAATCTTCACCAGGTGTTCGTCCAAATCGTGATGGGTCAGGTAGTCCAGAATGACGAACTGCGAGAACACGTTGGTGTGCAGGTCGGCGGCCTCTTTGGCGGTGTTGAGCTTCTTCAGCAGCTCGTGGTCTTTCGTGAGCAGGTACCCCATGCGGAAGCCCGGGGTGACCGTCTTCGAAAACGAGCCCATGATCACGCCGTGAGGCAGGGCCGTACCGCCGATGTAGGGCAGCGACTCGCCTTCGAAGCGCAGCTCGCCGTAGGGGTCGTCTTCCACCACGACGATGTTGCGGTCGGCCAGCGCCTCGCGCACCTGGCGGCGACCCTCGGCGGAGTAGGTGAGGCCCGTGGGGTTCTGGAAATTCGGGATGAGGTAAATCATCTTCGCGCCGGCGTCCAAAGCGGCGTTCAGCTCGTCGATGTTCAGGCCGTCTTCGGTAAGCTCTACTTCGCGGAACACCGGCTGGTGCAGCGCGAAGGCCTGAATGGCGGCCAGGTAGGTGGGCTTCTCCACGATGACGCCGTCGCCCTTATCCAGAAGCACCTTGCCCAAAAGGTCGAGCACCTGCTGCGAGCCGGTGGTGATGAGCACGTCGTCGGCCACGTAATCGGTGCCGAAGCGCTTGTTGTAGCGGTTGGCGATCCACGCGCGCAGCCCCGCAAGGCCGGCTGTGGCGGAGTACTGGAAGGCCTCGGCGCCATGCTCGCTCACTACGCGCTGCATCGACTCCAGCAGATCTTCCTGGGGGAAGGAGATGGGGTTCGGCAGACCGCCGGCGAAGGAGGTGACGTTCGGGTCGGAGGCCGCCTTCAAGATAGCGCGAACGAACGACGGCGGGGTGTTGGTGATGCCGTCGGAAAGAAGTTCGTCGATGGGAAAGTCGCCGGTCGCTTCAAAGGTTTCGGCCGCGATGGTCTCTTGGGTCATGGGGTTGCCTCCGCTCGGTTGGAAAGCGCTTCGTCGGTGCGTTGCGTTCAAAGTTATCGTGCGCCTCCATTGTTCCACTAACCTGCCCCCACGCAACCGTTATTTCGGCTTACGTGTTGAACCCCTCCGCAAGAGCGGTCATCACGCAGACAGAAAGGCTCATCGAGCGGCTTTTGCGCTCTGTGGAGCCTCTTTGCTCATGAAAAAGGAAAAAGTGGCTTGGAATTCACGATTCTTTGACCAATTTGTCCCGATACAAGGCTGCGTGTAATACGCGACCTGGGGAAATGGGCGATAAAACCACACTGCATCCCTCTATTTCGCGAATCGAGGTCAAAGAATCGTGAATTCCAAGCCACTTTTCGCGATTGTGCCACGGTTCCATGGGCCAGGTGCAAATTCTCGCGATAACGCCAAGGTTCTAGGGGCCAAGTGCAAGTGAATCCAAGTGAATCCAAGTGAATCCAATGCTATGATGCGCTCATGTGCGGACGGTGCGTCATATTAACTTTCGACGAAGTGCTGGATGTGATTCGGCGCATCGAGGCCTATGCGCCCATAGGTCCCGAAGCGGACTGGCCTGCGCGCCGACCTCCCCAAGCGCCCGAGGCATTTCCGAACAGTCTGGTTCCTGTCATCGTGCCCACCTTCGACACGGCCCGTCCCTTCGGTGTCTTCGCGCCCGGTTCCCTTGAGGCGCTCAGCTTCGCTTGGGGATTCGAAGAGTCGTGGAAGCCGGGCGTGGTGTTCAACGCGCGTATTGAAAGTGCCGCGAAGCCCACATGGCGCGAGTCCATGGAGCATCGCCGTTGCGTCATTCCCGTTACGAGCTTCTTCGAGACCCACGAAAGCGAGAAGGTGCCCTCGCCGCGCACCGGGCGCCCCGTTAAGCGGCCCTATCGCTTCGAAGTTCCCGGTGAGAGCATTGTGCTTATCGGGGGAATTTGGCGCGATGGCCGCTTCTCCATGGTGACCACCGAGGCCAACGCTGACATGGCGCCCATTCATCACCGCATGCCGCTTGTGCTGCGTCAGGACGAGCTGCCGGTGTGGCTCGGGCCCGATTACGCCCGCTTGGCCGATCGCTCCGCCATTCCCCTGAATGCGGAACCTGCCGACGCGGGCAGCAAGGCGTCCGGGTCGGCAGGCGATGAGCTTGGCCAGCAATCGCTGTTCTAGGGGGTTTCTCGTTGGCTCGGCAGCTTTTAGGGACGGGCTTTGAAGTCTTCGGGCTTTTTGGCTGTCGGCGGCGCGCCGTTCCTCGCGCTCGCCCATCAGCTGCGCGGCACCGTGTTTTGGACAGGAGTCTGTGGGCTAGAACCGTTCCTTGTGCACTTTGGCGAGCAGGGCTTCTTCGAAGGGGCGGGACTCGGCGGGGGATTCGGGCATGCCGAGGGAGAGGATGGCCTCGAGCTGGTACGGTGCCGGGAAGCCCAGCAGGTTCGCGACGAAGTCGTGGGTGGACCGACCGTCGGCGGCCTTGCGCATGCGGCCCTGAATCCAGCAGCTTCCCACCCCGGACGCGGCGGCTTCCAAGTGCATGTTCGCCACGACGATGGAGCAGTCCTCTACCCAGGTATCGGACTGCGTCGGATCGGCCACGACAACAATAGCGGCATCGGCGCCTGCGAGCATGGAAGCGCCCTGCTCGCGGCACTCGACCAGCGCGTCCAGCATGGTGCGGTCGCGCACCACAATGAGCTCCCACGGGCGGCGCGAACGCCCCGAAGCCGACCGCAATCCGGCTTCCACAACGCGGTCGAGCAGCGCCTGCGGAATCGGCTCGCCGGCGTAGCGGCGCAGGCTGCGGCGGCGCGCCATGGCGTCAAGCACGTCCACGCCGCTTTGAGGCGCGAACTCGGCCTTGTTCGGCAGAATTTCCAGCCAGCAGCCATCGGGGTCTTCGATGAAGTACAGTCCCATAGTCTCGTTCACGTGGCAGATGCAGCCCATTTCCTCGTGTACCGCGCGGGCAGCCTCGTAGTCGTCCACGGTGAAAGCCAGGTGCGAGTCTCGGCCGCCGTTGTCGTAGGGCTCGGTGCGCCCGCGGTTCCACGTGAGCTCCAGCTGGAAACCCGAGGCGCTATCGCCCATGAACACGTTGGTCCACGAGCCGTCTTCGGGCCCTATGCGGCGAATCACCGACATCCCCAGCGCCTTTTCGTAGAAGGCGATTGACTTCTCCAGATCCAGCACATGTAGACAGCGATGAATAGCTTTTCCGTTCATGATGTTCCTTTCCGAGAAATGCTCCGAAGGTCTCGATAGTTTCGCCGAAGCGTAGCACAAGCCGGTGTGCGCGGGGGCGACACGCGGCCGCTGCGGCCCGAAGCTGCCGTTCGGTTTCAGTAGCGCGCACAGGGGTAATGCTCGGTCGTTGCGGCCTGAAGCCACTGTTCGGTTTCAGCGTGCAAGCCAGCGCGTGCGGGGGTAATGCGCGGCCGTTGCGGTTTCAGATTTGGAAAAGGTGCATACGAGACTTCAGGTTTGGAAAAGGTGTTTTTTTGGAATATCGAGCTCCCTTTTGGCGGCCGCGCTGTTGAAAAAGCACATTTTCCAAATCTTCGGCTTTCGGCTCGTCTGACGCGAAAAAGCTCTTAGAAGAAACCCCAGTTCAAGCAAGCGATGTCATTGATGACAGAGAACGAAAGGCACGGTTGTGCCTCATAGGATTTGGAATAAGTGCTTTTTTGGAACGGCTCTTTTGGAAAAGGTGCTTTTTTGTCACCAGCGGAGTACAGATTCTGCTGGCATGAGCCATTAAAGCACATATTCCAAAAACCGGAGAACGGTGCCGGGTATAGGGCTCCTCTCTTGAGGCGTCTCCCCTTCGTTTCTCGCTCCCCGGCGCTTCTCTTCCTGCTTGCGCGTCTCGCCCCCTATGCCCCCTGCGCGTCTCGTCCTCGCCCCCCTTGCGCTTCTCTTTCTGCTTGTGCGTCTTGCCCTCTACGCGCCTACGCTTCTCACCTCTCACTACAGCGCTGATCGTCTTTAGCTACGGCCCCAATCGCATCGCCAGTTGCCAAAGAGGGGGCACTCAGCGACAATAGGCCCTCAAGCTTAAAGCCTTCCAAACGCTCTTCGCCGAACGGAAACGGGGAGCAAACCCGGTCAGAAAAGAGAACCAGTCATGACCACCGACAGTCGCAAGCAGATGAAGGAAGCCTACCGCGAGCGCCGGCCCGAAATGGGCGTGCTGTACTTCCGCTGCACGGTGACGGGCGAGACCTTCCTCATGACCGCAACCGACATTCCCGCGAAGTTCAACCGCTTGCGCTTCCAGCTGGCCGACGGGCTGTGCCCCAACAAGCGCCTGCAGGAGCTGTGGAAGCAGCACGGCGAGGGGGCCTTCGAAACCGGCACCGCGAAGGCGCTGAAGTACGACGACCCCGCCGCCGACCATACCGAAGACTTGGAACTGCTGCTGGAGCTCTGCCTGCTGGACGATCCCGCCGCCCAGCGCCTCTGGAAGTAGTCCCCTCCCGCAGCACGCTGCCGCTTCGACCGATCAGCTGTCCAGCCCTTGCAGCAACGCCAACGCATTTGCCACCCACTCGGTAGCGGCTTCCAAACGGTAGTCGGTGAACCCCGCTTCGGCAAGGAGGGAACGAATAGCGCACGCGTCCAAGTCGAGATTCAGCAGATCGCCGAAGCGCACGCCCTTGACGGCAATGTCGCAGGCGTGGTCCCAATAGGTGCCCGCATAGCCAAACGTTGTGGCGAAGGCTCGCGGGTCGGTGGCGGCCTTCCGCGCGAATTCCTCAGTGTCCTCGTAGAACAGGCTGCGACCATTGTCGTAGAGCGGGTAGAACGACTCGCCTTGTTCGGTTACAAGCACAGCGATATTCGAAAGATGCCGATCATCTTGGCGCATGATGAAATCGAAGGCAATCATGCGGTAGAAGTCGTCGGCGTACTGGGGGCGCACCGCCAGCAGGTTCTCGAGCTCGTTTTCTCCGCGCGGGCCGTCGAACAGCCGGCGCATGTGAACCAAGTGCTCACATGTGAAATCATATTCGAAAGCGCTGAACACCGCGCTGTCGTCGAAGCGCCAGGCGCGACAGCAAGGAACATCGAGCGCTTTGGCCAGAAGCGCGGCCGCCACCTCCGACTCAACATCGGTGGAAAGGGGGCTGATGCGCTGCTTCACGATACCGTATGCGCCGTGGCTCGCTCCGTAGCGCTTTACGTTGGCGCCCTCGGGCGTATCAACACTGTCGCCTACCGCATCGATGCACTGGAGGAAGATGGTGTCGAAGACCTCGGTAGCCGTGTCGGTCATGCGATCTTCGGCGTTGTGGGCCATCCAAAGCTCGTCGCGCGGGTTGATGGCGTGAGTCACATCGGCGATTTTGAACGTGTCGTATTCCGAAAGTCCGCAGCGGAACAAGAGCCGCTCGATATCGCGGCGGCTCGGACTCATGATGCGCTCAGAGAGAAACTGGAGGAACTGCTCGGGCGACCAGCTTGTTTGTCCGTGGGTGTAAAGGCCGACAGCGGTGTTGAAGCGCGGCTCGATAAACTGCACCGAGAAGTCGCGCGCGACGAGTCCGACGACGGCGTCGTTCCACTTGAGATATCGAAAGGCGGCTTTCATAGCGGGCTCGTTTCGCTCGGGCTTTTCCGCACACGACTTGGCGGCGTCTCTTCCGCAGCCAGGAACACCCGCTCCAACAAAAACGACCCTGCCAGTGGGCAGGGCCGCGAAGATTCATGGAGCGGGCGACGGGACTCGAACCCGCGAATACAAGCTTGGGAAGCTTGGGCCTTACCACTTGGCGACGCCCGCATGCGTGAAGGGAATTATAGCGCACCTTTTCGCTCTCGGGAAGAAACACACATTCCGCAGGCGCATCGCCCATGGCTCAGCGGCGAAGGCAAGCAGCGCCCCGCTGCGGTGCGTTGCCAACAAATCTACCTCCCCGGCATGAACAGCTTCAGCAGCTTCAACTTGCTTTCGTCGAACGGCGGGTTGCGGATGCCGGTTTCAATGAGGGTCGATTTCCTCATGGTGGACTGGTAGTGGGTGAAGGCATCGAAGCCCACCTTGCCGTGGTAGGCGCCGATACCGGAGTTCTGCACGCCGCCGAAACCCATGCGGTTGCTGCTCGCGTGGATGACCACGTCGTTGATGGTGGCCCCGCCACAGCGGACTGCCCTGAGGATGCGCTGCTGGAAATCGCGACTTTGGGAGAAGACGTAGCACGCTAGCGGGTGCTTGATGGACCGCACGATGGCGAGCGCCTCGTCGAGGTCGCGCCAGGTGATGATGGGCAGCGCCGGCCCGAAGATTTCCTGGCTCATGAGCGGGTCGTCGATGGTCACGCCGGTTACGGCTGTCGGCTCAATCTGCAGCGTGTCGGCATTGCGGCCTCCGCCGAAGGCGATTCGCGTTCCCTCGGGGCGCTCGTCGATGAGCTTGCAGACCATGTCGTAGTGCCTCTGGTTGATCATGCGCGGGTAATCGGGGCTCGCCAGCACGTCGGCGCCGTAGTACTTGTGCACCCACGCTTCCAGCTCTTCCACGAACTGGTCCGCTACGTCCTCGTGCACGAGCACGTAGTCGGGGCCGACGCAGGTCTGCCCCGCGTTCAGGCATTTTCCCCAGGCGATGCGCTGGCCGGCGCGGCGGATGTCGGCATCGGCGGCGATGAGCACGGGGCTCTTCCCGCCCAGCTCCAGGGTGACGCTCGTGAGGTTCTGCGCCGCCGCGGCCATAATCTCCTTGCCCACGCGCGGACTGCCGGTGAACAAAATCTTGTCGAATTCCACTTGCAGCAGCCAGTCGTTCATTTCACTGGATCCGCGCCAGCAGTAGACGTAGCGCGGGTCGAACAGCTCGCGGCACAGGGTGCGCAGAAACGCCGAAGTATGGGGCGAGGCCTTTGAGGGCTTCAGTGCCACGCAGTTGCCGGCACCGATGGCGTCGACGAGGGGGACGAGCGAGAGCTGCAACGGGTAGTTCCACGGCGAGAGCACCGCTGCCACGCCGTAGGGGCGGGGGTATACCGTGGAGGTGGACGGGAAGTGCGCCAGCGAGGTGGGCACGCGGCGCGGGCGCGCCCAGCGGCGCAGCTTCTTCAGGTAGAGGCGAATCTCGTCGTAGACCAGACCGAGTTCGGTGGCATAGGCTTCGAAGGCAGACTTGCCTAGGTCGGCACGGAGGGCGTCCAGCGCCTCGCGCTCGTGGGCAACCAGGTAATCCTGCAAGCGTCGCAGCTGGCGCAAGCGGAACGCGACGGGCAAGGTGACGCCTGTTTCGAAGAAAGCCTGCATCTCGTTTACCTGGTTCTGGACGTCGGCCACCGAGGTGGCCACGCCGTAATCGCCGGCCGCGGGGGCGGCTGTCGCGCCAGCGTCGGAGGTTCTGGGAACGGAGGCGTTGGCGCCGGCGGCGTTGGGGTTGTCGAGTGTCTGGCTCATGGGAAATCCCTTTCTTGGAATCGTGAGCTTAACCTATCAGTAAGGCGGCTGTTTCCCCGTTGAGAGGGAGTAACCGTTACAATGATGTGGCCCTCAAAAGCACGAAAGGAACCATGCCTTATGGCTGCAACGAAACTTACGCCGCCCTTCCAAACCTTTATCTTCGATTTGGACGGAACGCTGCTCGATACGCTGGACGACCTGGCGGTGCTCACCAACGACGTGCTCGCCGAGTTCGATATGCCGACGCACACGCGCGAGGAGATTAACTCCTACGTGGGCAATGGCGCGAAAGCGCTTATCTATCAGGCCGTGCCCGAGGGCACACCTCAGGATGTGGCCGACGCGGCCCTCGCCCGTTGGAAAGAGGCCTACGACCTGTATCCGAACGACCTGACGCACCCCTATCCGGGCATCGAGGATATGCTTGCCGAGCTGCGTCGTCGCGGCTGCAAACTGGGGGTGCTCTCCAACAAGTTCGACCGTGGCGTGCAGTTCTCCATGAATAAGTACCTGCCCGGTGCGGTGGATGTGCAGCATGGGGAAGATATCCCGAACGGGTTCATTCGCAAACCCGACCCGCATGGGCTGCTCACGGTTATCGAAGAGCTGGGCAGTACGCCCGCGCGCACGGTGTACGTTGGCGACTCGCCGGGAGACATTCACGTTGCCCGCAATGCCGGCTGCTATGCGGTGGGCGTGACGTGGGGCTACCACGATCCGAGCGACTTTGTTGCCGAGGGTTGGGAGCCCGACGTGTTGGCCGACGATCCCGAGCAGATTCTCGCCCTCGCGCCCGAGGCTGTGTAGCTGCGCTGTGAGTCGTCGGACGAAGTCAATATTTCTTTGGGCGCTGGTCGTGCTCTGGGCGGCGGTCATCTTCTTCATGTCGGCCCACGCGGGAAGCGACTTCGATGGCACGGGTCCCCTGGCTGCGATAAAGCGGTGGCTCGTGGGACTGGTCGCTCCGGTGTTTGGTCCCGAAACCGACATCGTGAACGTAGCGGCTCACTTCACGGAATACCTCGTCTTCGGCGTGCTGCTTTTCCTTGCGGCGCACCAGACCTGGCCCAACGCGAAGACCGTGCAGCTTGCGCTCATCGCCATTGCTCTTGCGAGCCTTTATGCCGTAACCGACGAGTTCCACCAGTCCTTCGTCCCCGGTCGCCTGTGCGACCCCGCCGACTGGCTTACCGACACGTTGGGCGCCGCCTTGGGTGCCAGCGCGGCGGCGACGCTGTCCAGCGCAAGTTTATCCTCTCATTTGCGCGTTTTCCGCGATTGTTAGACATTCTCTCTTCGCGGCTGCCGATTGCCGCCATCACCAGGTTGCTGTGACCTGGGATTTCTTTCAGGAAACAAGGCGGCCTTCACTCGCCGAGCCGCCTTCGACGCTTTCAAACGTCTAACAATCGCGCAATTTCTGCAAATATCGCAGAAAAACATGATGCGTCAGGCTAGCTCGCGGCTCCAGTCTTCCACGTCGCTTCCGTAGACGATGGCAACGAGCTCTTGCTGCGAGTTGATGTCCAGCTTGTGAAAGATGTGCGCGGTATGGGTGCGCACCGTCCCCTCCGAAATAGTGAGAAGCTGGCAAATCGAAGTTTTCGTGCGGCCCTGGGCAAGAAGGTTGAGCACTTCTGCCTCTCGTTTGGTGAGGCCGTACTCCTGGGCGAGCAGCGCACAGCGCCGCGCAAGCATGAGCGAGAGCCCGATGCTGTTCGCCTCCACGGGAATGGTGCGATCTCCCTCCACGGCGTACTCGTTCAGCTCGTCGCTGTCCGCCATAGCAGGAGTGCTCTTCTCGTACAGCAAGCGCGGGTGAACCGAGACAATGAACACGAGTCCGCAGATGAGCGAGATGAGAACGAATATCGCCAGATCGCTGTTGGCCTCAATGGAGGAAATCCACAGGAGCGAGAAGATGCTGTAGGCGAGCATGCCCACGCCCGCCGGGCGGTAGGGAGACCCTTCAAGCTGCTGCATGGCCTGAACGATCATCACCCAGAACAAGATATGGGAGAAGTACTCCACGCCGGTCATCAGGGCGTCCACGAAAAGCGTTCCCGAGCTCAGCAGGGTGTTCGCGTACAGTGAAATCACGAGCGAGCACGAAATGAGCAGGAAGGGAATTTGAAAGCGGTAGCTGATAGGCTTGTTATCGCTGTGGCGCAGCGAGAGCGAGCACACTACGGCAAAGGAGCACGAGAGCAGGTTGAACCACAGGGAAGCCCCAAGGCGTTCCGAGTCATAGTCGGGGCGCGTTGCCCCCCAGGTCCCTACGCTGCTCATGGCGCCCATGGCGAGAACGGCGACGCCTGCTACGGCGATGAGGGCCAGAAAGTGCGTGCGAGCGGCTCCTTCCAGGGGCTTGGTCTGGACGCCCGATGGGTGCTGGGGCTTGACGCAAAGCAGTACTGCCAAAGGAAGGAGGGGAGCCGCGCAGCAGATGAGCAGCTGCACGCCACCCAATGCCAGCGATCCGAAGACGGCGCCGAGAAGCTGCTCGGCAATTTGCGCGCCGATGATGGCCGGCACCACGAGAGGGGCTTCCACAGACTGGGCGATGCGAACGTAGAGCGCGGCGTCTACCCACATGTAGCTAATCCCGAGGAAAAGCGATGCTCCTGCTCCAAGGACGATTGGCGGAACGAGCGTCTGGTTGAACGACAGGGCAAGGCTTAGGGTGCCGAAAGCCATGATAAGCGTCATGACGATGGTGAGAGGGAAGACGCTTCTTTCGAAGAAGGCAGGCATCAGCATAAGGCATGCGGCAATAACGACGCGGCCCACATAAAAGGCGAACCGGGTGTCTTCGAATGCGGCATCGAGGCTCCCATAGGCAGAAAAGGCGCCGGAATATCCCACCAAGTTGAACCAGATGCCAATGGCAACGAGGGAGAGCCCCAGCAAAAAGGGGTTGCGAAGCGACATGAGGGCACCTCCTTCGACATGGCTATTCGGTAGAAGAAGTATAGCTGAAACCCAGATAGATGCCCCATCATCCGAATCGTATGATATCCGCGATTCCGAAAATATCTGATGCGCCAGCGGATGCCGGTCTCGGTCTCGCTTCGCTATGGTTCTCGTCGCCAGGCGTTCGGCGAACGCAGAGGCGATGTGAGAAGAGAGAAAAAGAAGGAGAGAGTTCATGGCTGAGAAAACTATGGCCAAGGGGCTGACCCGGCGCGCCTTCCTCAAAAGCACCGGAGCTGCCGTGGGAGCAGCCAGCACCTGTGGCATGCTCGGTGCCTTGGCAGGTTGCGCGCCTCAGGGGGACGCTGAGAAGAGCGGGGAAGGCGAGAGCCTGTCTGCGACCGGTTCCGAGACCCTCCACTTCGCAGGTTCCTGCCGCGGCAACTGCAACCAGGGCTGCTTCCTCGATTTGCATGTGCGCGACGGCAAGCTCGTGCGCGTGACCAATGGCGAGTTCCTCGATCCGCAGTACAACCGCATCTGCTTTAAGGGCATGTCACTTCCCCAGCGCGTTTACAACCCCGACCGCATCAAGTACCCCATGCGTCGCGTGGGCGAGCGCGGCAGCGGCGAGTGGGAGCGCATTTCCTGGGACGAGGCCATCGCCACCATCACCGACAAGTGGAAGGCCGACATCGAGAAGTACGGCAACCAGTCCATCGGTTGGTATACGGCTGCGGGCAACAGCGGCGTGGCCCTCACCATTGCCCTCGGCCGCCTTCAGGGGCTTATCGGCGGCGTGCAGATCGCCTACGACGTGGACAACGAGTTCAACAAGGGCATGCTCGAGAGCCTTGGACGCTTCAAGAAGGTGTTTAACGGCAACGATCCTTCCGACTATGTGAACGCCAAGACGATTATCTTCATCGGCAGCAACTTCACCGACAGCCGCTACCAGGAATGGCACTGGGTGCATGAGGCTCAGGAGAAAGGCTGCAAGCTCATCGTGGTCGATCCGAAGTTCAGCGGCACGGCTGCCAAGGCGGACATCTGGGTTCCCATTCGCCCCGCCACCGACCCCATCCTGTTCATGGCCATGGGCAACATCATTATCGAGAAGGGCTGGACTGACGAGGAGTTCCTGAAGACCAACACCGTGGCCCCCTTCCTGGTGAAGGAAGAAGACCAGACGTTCTTGCGCAAATCCGACCTGGACGCGACGGTCGGGGAAGAGGACGACGACCTGATTGTCATCGACGCCGCCACCAAAGAGCCCGTGGCTTCGAAGGAATGCGCCGACCCGATGCTCACCGGAACCTACGAGGTGGAGGGCTTCAAGGTAACCACCGGCTATGACCTCTATGTTGAGGCGATTGCCCCCTACACGAAGGAGTACGCGGCGGAGGCCTGCAATGTGCCCGTCGAGATGATCGACGAAATCACCGAGGTGTACTGCACTAATACACCCAGCAGCCTTTACCAGGGCCTGGGCCACGAGCATCGCCAGAATGCGCACAAGGCTTACCTGGCCTCCAATGCTCTTGCCATGCTGACCGGCAACATCGGCAAGTCGGGCGCGAGCGCCGGCTTCTACCGCCCGCGCGGTACCTACAACGTGCCGGACATTCTGCCCGTGGAGGGCAGCGAGCCCATCGGCGAGCTGGTGGAGATTTCCTCCAGCGAAATGGTGAAGTTCTTCGAGACCGGCGATTATGCTGGCGAGAAAATTCCGCTGAAGAACCTGCTGGTCATGTCGGGCGATTGGTTCCACACCCATGGCAACCGCCAGGCTCTCATCAAGGCCATCGACAGCCTCGAGATGCTCGTCGTCATCGACTTCCAGATGAACGACACCACCCGCTATGCCGACATTCTGCTTCCCTGCACCGACTGGTTCGAAGAGATGGACGTGCAAGGTTGGAAGACGCTCTATCCCTTCCTCCTCATGCAGGACAAGGCTATCGATCCGCTCTACGAAGCCAAGAGCGATTGCGAGATTGCCAAGCTGCTCATCCATGCCATGGGGTATCCCGAGTGGTGGGATTGGACCCAGGAGGAGATGCTTGAGGCCGCCTACGGCACCGAGATGTGGAACGACCTCAAGGAGAACAAGTGCGTGTGGGCCCCCTACCATGTGGAGAACGACTACCACTACATTTACGGTGAGGACGGCGTGTGGGGCACCGACACGACCAAGCTCAACCTGTACGTCGAGAAGCCCATCCGTGGTGGCAGCGACGCTATTCCGTGCAAGGAAAACGATCTGAGCTGGCAGCATGTGCCCGGATTCCGACCGCCCCACGAGGCTTGGAACCAGACGGCCGCCGGATTCGAGAAGAACCCGCTTGCCGACAAGTACCCGCTCTCCCTCATGCAGGAGCATGCGAAGTACGGAACCCAGACCCAGTTCAGCCACGTGCCGAATCTTCGCGAGCTTGATCCCGAGCCTAGTGTGTTCATCTCTCCGGCCGATGCCGAGGCCCGCGGCATCGAAGAGGGAGACGAGGTTCGCGTCTTCAACGACCGCGGTGAGACGGTGGTGCGAGCCCGCATTCACAACGGTATGCCCCAAGGCCTGGCCAGCATGCCCAACGGCTTTACGGCAGACCAGTACATCAGTGGCAGCATCTGCGATGTCATGAACGATGAGGACAGCGCCGCGTGCCCCAACTTCAACATCAACGACCAGCTGGTCGAAATCGAGAAGCACTAAAGGAGCGATGAGCTATGCAATATGGAATGGTAGTAGATCTGCGGGGCTGCATCGGTTGCCATGCGTGCTCCATGGCCTGCAAGATGGCGAACAACCTTCCGGTTGATGTGTGGTACAACGATGTGCAGACCGAAGGCGGAAACAGCCGTGACACCCCGTCGGGCGAGTACCCCAACAACGCCATGCGCTTCTTCCCCGTGTCGTGCCAGCATTGCGACGAGCCGGCCTGTGCCGCCGTCTGTCCGACGGGTGCCACGTGGAAGGACGAGGAAACCGGCATCGTTCATCAGGATCTTGATGTGTGCATCGGATGCCAGTCCTGCGTCAATGCTTGCCCCTACGAAGGCGTACGCACCTTCGTGGAGGATCCGAAGTTCGCCATGGACGCTACGTTCGGCGTGGAAACGGCGCCGGCCCATAAGGCCAACGTCGTAGAGAAGTGCAACTTCTGCGCGCCTCTGGTGGAGAAGGGCGAAGTGCCGGCTTGCATGGAGTTCTGCATTGGCCGCGCCCGCTTCTGGGGCGATCTGGACGATCCCGAGTCCGAGGTGGCGAAGCTTGTCGCCTCGCGCGAGTACATCCAGCTTCTTCCCGAAGAGGGAACGGGCCCGAACGCCTATTACCTGGTGTAGAAAACGAGACCTATACCCGAAGCAGATCCCTCCCTCTGCTTCACCCCAAGGGCGCACCTGCACGGTGCGCCCTTCTTTTTGCTTGATTGCGTCTCAGAAAACCCGAACGTGCGAGTTGCGGGGCCCAAAAACAAAGGGAGCGCCTTGGGCGCTCCCGGTATCTACGGTGCTGCAGGGTTATTCCGCATCCCCATACCCGTCGGGGTTTTGGGACTGCCAGCGCCAGCCGTCTTCGCACATGCGGGCCATATCGTACTCGGCCACCCAGCCGAGCTCGTCGCGGGCTTTGCTTGCGTCGGCGTAGCACTCGGCGATGTCGCCGGGGCGGCGGTCCATGATCTCGTAGGGAATCTCGTGGCCGCAGGCTGCTTCGAAGGCGTGAATCACGTCGAGCACCGAAGAGCCGTTGCCCGTGCCCAGGTTGAAGATGCCTACGCCGCGGCGCGAGCCGTCCTCAGCGGGTTCGCCGGCCAGCGACCCAAGCCCGATGGGCTCGCCGGTGCCCACGCGCCCGGCCATCCAATCGAGGGCGGCCACGTGTCCGCGGGCCAGGTCCACTACGTGGATGTAGTCGCGCACGCCCGTGCCGTCGGGGGTGGGGTAGTCGTCGCCGAACACGCCCACGCGCTCGAGCTTGCCTACGGCCACTTGGGCCACGTAGGGCAGCAGGTTGTTCGGAATGCCCTTCGGGTCCTCACCGATGGTGCCGCTTACGTGGGCGCCGATGGGGTTGAAGTAGCGCAGCAGCACGACGTTCCACTCGTTGTCGCCCACGTACAGGTCCGTGAGGATCTGCTCCAGCATGCTCTTGGTCTGGCCGTAGGGGTTCGTGGCGTTGTGCTTGGGGCACGCCTCGGTGATGGGCACGAACTCCGGGTCGCCGTAAACCGTGGCGCTCGACGAGAACACGATGTTCTTGCAGCCGTGCTCGCGCGCCACTTCGGCGAGCACCAGGGTGCCGGCGATATTGTTCCAGTAGTATTCCAGCGGCTTGGCCACGCTTTCGCCCACGGCCTTGAAGCCGGCGAAGTGAATGATGACATCCACCGGGTGCATGGTGAAGATGGTCTCCAGCGCTGCGCGGTCGAGGATGTTCGCCTCGTAGAAGGTAAGGGACGGGCCGGACGTGACATCGATGAGTTCGGCGCCGGCGACAGTTGCCGCGGCCTCGGCCAGCTCTTCGGAGGCCACATCGGCGAACACGGGCTCCACCCCGGCAATCTTGCCCACGCGGCGCACGGCCTCGCGGCTGGAATTGCTCAGGTCGTCCACGATAACCACCTGGTAACCGCGCTCGAGCAGCTCCACCACCGTGTGGCTGCCGATGAACCCGGCGCCCCCCGTCACCAGCACGCAGGTCTGCGCGGGGTCTTTCGCCAACAGTGCATTCGCCATAGCAGTCTCCTTCGAGGGGCATCAAAAGCATTTTCTATACCCAGTATGGTACCAGCCTAGGGCTTGCTGCGCGAAAAATGGCTTCAAAAACGCGATTCTTTGACCGAAACAAGTCGAAGAAGGCGCTTCTGTCATACGCGACCTGGGAAAACGTTGGACAAGCGACACTGAACTCACCGCAGAGGGGCCGAAATGGTCAAAGGACCGTGATTTTCAAGCCAAAAACTCGCTTCGAAGAAGCATCAACTATAATCAGCGCAGTAGAAACTGCCGACAGGGTTCCGTTCTTCACGTAAGCAGCCCTGCCGTTTTTGCGAGCCCAAGAACTGGAAGGAACGCATCATGGCTGACATTCATTTCGGAACCGATGGCTGGCGCGCCATTATCGGGGAGGATTTCACGCCCGACAACTTGAACCGCGTCATCGCGGCGGCGGCGCGCATCTTCAAGGAGGAGGCCGTGGCCGCGGGGCGCGACGCTGATGCTCCGGGTACGCTCATCGTCGGTCACGATTGCCGTCAGGATGCCCACGCCTACGCCGAGCTGGCCGCCCAGGTGGCCGCAGGCGAGGGCTTCAACGTGCTGCTCACGGAAGACTACTGCCCCACGCCCACCCTGTGCTGGTCGGTGGCGCACAACGACGATGCTGTGGGCGGCATTATGCTCACGAGCTCCCATAACCCTGCCGAGTATCTGGGCGTGAAGCTGCGCATGGCCGACGGCGGCGCGAGCCCCGCCGAGTTCACCGACCGTGTGGAGGCGGTGCTGCCGCCCGAGCCCACCGACGTGCTCGGCCTCTTCCAAACGGCCGACCTCATGACCGACTACCTGGCCGCCCTGCGCGAGCTGGTCGATGTGGAGGCCATCCGCGCTGCGGGGCTTTGCGTGGTGTGCGACCCGCTTTACGGTGCCGGCCGTCACTACCTGGCCGACCTCCTGCGCGACATGGGCGTGGAAGTGGTGGAAATTCACAACGGGGAAGACCCCACGTTCGCGGGACTGCATCCCGAGCCCATCCAGCCTTGGGTGGACGAGGGCCTCGCCAAGGTGGGCGAGCTCGGCTATGACGCGCTGTTCATCAACGATGGCGACGCCGATCGCATTGCCGCTGGCGATTCCCGCGGCAACTACGTGAACGCCCACCGCATCATCACGCTGCTCACCAAGCACATGGTCGATCGCGGCGAGACGGGCCGCGTGGTGTCCACGGTGACCGCATCGGCCATGCTCGACCGCATGTGCCGCAAGCTGGGGCTCGAACTGGTCAGCACGCCGGTCGGATTTAAGTGGATCTACGGCGAGATGGAGAAGGGCGGCGTGATGATCGGCGGCGAGGAGTCCGGCGGTATTGGGCTTCCCGGGCACGTAAAAGAGCGCGACGGCCTGCTCATGGCGCTGCTGCTCACCGAGTGCATGGCCCAGTCCGGCAAGGACCTCGGCACGCTGGTGGACGAGATGCTGGAAGACATCGGGCGTTTGGAATTCGCTCGCCGCGGCCTTTCCATCACTCCCGAGCAGATGGAGCGCTTCCGCGCAGAAACGGTGCCGAACTACACGGCCGATGCGGTGGCCGACAAGCGCGTTATCGACGTGGACCGCCGCGACGGCGTGAAGCTCTTGCTGGAGGGTGATGCCTGGGTCATGATGCGTCCCTCCGGCACCGAGCCTCTGGTGCGCATCTACGCCGAAGCCGCCACCACCGAGGAGGTAAACGCCCTGCTCGACGCCGCCGAAGCGGTGGTGACGAGCCTTTAAGCTATAAGCGAAGCTGCTCCGACTAGGCGCGACTGGTTAGCGCAGCTTTTTCAGCAACGCCCACGCCCGCTGCTTGTCGGCGGGCGTTTTCATGAGGGACTCGAAGTCTTGGAAGACGACGGCCGTGCGGCCGAGCAGGCGGTTGGCCTCGTCTAGGGTGACCGGCGTGCGGTAGGCGGCCGACAGTGCTTTGGTTGCAGAGGTGTCTGTGGCCACAAGCGCTACGGGATCGAGTCCTTCCACGATGGTGCGCACGTCTTCGGCACCGAGCTTTCCCTCGGCGGTTTCCATGGTCGCCAGCGCCAACGGCGCTGTGCCGAATCCAAGACTCGCGGCCGATTTTTCCAGCGCCTCGCGCGCCGTTTCGTTTAAAGCGGTCCCGCTTATCACGAGCAGCGTCGATGTCGGCGCACCGGTTACGTGGCTTCCGTAAAGCGTGAGCACGGATTCGCCCGTTACCTCAAACATGTTACTATTCACGGAAAAAATCACACTCCATCTTGCACTGCGCCAGCGGTCGCGATAAAACATTCCTTACTTTTATATAGTAGCAAACAGAAGGCCACGCGCGCGGCTCGCGAAGGGCCGGGCAAGGCGGCGTAAAGGCCCCAACGCTACGCAAGTCAAAGGAGACGCCCATGTGCACCAACGGAGTTAACACCGGCCAGCTGGAAATGATGATCGACCAGATTGATGACCATATCAAGCTGGAGCGCCGCCATGCGCACGACTTGGGGCATCTGGCTTCGGACGCCGGGTTTACTACGGTAGGCGAGAAGCTGCACGATGTCATGCACCTGCTTGACGAGGTGCGCGCGGCCCTGGACGAGGCCAAAGATGCCATGGAAGACGACGCCACCGAGGCCGCCGGCTTCACCGTTGCCCGCGTTTAGGCGGCGCGGCCGATGAGCAACGACCTCGTTCGTTTCTCCGTCGCCATGCCCGAGAGCCTGCTGGTCGAGTTCGACCAGCTCGTGGCCCGGCGCGGCTTGGCTAAAAATCGCAGCGAAGTGGTGCGCGATCTGGTGCGCGATGCGCTTGTGGAAGAGGAGTGCGCCACGCCGGGCGCCTTGGTCATGGGCACGCTCACCATCGTCTACGACCACCATTCAAACGATTTGCAGGAGAAGCTGCACACCATTCAGCACGACTATTTCGACACGATTATCTCTACCATGCACGTGCACGTAGACGAGCATATGTGCCTGGAAGTCATCGTCATGCGCGGCGAGACGGGCCTGGTGCAAAGCGTGGCGAACCTTATCCTGGGCACGAAGGGCGTGAAGAACGGCAAGCTCGTGCTCACTACGACGGGAAGGCATCTGCGATGGCAGACGAGAAGGTAATGCTGGGCCACGGATCCGGCGGCTCTATGATGAAGCGCATCATCGACGAGGTGTTCTTCGAGGCCTATGGCAGCGATGAGCTTCTGCGCGGCGACGACGCGGCGGTGCTGTCGTCCCTCGCCCCTGGCGAGCGCCTGGCCTATTCCACCGACAGCTTCGTGGTGACGCCGCACTTCTTCCCCGGCGGCGATATTGGCCGCTTGGCTGTGTGCGGCACGGTGAACGACGTGGCAACCTCCGGCGCCCGTCCGCTGTATCTCTCCTGCGCCTTCATTTTGGAAGAGGGCTTTCCCATGGAAGATCTGCGCCGCATTTGCGCTTCCATGGCCGAGGCGGCGAAGGAGGCCGGCGTGCGCTTCGTGACCGGCGACACCAAAGTGGTGAATCGGGGCCACGGCGACGGCATCTACATTAACACGAGCGGCATCGGCGCGCTGCCCGAAGGCGTGAACCTGGGAGGGGCTCAGATTCGCCCGGGTGATGCGGTGCTCGTGAGCGGCACCCTGGGAGACCATGGCATTACCATCATGAGCTGCCGCGAGGGATTGAATTTCTCGGCCGCCATCGAAAGCGATGCCGCCCCGCTGAACCACCTCATTGCCGATGTGCTGACCGCGGCGCCCAACACGCGCTGCTTCCGCGACCCCACGCGTGGCGGCATCGCCTCTACGCTTAACGAGCTGGCCGAGCAGTCCGGCACCGATATTACGGTGAACGAGGATGCCGTTCCCGTGAAAGACGCCGTGCTGGGCGCTTGCGAAATGCTCGGCTACGACGTGATGCAGGTGGCCAACGAGGGCAAGATGGTGTGCGTGGTGGCGGCCGATGAGGCCGACGCCGCCCTGGCCGCCATGCGCAAGAGCCCCTACGGTGCCGATGCTGCCATTATCGGCCGGGTGACCGAAGCCGATGCCGCTCGCGGACCCAAGGTGTTTCTGCGCACCGCTTTCGGCAGCACGCGCATTTTGGACATGCTGGTGGGCGAGCAGCTTCCGCGCATCTGCTAGCTTTGAATCGCCGCTCACCGAGGGTTTGGGCGGGGCTTTCGCAGCAAGCGCGGCCATCCCCTGAAAAGTTCGCATTTCCTGCTTGCGCTTAGGGGCTTTCATGGTATCTTGCGCAGTGAAGTTACCGGGAGCGAGAAGCTCCTGCTTCATAGACGAGGAATGTCACCGAGAACAGAAGGAGCCTCCCATGTCTCATCCCGTTATCGAAGCTGACGAGTGCATCGGCTGCGGCATCTGCGTTGACGCGTGCCCCCAGGAAGTGCTCGAGGTCGTCAACGGCGTCGCTGACGCCGTGAACGAGGAAGCCTGCATCGCCTGCGGCGACTGCGTCGAGGAGTGCCCCATGGGCGCCATCCCCGAGATCGTCGAGGACTAACTGAGCGTTTCCCCATAGCTGAACGGGTCAGTGTTTCGCGCTGGTCCCGCGCAGCAAAGCACAAACATAAAGAGCTCGTTGCGCAAGCGACGGGCTCTTTTGCGATTTGGCGAGCGAACACGCGATTAATGCTAGAATGTCATGCTTGAAAGCTGTAAAATTGGCAAAATGGAAACAAACCGCTCACCACGAGAAACACCTTGGGAGTCACGCCGCATGCGAAAAAGCAATTGGATCATAGCTGCTGTGCTGCTGCTGGCGTCGGTGCTGTTTCTCTGGCTGTGGCAGGCGTTGCAGTTCAATCTCGTCGATAACCCCCTCGATCTTGTGGTCACCGTTGTGTGGTGGGTCATCATCATTGCGGCGTGCTTGGCTATTCATTGGGCCGAAAAGAAGCGCCAGGAGCGCATTCGCACGATCTTTGTGGCGCCAGGTCTTATCTACAACAGCGAGCTGGGCGTCATCCGCCTCAATCCCGATACCGATTTGGTCGAGGCTCTTCAAACGGTGCTCTCGAGCCTCACCTACGGGTTCGATTTGGCCGAGCTGCCTTCCAATTCGCGCGTTCGCTTCCAGCGCATCGTGCGCTCCTCGAAGTTCAGCGATGCTGGCTCTACCTGGGAAGGGGAGGTTGTCGAAGTCGCCCATCCCGATCAGCCCAAGCCCTTCCACGATCGCCGCGAGCTGGCGATGTTGGTAGGCGGGGCCCGCGCCTAAGGCTATCCCCTTTAGAGTACGGCATCTAGAAGCATGCTGTTTGGCGGCCTTGGCCGCCTTTTTCATACCTGTCATTACCGTTTCAGAACACGAAATTGACAATTTGGCGGCAAATTCCCTAGCATTGCCATGTCATTGTCATTTCAAATACCGGTTATCCTCCTGACGCCCTAGTAAATGCTGCGTAAAATCCTCATCGATGCTGAGAACTGGGCCGAAGAGCGTCCAGGTTTTTGCACGCGTCGAAGACGAACATAAAGAGAGTGGAAGCAAGGCGGCAAGGTGCCGCCGGGTTTAAGGAGAAGTTGGTGGAAATGAACACGATACAGCGACTCGCCGACGCGCGTAACTGCCTCGAGGGAAAGGTCGTCGCGACCATTCTCTCGGTGCTGTTGACGCTCTCGTTCTTAAACGTCTCCGCGTTTGCCGGTACGGCTCTTGCAGCCGAGGGATTCGATGGGGATGTGGCCGAGCCGACGGTGGCTTCTGAGACCGCGTCTCAGGTTGATCCCGATGCGACCATCAAGCGCGTGTCGGAGAACGGAAGCGAGACCCCCGAGACCTCTGGCACGACCGAGGGGGACAAGGGTCCGGCTTCCGAGACGACGCCCGAGGGCGACGCTGGCGATACCGCGGATGGTTCTTCCGAGACGGTTCTCGGTGCGCTGACCGCTCAGGCGAACGATGGCGTGACAGTGCGCGTTGCTCCGGTGAACCACTCTTCTCTTCCGGCCGGCGCTACTCTGAAGGTTGAAACGGCCTTCACCGACAAGGTGACAGAGGCGGTCCGAACCGTCCTGGGCGAGGGCTTGAGCGTCAAGGGCGGCGTGGCTTACAGCATCACGCTGCTTGACGAGGACGGTCAGCCGCTGGCTGTGGACGAGCCCCTCATGGCCACCATCGTCAATCCGCTTGGGGCCACGATGGGGCTGAGCGTCTTCGCTATCAACGGCGAAGAGGCGCGCGAGCTTGCGCTCGATACGACGGTCGTGCCCGACCCCACGGAGCTCTCCTTTGTTATTGATGGCGCTCCTTCGCTGGTCGCCCTTCTGCTGACGGAGCCTGCGACTCCCGAAGAGAACGAGGGTGACGAGAACCAGGGCCCCGAAGTGCCGGGAACGACCGAGGGCGACAACCAGGGCGGCGCTGACGTAGTGCCCCCGTCGGGTTCCGATGAGCCCAAGGACCCCAACGCGGGCGACGGTAGCGACAACCCGGAGGCTCCTGAGGTGCCGAGCGGGGAAGAAACGTCCCTGGTGATGTATGTCGGCGAGAGCCGTTCGCTCGTTTGCAATGAAAGCCATGTGCATGAGTGGAAGACTGAGAACGCAGGCACAGCCCTTTGGCTTACTGGCGCCAATCAGTCTGCGGTTACCGTTAAGGCGAACAAGGTGTGCGACGCGGTGGTATCTTGCGGGGACACGCGTTACAGCGTGAGCGTTCGCGCGTTGCCTGCTGAGTCTGGCGAGCAGCTTGCCTACTTCTATTTCGTTCCTGCCGAAGAGGGCGGAAGCGCAACCGCCTCCAAGGCTCAGTTCCTGGGATCGGGCTCCATTGTCCTGCCCGATGGCTATGCCGGAGGTGAAAGCCTCTACGAGGGAACGCTTTGCGGCGGCGTCCCGGTCAGCTTGGAGTCGATGATCGCCGAGCGTCCCACCGACCGCGAGATTCGCCTTGGCCTGGCCAGCTACTACAAAGACGTCATCGACAATGAGACCAAGCGCCCCCATTACGACGACAGCTGGACGTACAGCTATGCCCCCTATCTGATCAAGGGCCCTCTGGCTTCCAACGACAGCAACGGCACTCAGCTGGAGAGCGCCTACCACGTCTATGTTCAGATGTCTCTGAATACGAACGACCGCTTCGCAGTCTCCTATCAGGTGAACGCCCCTGCGGGAACCAAGCTGGCAACGGCTTCCTATGGGGCGGACGAAAGCGTCACTTTGCCGACCTTCAACGACGAGGGTGACAAGCTCACTGTTGGGGAGACGACGTTCAGCCGCGTCCTTACAACTGACAACCGCGAGTACGTCTTCGATGGCTGGTACACCGATGCCACCTATCGCACCAAGGCTCCGGCTGTCTACCAAGAGGCCGCGCCGACGACCTTCTACGCGCGCTATATTGCTGCCAATGCGCCTGTGGTGACTTTCGATCCCAACGGCGGAGCTTTTGCCGGCAACCAGAAGGAAAGCAAAGCTATCAGCGTGAACGAGGGCAGCCGCTATTGGCTGATGGATGCACCGACGCGCTACGGCTACGAGTTCGATGGCTGGGTGGCCGAGGATGGCGCGACGAAGCAGCCCGGCGACTCTGCCATCATGGGCTCGGAGGCCGTGACCTATATTGCTCAGTGGAAGGGCGCTCCCGCTACCTTCGAGTTCAACGCCATGGGCGGCAAGGTTGCTACGAACGGCGAGCCCGATGCCGTTGCCTCTTACGACGGCTACACCGGGCAATCTACCAAGGGCCTCGAGCTTCCCACGCCCGTTCGTCCTGGCTTCAAGTTCGCCGGTTGGTACGCGAACGAGAGCCTGGGTGACGGTGCCATTCAGGCGCTGCCGAGCGAGTTCGCCGCTGGCACGACGACTTACTACGCGAAGTGGGTGGCCGATTCTAGCCAGCGCGCCGAAATTACCTATCGCTCCAACCTCGGTGGCCGCGTGTGCCGCGGCGAGACGGCGCTGACTTTTGGCAACGCCTTCTACGACACCGACATCTATCCGGGCGCGGAATCGAATATTCGCGGCTGCACGGTGAAGGTGCTTCCCGGCTATATGTTTGTGGGATGGTTCAAGGTGGATCCGCAGGGCGCCGGCGAGGGCGAGAAAGTTAGTGAGTTCACGAATCTCGATGTTGTGACGGTTAAGCAGCACCTGAACAAGACCACGCTCGAAAACAACGGAGAGTGCTACGAGGACACAGTTTTCGAGGCTCGCTTCGCTATCAACAACGGCACCATCGACTATGAGGACGCGGCCTACGAAATTGAGTACTATCTCATGAACGCCGATGGCAGCTATCCGGACAGCCCCAGCTTGGTGGTTAAGGATAAGATGCAGTGCCATCCCGAGACGCTGGTCCAGTTCGATACGAGCCTTAATCCGGTCTATCTCAACGTCCCCGAGGTCATCGAGGGCGAGGCTACGGGCTACAAGGCCGACGACTATCGGCGCGATAAGACCTATGCGGGCCAGATTACCGAGTGCCTGTTCGCTCCCGCCGACAGCGATGCTCCTCTGGTGTTCAAGGTTTGCTTCGAGCGTCGCATGACGGTGAAGTTCGCCTCCGACAGCCGCGGTGCGCTTTTGATCGACGGTAAGCCGCTTGCCGCAGACGAGAACGGCAACACGGTGAAGGAGTACGTGGTCTGGCCGGAGGAGAACCTGCCGCAGGCGCCTGAGGTAGACCCGAAGGCGGGCTATGAGTTCGCAGGCTGGTATTTCGAGGGCCGCGGCAATGCCGGCGATACGCTTCTCGAAGACGAGATGGTTTCCTACGACCGTACGTACACCGCGACCTATAGCGCCCTTAACGCCTCCATCGAGCTCGTGTCTGCGGATCACGAGACCGTGACCATCGAGGGCGAGACCGATGAGGCTATCGAGGCGAGCGTGTGGCCGACGATGGAGCGTGCGGGCTACACCTTCGAGGGCTGGTACGCCAACGAGGGCTTCGCGGGCGAGCCGGTGACGCTGCCCGAGACGTTCCCGGCGGGCAAGACGACCTACTATGCCAAGTGGTCGGCGAACAAGGCCTCTATCGTGTTCGACAAGAACGCCCAGAATGCGACGGGCTCCCAGGAGGGCGCCGAGGGTGTGACCGACGGAGCGGTTCCGAGTGTTTCCCTTGAGCCGGGCTATACGCGCGCCGGTTATGTGTTCGCCGGCTGGAACACGCAGGCCGACGGCGAGGGCGCAACGGTAACGGAGCTCCCCAAGACCTTCGCCCCGGGCACCACGACCTATTACGCTCAGTGGAAGCTGGATGTGGAGGGCCTGGATGCCACCGACTTCTCTGCAACCTATACCTACGATGGACGCGCCCACGGCGTTAAGGCGGCCGCCATCGAGAACCTCATGAAGGATGGGGAGACGGTGGAGCTGCAGGCTCGGGGCGTGAAAGTGAGCGATCGCTTCGCCCTGGCCACCAACGTGGCCGACAGCGCCGCGAACTTGAAGGTGATTGTTCGCGACAAGAACGGCAACGAGCTTAAGGTTGTCGATGGCGTGTCCGTGACGATTAAGCCCGCCACCCTAAAGGTGACCACCAGCTCGATCATCTATCCCTTCGACGGCAACGCCGCTACCAGCGCGGGCATGACCGTGACCGGTCTGCAGAACGGCGAGACGCTCGGCTACCGCACCACGGGCCAGGCCTTCCAGGTGGGTGACGAGGTCGCCAACACCTTCGAGCTGATCTGGGCTGACGAGGACGGCGCTTACACGGCGCAGTCCGCAAACTACGACGTGGTTTCGAGCCTTGGCACCATCCGCGTGGTCAGCTCCGCCTGCCCGGTGACCATTGAAGGGTATGTGGGCGTCTACGACGGCCAGGAGCATGCCATCACCTACACCGTGGCCGACGAGGAGAAGAACAAGGCCCACGTTACCTTCGATGCTCCGACGGCTTACACCAACGCCGGCAACCGCACCATCAACTTTACCGTCGACTGCGACGACCACGGCACCTACACGGGTTCTATCGACCTGAAGATTCTGCCGCGCCCGGTGACCATCGCGGTGGAGGACTCCTTCAAGGTCGTCTCCACGCTGGACCCGGAGTTTAAGGGAGCCATTGTGGAAGGCGACCTGGTGAACGAGACCGACCTGGGCGCCATCACCTTCGGCCGCATCAACGACGCGGAGGAAGTGGGCTTCTACCCCGAGGTGCTGACGGCCAACTATCTGCGTAACGCCAACTACGATGTGCAGGTCATTCCCGGTACCTTCACCATCGGCCCGGCGGGCTCGGTTGTAGTGCCCCCGAAGAACCCGCTTTTGCCCCAGCGTCCCTATTCCAGCCTGGGCGCCGGCATGCCCGAGGGCAGCAACTCGGTGGTCAACGCGGCCGCTGCCGTGGTAACCACCCTGGCCGGTCCCGAGCGCGCTCGCGCCATGGCCGCGGGCTTCGGCACGGCGGCCAGCGTCATCCTTGATGAAGAGGTGCCCATGGCCGGCTTTGCCTCCTTCGATGACGAGGAGCCCACGGTGAAGCGCATCGGTGGCGAGGAGACCATCGAAGACGACGCCACGGCTCTCGGCGCCTTCGACGAGCCGCATTGCTGGGTGCACTGGGTGATGGCCCTCGGCATCCTGCTCACGGTGGCTTACGCTGCGGTGGTTGTGGCCCGTCGTCTCGGCTATGCTCGCAAGATTGGCGATTTCGACAACCACCTGACCAGCAAGGTCACGACTGAAGAAACGCGCGCGGCCCGCGCTGCCCGCACGGCCTAAGGGCGCTCGCGGCTGCAGAAGCCGACGGGGTGCGAGGTCCGGATTTGCACCTGCCGGCGCATGCCATGGACCGCCCGCATGGATCAGGACATGCGGGCGGTCGATGAGGGCCTAGGCCTATCCCCACCCGTTAGATCAGGATGATGGGCGGGGATGGGTCTGGGCCCTGACAAAGGGAAGACGCAACCCTCCTCCCTCCCTCCAACAGGAAAGGCAGCCACAGGGCTGCCTTTCCGCATTTCTGAAAGCTTGTCTGGGAGCGATTATTTCACTTGCCAGAAGCCAGACTTGTCGGAGCCGACGCGGTCGATGAGGCCGAGCTCACGCAGGCGGCGGAAACTGCGGCGCACGGTGCTCTCGCTGATGTTGAGGTTCTTGGCGATGCGCGGGGCCGTCAGGCGCCCGTCGATGTCAATCATGGCGAGCACCTTTTCGTCGTTGAGCGTCAGGCTCGTGTCCTGCTGAGTGGCGTGGGCCCGGGCGGCGGCCTGCACTTCGGGAAGGGCGTTTCGGGCCACCGGCGAGGCGCTCACGCTATCGACGTTGGTTACCGAGGCGGCCAAAAGACTGTCGGAATCCATGGGGAAGCAGATGGTGGTCTCGTCGTCGCGCAGCTCGAAAATGGGCTCGGGGGTGCCCGCCTCCATGCAGTGCATGCGGATGGAGGAGATGCCATTGCCCCAGCCGTCGATGACGCCGAGCGAGCGCAGGGCGGCCACGAGGTTCGGATTGTTGGGTCGCGACGTGTGGCGACCGAGCAGGGCCGCTACGGTCCAGGTGCGCGGCGGACGCCCCACGTTGTCGATGCACAGGCGGTCGGTGAACACGCTCACCTGAACCGGCGTGCCGCTGTCGTAGTTCTTGTGGGCAAGGGCGTTGAGCACCGCCTCGTGCACCGCATCGCGCGGCGGGCGGCCGTGGCCGCCGGCGGTGCCGAGTCGGTAGGTGCCTTTGGGGGCGGGCTCGTCTTCGGGCAGGTACTTCTCGTAAAGCAGCTCTACCGTGGCGTGCACCTGCTCGATGATGGAACCGAAGATCTCATCCTCGTAGATGGGTCTGCCGCCGTGGCTTCCGAAAAAGCCAATGCGCACCGTGGCGCCGGGGATGTACTGGTGAGGGCGGTTGTGCAGCAGCAGAATGCCCGCGTTGGTGGGCGTGCCCACGCCGGTCATGAGGCCCGCGTGGCGCAAAGTCTCCTCGATGGCCGTCAGCTCATCGCGGTCGGTGGTGATATCGGTGTCGCGGGCGGCGCCGGTGAAACGGGTCACCAGGCCCATGTTCAAGTCATCAAGGCTCGCCTGCACCACAGGGCGGATGTCCCACTTGACGTCCGATTCCGTATCGCGCTGCATAAGGCGGTCGAGGGCCTGGTCGTCGAGAATCTGGTTCTCGCCATCGCGGAAGAAGTAGAACACGCCGTGATAGCTCAAAGGGTCATCCACCGGCGGCACAACCACCTCAAGGCAGAATTTGCCGCTGTCGAGCACGAGCTCCACGGCGCAGGTGAGCGAAAGCGAGCGGGCGATGGTGCCGGGAATGGCCTTCATCAGGCGGCTTGTGCGTCGCTTGACCGTGCCTCGGCTATCGACGTCGGCATCCAGAATAAGACGGCCGCCGCCGGCGTTAGCGATGCCGCAGACCAGCTCGAGGCATTCCTCGTCGCGCCACGTTGCCCGACGAGCGATGGGCAACGAAGATTCGGAAATGGGCATTAAGACCTCTCTTACCCTAGCAGTACCAGTTCATTGCATTATATATAAGGAGGTGGCGCCAAAGCGAGGGCCCTGCGCAACTTCCCGGCGTGGGAAAGCCGGGTTCCTTGGAAGGCGCGCATGCCTGCAGGCCGTTTTTTGCATGGTAAGCACGAAGGTCATAGACACAACTCGAACACATATTCTTTGCGTCCAACGGGCGAGAAAATTTGAAGCGAAATCTAGCAACCTCTTTGAATTCTCCCTGATGACGGCAATGTTTTAGTTTGGCAACAGATAGCCCGCGCTGCTTTTTCGGGGCCTTCGGCCCGCTATTGTGGCGAGCAGTGAGCTCGTCTCACTGAATGATATTGAGGAAACTTGACAGTATATGACTCAAGTTTTATACTGCGCTTCAATATCATTCATCTGTATCACTAACTGTGAAAGCGAGGCAGTACACACATGGCTAAGATTCTTGGAATCGATTTGGGCACCACCAATTCCGCAATGGCCGTCATGGAGGGCTCCGAGCCGGAGATCCTCGTGAACGCCGAAGGCGACCGCACCACCCCGTCCGTCGAGGGCTTCCGCAAGGACGGCGAGCGCGTCGTCGGCAAGGCCGCGAAGAACCAGGCGGTCACCAACCCGGAGAACACCGTCTCCTCTGTGAAGCGCTTCATCGGCCGCTCCTTCGACGAGACCCCCGAAGAGCAGAAGACCGTGAGCTACAAGGTTCAGAAGGGCAAGGACGGCCGCGCCGTCATCGACATCGACGGCAAGGACTACACCCCCGAGGAGATTTCCGCCATGGTGCTTCAGAAGCTGAAGACCGACGCGGAGAAGCAGGTGGGCCAGCCCATCACCCAGGCCGTCATCACCGTGCCGGCTTACTTCAACGACGCTCAGCGCCAGGCCACCAAGGACGCCGGCAAGATTGCCGGCCTGGAGGTCCTGCGCATCATCAACGAGCCGACGGCTGCGGCGCTCGCCTACGGCCTCGATAAGGTCGACCACGACGAGAAGATCCTCGTCTTCGACCTGGGCGGCGGCACCTTCGACGTGTCGGTGCTCGAGCTTGGCGACGGCGTGTTCGAGGTTGCCTCCACCGCTGGCGACAACCACCTGGGCGGCGACGACTGGGATCAGCGCATCATCGATTGGATGGCCGACAAGTTCCAGGCCGAGAACGGTATCGACCTGCGCCGTGACCCCATGGCCCTGCAGCGTCTGAAGGAAGCTGCCGAGAAGGCGAAGATGGAGCTGTCCTCCACCACCCAGACCAACATCAACCTGCCCTTCATCACCGCTGACGCCTCCGGCCCGAAGCATCTGGACCTGACGCTCACCCGCGCCGAGTTCGAGCGCATCACCAAGGATCTGCTGGATCGCTGCAAGAAGCCGGTCGAGCAGGCGCTGAAGGACGCGGGGCTCAAGATGGGCGAGGTGGACGAGGTCATCCTGGTCGGCGGCTCCACCCGTATGCCCGCCGTGCAGGAGCTGGTGAAGACCCTCACCGGCAAGGCCCCGAACATGTCCGTGAACCCGGACGAGGTCGTGGCCATGGGCGCTGCCGTTCAGGGCGGCGTGCTGGCCGGCGACGTGCAGGGCATCCTGCTTCTGGACGTCACCCCGCTTTCCCTGGGCGTTGAGACCATGGGCGGCGTGATGACCAAGATGATCGAGCGCAACACCACCATCCCGACCCGCAAGACCGAGATCTACTCCACGGCCGCCGACAACCAGACCTCCGTCGAGGTGCACGTCCTGCAGGGCGAGCGCGAGATGGCCGCGGGCAACAAGACGCTCGGCCGCTTCCAGCTGACCGGCATCCCGGCCGCCCGCCGCGGCGTGCCGCAGATCGAGGTCACCTTCGACATCGACGCCAACGGCATCGTGAACGTGTCCGCTAAGGATCTCGGCACCGGCAAGCAGCAGCAGATCACCATCTCCGGCTCCACGGCGCTGTCCGACGACGAAGTGGATCGCATGGTGAAGGACGCCGAGCAGCATGCCGAGGAGGACGCCGCCCGTAAGGAAGAGGCCGAGGTGCGCAACAACGCCGACGCTTTGGTGAATGCCACCCAGCAGACCCTCGATGAGCTGGGCGACAAGGTTCCGGCCGACGCCAAGACCCAGGCCGAGGAGGCCATTGCCGAGGCCAAGACCGCCCTTGAGGGCACTGACATCGACGCCATCAAGGCTGCTACCGAGAAGATCCAGCAGGCCGGCTACAAGCTCGCCGAGGTTGTGTACTCCACCGAGGGTGCCGCCGCGGGCGCCCAGGCCGCCGCTGCCGAGACCGCTCCGGCCGATGACACCATCGAGGCCGACTACGAGGTCGTCGACGACGAGAACGAAGGGAAGTAAGACCGATGACTGAGCCCGAGAAGGACAACGTCAACTCTTCTACCTCCTCTGACGCGGAAGCCGCTCCGGCGGCTTCCGCCCCCACCGACGCCGAGGTTATCGCTGATGCCGAGGTGATCGAGGCCAACGAGGCCGGCGAGCTGGATTCCGAGCTCGAGGCGGCCGCCGCGGAGGCTGTGGCCGGCGTGATTGAGGAATCCGAGGTCGTGGCCGCGGCCAAGGCCGAGGCCGCCGACTGGCAGGACAAGTACGTGCGCCTGCATGCCGAGTGGGATACCTACCGCCGCCGCATGGGCGAGCAGCGCGAGGCCGAGAAGGCCCGCGCCACCGAGAAGCTCATGGAGAGCATCATCCCGTTGCTCGACGACTTCGCCCGCACGGTGGAGTACGCCGAGACCAACGGCGAGACCGGACTGCTCGGCGGCGTGAAGGCCGTGCAGACCAAGCTGAACGACGTGCTGGCCAAGGGCGGCCTTGAGGTCATCAGCCCCGCTGGCGAGGCCTTCGACGCCCTGGAGTGCCAGGCCGTCGGAACCGTGGACGACCCGAGCGTCCCCGACGAGACCGTGGCCCAGGTATACCAGCCAGGCTACAAGATGGGCTCGAAGGTAATCAGGCCCGCCATGGTAACCATTACCACCGGCGGCCCCAAGAGGGAAAAGCCTGAAGAAGAGTAAGACTGATCGGGGCGGACTTGCGGGTCCGCCCTTGTATTCGATAGAAGAAAAGTAACGGAGGTGGAACGAATGGCGGCTACGCCTGATTACTACAAAACGCTAGGCGTTCCGCGCACCGCCACAGCCGACGAAATCAAGAAGGCGTTTCGCAAGCTCGCCCGCAAGCACCATCCCGATGCCGGCGGCGACGAGGCGAAGTTCAAGGAGCTCAATGAGGCCTACGAGGTTCTGAGTGACGAGAAGAAGCGCGAACTTTACGATCAGTACGGCACGGCGAACGAGAGCCAGATTCCCCACGGATGGGGCGGCGGCCAGGGCTTCAACGTCGAGGACATCTTCGGCGGCTCCGGTGGCGGCGGCTTCGGCGGAAGCTGGGCCGACATTCTGGAGAGCATTCGCCATGGCGAAGGTGCGTTTGGGGGCAATTGGGACTTCGGTGGCGGCTTCGGCGGCCAACCGCAGCCCCGCAAGGGCCAGGATATGAACGTCACGCTGAACGTGACCTTCGACGAGGCCTTCAACGGATGCGAGAAGCGCATCACCGTGCGCATCCCCGGCAAGAGCGAGGCCGACACCCACACGGTGAAGGTGCCCGCCGGCGCTGTGGACGGCGGCCGCGTGCGCTTGCGCGGCCAGGGCGCCCTGGGCGAGAACGGCGGCGCGGCGGGAGATCTGCTCATCACCACGAAGATTGACGGGCATCCCTACTTCAGTCGCGACAAGGCCGATGTGGTGCTCACCCTGCCGATCAACGTGGCTGAGGCAGCCCTGGGCACTTCTATCGTGGTGCCCACGCCCGACGGCAAGAAGCTCAAGGTGAAGGTGCCCGCTGGCACCCAGGACGGCAAGGTGCTCACCATCAAGGGCAAGGGCGCACCCGATTTGAAGAACAAAGGGCAGTTCGGCAACTTGAAGATTCAGATTCACGTTGACGTGCCCACGGATATGAACGACGAGCAGAAGAAGGCCATGGAGGACTTCCTCGCGGCAACGGGAGAGGAGAAGCGGCCATGGCAATAGACGATAGGAATCGGCCGCTGTACATGATCAGCATTGCAGCCGAGCTGGCCGGCGTGCACCCGCAGACCCTGCGCTCCTACGAGCAGAAAGGCCTGGTCACCCCCCGGCGCACCAGCGGCAACACGCGCATGTACTCCCAAGCCGACATCGAGAGACTCAACTTGATCAACGAGCTGACGAGCGAGGGCATCAACCTCGCCGGCGTCACGCGCATTCTTGATTTGCAGAGCCGACTCGATGACCGCGAGGCGGAAGTGGAGGACCTGCACGCGCGAGTTCGCCGCCTGGCCGAACGCGTCCGCGAGCTTGAGAATCGCACGACCGTCGGAGCCATCGTCCACGTGACCCCCACCCGGCGTTTGCCATAAAGGAGAACGATATGAGATTAGATAAGTTAGCGGTGACGGCGCAGGAGGCGTTTCAGGCGGCTATGGGTGTCGCCGGCGATGCCGATGCGGCTGTCATCGAACCCATTCATTTGCTGAAAGCGCTGCTCGATTCCGACGAGAACAACCTCGCCGCTATCATCAAGCGCATCGGCGCCGACCCGGTTTGGCTCGCCCAGAACGTGGCCGACGAAATTGCCAAGATGCCCAAGCAGACCGGCGCTGCCCCCATGGCCATTCCCGGTCAGGACCTCATCAAGGTCATCGACAACGCGGTGAAAATCGCCGAGAAGCTGGGCGACAGCTATGCCACAAGCGAGCACTTGCTCATTGCGCTGTCCGAGGACAAGGGCGCCGCAGGTCGCATTCTCACCACGGCCGGTGTCACGCGCAAGAACATCGAGGCAGCCTACGAAAGCCTGCGCGGCGACACCCGCGTTACTTCTCAGACCGACAAGACCCAGTTCGAGGCCTTGGAGCAGTTCGGCCAGAACCTCACCCAGCAGGCTCGCGAGGGCAAGCTGGACCCGGTTATCGGCCGTAACGAGGAAATCCGCCGCACCATCCAGGTGCTGTCCCGCCGCACCAAGAACAACCCCGTGCTCATTGGCGAGCCCGGCACCGGCAAGACCGCCATCGTGGAGGGCCTGGCCCAGCGCATCGTGGCCGGCGACGTTCCCTCGTCTTTGAAGGACCGCGAGATCGTCTCGCTCGATCTGGGTGCCATGATGGCCGGCGCGAAGTACCGCGGCGAGTTCGAAGATCGCCTGAAGAACGTGCTGCGCGAGGTGAAGGAAGCCAATGGCAACGTCATTTTGTTCATCGACGAGCTGCACACTATCGTCGGTGCCGGTGCCGGCGGCGATTCGTCGCTGGATGCGGGCAACATGCTGAAGCCCGCCCTCGCCCGTGGCGAGTTGCGCGCCATCGGTGCCACCACCCTGGACGAGTACCGCAAGTACATCGAAAAGGACGCCGCCCTGGAGCGCCGCTTCCAAACGGTGCTCGTGAGCGAGCCCACGGTAGAGGACACCATCGCCATCCTGCGCGGCCTGAAGGAGAAGTACGAGATCCACCACGGCGTGCGCATCACCGACGGCGCCATCGTATCCGCGGCCGAGCTTTCCGACCGCTACATCACCGACCGCTTCCTGCCCGACAAGGCCATCGACCTCATGGACGAGGCGGCCAGCCGCCTGCGCATCGAGATCGACTCTATGCCCGAAGAGGTGGACGCCGCCGAGCGCAAGCTCATCCAGATGCAAATCGAGGAACAGGCCCTCATGAAGGAGTCCGACGACGCCTCCAAGGAGCGCCTGGAGAAGCTGCGCCATGAAATCGCCGCGGCCCAGGAGGCCCTGGATGCCCAAAAGGCCGAATGGCAGAACGAAAAAGACGCCATCGTGGACGTGCAGAACCTGAAGGCCGAGCTGGAAAGCGCCCAGCTGGATGAGGAGCGCGCCACCCGCGAGGGCAATCTGCAGCTCGCCTCCGAGATTCGCTACTCGCGCATTCCTCAGCTGCAGCAGCAGCTGCATACGGCCGAGGAGGCCGTGAAGCTGAAGCAGCAGGACGGCGCCATCCTGAAAGAGGAGGTCTCCGAAGAGGAGATCGCCTCGGTGGTGGCCGCTTGGACCGGCATTCCCGTGGCCAAGATGATGCAGGGCGAGATGGAGAAGCTCGTCGACCTGGAGGAAGTGCTGAAGGGTCGCGTCATCGGCCAGGACGAGGCCGTGGGCGTGGTGGCCGGCGCCATCCGCCGCAACCGCGCGGGCCTGTCCGACCCGAACCGCCCCATCGGCAGCTTTTTGTTCCTCGGCCCCACCGGCGTGGGCAAGACCGAGCTGGCCAAGACGCTGGCGGAGTACCTGTTCGATTCCGAGAAGGCCATGGTGCGCATCGACATGTCCGAGTACATGGAGAAGTTCTCCGTGCAGCGCCTGATCGGAGCGCCTCCGGGATACGTGGGCTACGACGAGGGCGGCCAGCTGACCGAGGCCGTGCGCCGCAACCCCTACTGCGTGGTGCTGCTCGACGAGATGGAGAAGGCGCACCCCGACGTGTTCAACGTGCTGCTGCAGGTGCTCGATGACGGACGGTTGACCGACGGCCAGGGCCGCGTGGTGAACTTCAAGAACTGCATCATCATCATGACCTCCAATGTGGGCAGCCAGATCATCCGCGAGCATGCGGCTGAAGGCCGCGCCTTCGACGAGGCTCAGGCAACAGGCGGCGAGACCATGGGCGAGATGGCCGAGAAGATGATGTCCATGACGCCCGAGCAGGCCGCCAAGCGCATGCAGGAGTTCACGAATCGCATTCAGGATGCCCTGTCCTCCACGTTCCGCCCCGAGTTCCTGAACCGCATCGACGACGTCATCACCTTCAACGAGCTGTCCATCTCGGCCATCGAGCCTATCGTGGATTTGCAGCTGGAAGAGGTGCGTGATCGCCTGCAGTCTCGTCGCATCACCTTGGACGTGACGCCGGCGGCCATGGAGCACTTGGCCATCGACGGCTACGACCCGGTGTACGGTGCCCGCCCGCTGAAGCGCCTGATCCAGCGCGAGGTGGTGGACCGCATCGCCGAGAAGGTCATCACCGGCGAGCTGCATGACCGCAGCCACGTGCTCATCGACATCGACGCTGAGGGCAACTACGCCTGCCGCGTCGAGGGCCCCATGGACCTGGACGGCTTGAACCTGGACGACTTGAACCTGGACGACTTGAACCTGGACGACCCGAGCTTCCTCACCGCCGGCGCCGCCCCGAAGGAGATCCTCCAGGATCTGGACACCCTGAGCAACGGCGACCTCGGTGAGGACCCCATCGCCTAAGACTTTGCAAGGGGGCGGGCTCCGTCCCCTTGCGCGTCGGCTCCCGGCGTCGCTATCCGAGCCCCCGCTTTGCTGTTCGCCTTCGGCTCAGGCGCTGTGTTCCTTCATGCATTTATGGGCGACCTTCGGTCGCAGGTAGGCAGTGTTCAGAGGTCTCGGCCGGCGACGCCGGGAGCCGACGCGCTACCTTTTGCAACCTACCCTTTCACAGTAAGCGCCCCCGGTTCAGCCATGACCGGGGGCGCGTTGCGTTCTCGCCGACTTCGATTTGGCTTGCAAATTTTGCTTCCCTCATACCGGTGACAAAACAGTTCCTCCTGGTGCATATTTTTGGATTTATATAGGCATTGGAATATCCAGCGGCTCTCCTCAGGAATTTGACCTTTCCAGTAGATTTCCCCGTGAGCTGGAAAAATGCTCTAGCTTGCGCTCGGAATCGGCCTTCTCCAGCGACAGTGCATTTTTCAAATGTCTATATAAGTCAAGAAATATGCATCATAGCGCCTCTTCGTGTCACCGCTCAGCTAAACGGGGATCGAAGCGGCGTGCGATTTAAGATATGTAACCTTTGAGAAGTGCGGCGCGAACAGCTGCGCAAACGCACGTCGTGATATAACTGTCCGCCATGAATATATATCTCTCGCATATCAGTGCCTGGCAATTCTGGATCTGGTGGTCCAAGGCGAATGCCATCCCCCTAGGGTTCTTCCATTCGGGGGACTGCTTTACACGCGACCGACTGCCGTCCTTCTCTTTGCCGACAGCATCGGTGTTCAAGAATCCTGCTTGCACGAAGCGCGAGATCAAGCAAGCGCTGGACGCCCATGGTCAGAAAGTGCGTGCGCTTTTGGTGCGGGCGGGCATTGGTGTCGGCTCGGAAGGTTGTCTGCATGTTTGCGTTCCATACGCGCCGGGAAGGCGTTGCGCAGAAAAGAACGTCCAGTTCCACCAAGTGAGCTGCGCGCTGCCTCGGCGGTCCTTTGTGAGCATTATCGACGGTCTGTATGTCGCCTCGCCGGAGCTCACGTTCATGCAGATGGCAAGTGTGCTGGAAGAAGGGTCCCTATGTGCCTGCGGGATGGAGCTGACGGGTGGATATCCGCTGGATGCCGACTATCAGCCCGACGGAGAAGTTGTCTACGTAAGGGCACCCGTCACTTCGCAAACGCTCCTTGCGGCCTATGCTGATCGTTACCAGGGTCGTGGCGGCACCAACAAGGCCCGGCGAGCAGCGCGGCAGCTTCGCGACAAGTCCGCCTCGGTTAAAGAAACCGAACTTGCGCTCCTCGCGCTTCTCCCGCGTCGCTATGGAGGCCTTGGGGCCAAGGGGGCGCTTCTAAATGATGTCGTGACGCTGAGCCCCGAGGCTGCAACGATTGCGCGCCAGAAGAAAGTCGTCTGTGACCTCAAGTTCAAGAATGCGAATGTCGTGGTGGAATACGACGGCGCAAGCCACAGCGATGCAGAGGCCCGAACAACCGATTCCCGTCGGCGCGATGCCCTGCGAGCGGAAGGCTACGAAGTGGCCACGCTTACCAACGCGCAGCTGCAGAATCCTGAGGAATTCCAAGCAATCATCGTGCCGGCCTCAAGAAAAGCAGGGAAGAGAACGCGCTACCTCTCTGAGCGCGACATGCCGCGCCATCGGGCTCTTCGCGCGCAAATCGCCCGCTATCATGCGCGGACCTTCTAGGTGCCGTCTCCAAGACTTGCGACGCCGTAAAAGGGCAGTCGCTCACTTTGGGAAAAGGCAAAGCGCCCCTCGCTCTTGCCTCCCGCATCGCTTGGTACCTAGGTTGCGCCGCTCTGGTGACATGAAGGCCCCTGTAGCTGCAGATAATTCGACTTATATAGGCATATGATTTTCTGAGATTTTCAAATAGCAGAGGGCGGCGATCTCTTCTATAGCTGGACCTGGGAAAACGTCAGCGCGGTTTACCTGTCGTGGGCATGATTCGTGACCTGGGCGCGTTGAGTTACTATATAAGTCGAAAAATGTGCAGAAAAGCCCTTGTTTATGTCACCAGGCAACACCGTAAGCGCTCTCCGTTCAGCCATGACCGGGGTGCGTCGCGTGCTCTGCCGCGGTTGCCGAAGGCGTTTCCCTACAGGAATTTCGTTTCGTCCAGCTTGGCAAGAACCCAGTCGTTTAGGCGGATGACGGGGCGGCGCAGCACGAGGCCTAGGATGAGCGACGGAACGAGGAACGCGGCAAGCAGGCCCATCTGCATGAGGTACTGGTCACCGTAGATGCCCGCCATGGCGCCTTCAAGGGCAGGCATCGAGTGGGCGAAGGGCAGCCAAGGATAGATGTCTTGGAACAGCGGAGCGGAAAGCATCTGCACGGGCATAAGGCCGCCGGCGCCGGCCAGCTGCAGCACCAGCCCGATAATGGCGAGGGCCTTGCCAATGTTGCCGAACGAAACCGTAAGGGTGTACACGAGGTTCGTGAACACGACCGAGGCCAGACAGCAGGCAAGAAGATACAGGCCCAAGTGCTCGCATTCCACGCCGAGGAAGAACACGTTGCCCAGGCCCACGATGAGCGCTTGGGCAAGGCCGATGAGGCAGAACACGCCGTAGCGCCCCAAATAAAGCTCGGCTTTGCGCGGCGCGCGTCCATATTTCCCGGTCAGCTCGTTTTGACGAGCAGGGGAAACGGACACGCTCATCAGGGCCACCATGAAGATGGCGCCGATCCACAGGCACAGCGAGGTGTAGAAGGGGCTCATGGCGCTGCCGTTGTTGGCCATGGGATACACCGCGTGCCGCTCGAGCTTCGTCGGGGCGGCCAGGAACTTGGCCACAGCCGAGGGGTTGTTGCCGATGATGCGGCGCACCTCGTTGATGTCGCCCGTGCTGATGGCGTGGGAGAGGTCGTCCCGCGCCTGGGACAGCTGCGCGGCCGCCGTGCCGAGCGTATCGGCCGTCTTGCGCAGCGATGCTTCGGCGGCCTCAAGGCTTCCGCCGAGCGCATCGGTGGAGCTGCCCAGGCTGAGGGCGGTCGATTTCAGCGAATCGGTGAGCGCTTCGGTGTCGTCGCCTACCTGCTGCAGGCTGGCAGACAGCCTGGAAAGGTCGTCTCTCAGCTGGTTGTTGTAGGTATCTTTGCTCTCGTTCAGAGCCGAGTGGGCATTTGCGAGGGCGCTTTCCACGCGATCGTGCGCGGACTCGATGGAGGCGGCGTCCTTATCGACGGTATCTTCGGCGGCCTTCAGGCTCGTGCTGAGCGTGCCCAACTCGGCGATGGCGCGGTCCAGGGTTGCCAGGGCAGGACTTGCGGGGTCAACGCCTGCCAGCGTTTCCCGCATGGTCTGGTAAGCCTGGCTCAAGGCCTCTACGTCTTGGCGGCACCGGGCGAGCAGCTCGCGGGCCGCAGCGGGATCGTTTTTCATGGTGTCGAAGGCGTCGTTGCTCGCCTTGGTCACGGCATCGTAGCTCGCGCTCGCCTCGCTCAGGGCCGCGTCGGCGGCTTCTGTGGCAGCGGCCAGGCCGTCCTCGGCGCTGGCAAGACCGCTTCGGGCGTCGTCGATCAGCGGCGTGGTGGCATCGGGGGCTTTCCCCGCCTCATCGAGAATAGAGGCCGTCGCCTTCACGAGCGAGCCGGTGGACCCCATGAGGTCGGCATAGGCTCCCGCCTGGTCTGCGGCCGCCTCCAGCTCGCCCACCGCGCTCTCGAGTCGCGTGCCCAGCGTTTGCGCGTAGGTGAGAATGCCCTCGCCGCTCATGAAGGAGGTGAGGCTGCTGGTGGTTCCCAGCGCGACGTTGGCCACCGTTTCGGCGAAGGTCTCATCGATGGTTTCCTGCAGGGTGCTGGCGCCGGTGGAGGTCACGCGCTGGGCGATGGCGTTTTCCTTCTCGTTGTCGTAGTACACGATGGTGGCTTCGGTGACGTGATCGGAGAAAACGGTCATAAGGTCGGCCGAAAAGCTCTTCGGGATAACCAGTGCCGCGTAGTACTCGCCGGAGCGGACGCCTTCTACGGCATCATCTTCGCTGACGAACTGCCAGTCGAACTGGTCGTTGGCTCGCAGGGCGCTTACGACCTGGTCGCCGGCATTAATGCGCGTTGGAATGAGGTCGGATGCGTAGCCTTCGTCGGCCGAGGCCACGGCCACCTTGATGTTGCCCGTGTTGTCGTAGGGGTCCCAAAACCCGAGCGTGGTGAACCAGGCGTAGAGCGGCGGCACAAGCATGAGGCCCACGACCACAATGGCGGCAATGACGTTCTTGAACAAGTTCCGCACGTCGCCGAGGAATATCTCGCCCATCATGCTCATGCCGTATCACCGCCGCTATCTCGGGGCGGTTTCGGTGCCGCAATCCCTGCCTGGCGAGAGGCCATGGCCTGCAGGTCGGCGGCGCTCATGTTCGCCAGGGCAAGTTGGTGGGTGAGGCGGTCGTTCAAGAAGCTGATGACGATAAGGTAGACGTTCACAACGATAATGCCAGCCACCATGGCCATCAGCATCATGACGCGCGCGTCCACGTCGGCTTTCACGACTACCATAACGGCGAAGGTGACAAGGGGCTGCAGGATAAGCGCCGCCCATCCCGCGGTCAGAAGCCTCGGGTAGCGCTTCTTGAACCGGGCGGCGCGCTCAAGCAGTTCGCTGCGGAAGGCCTTGGTGTCAAGGAGCGCCTGAACGAGGGTGCGCGTGCGGAAGCGCGCTTGGCTGGGCGCCGGTGCGGGCCTCGTTTCGCTCGCACTGGTCGTTACCGGCTCGGCGGTGAACAGGTCGGTGGCGCCGAGCTTCTCGTCGAACATGAGGTTCAGATTGAAGTCGTAGCGCCCGATGCCCAGGCCGATGAGGAAGCCGAGGGGCACGAACAGCAGCCCCAAAAGCAGCATGTCGTGCAGGTAGTCCATGCCGTAGAAGCCGCCAATGGCCTCGCGCATGGCATCGATGGAATAGGTGAAGGGCAAAAGCGGATGGATGGCGCGGAAGAACGCGGGCATCATCTCGATGGGGAACATGCCCGAAGATCCCGGTATTTGCACGATGAGCAGAATAACGGACAGGGCCTTTCCCAGGTGGCGGAAGGCGTAGGCCAGCGCAAACATGAGGTTGACGTCGACGAACACCGTGAGCAGCCCGGCCCCGATAAAGGCAGCCGGGTTTTCGCACTGGATGCCCAAAACCAGGTCGCCCGCGCAGCAGACGAGCCCCATGGCCAGGCCGGCGACCACATAGAACAGCCACCGTCCGAAGTAGGCCTGGGTCGGCGTGAATTTCGGGAGGCCCGCGGGGTCGACGCGCAGTTTCACCATGGCCATGAGAATGAAGCCGGCTACCCAAAGCGCCAAGTTCGTGAAGAAGGGGGCAACGCCGCTGCCGTAGTTTTTCACGGGATACACGAGCTGGGTGTCAAGGGCGACAGGCGCGGCCATGAACGAGCCGACGGTCGCGGGGTCGGCCTTCAAGTATTGGGCGAGGGCCTCAGCGGTCGCCGAGCTTTGCAGCGCTTCCAGGTCGGTCAAGGTGCGATTGAGGTTTTCTTCCATGGTGCCGAGAGAGGCCGATGTGGAGGAAAGCGAATCGGAGGCGGTGCTTAAGGTGTCGTCGAGCTCGGCGAGAATGGCCCGCGCCTCGCCTAACGACGGGGTGAGCCCCGCCAAGGCTCCGTCCAAGGTGCCGCAGGCCTCCACCAGGGCATCGAGGCTTTTGGTGATGTTGGGCAGCACGGAATCCTGGAAGGCCGCGGCGGTCTTTTGCGCGGTGCTTGCGCCCGACTCGGCGGCGTCGGTGAGAGCCGTCCCCTCGGTCTCGAGCGCTGACGTCGTGCTGGCGAGGTTCTGCTCGGCCTGGGAGAGCGCGCTCACCGTGGCCTTGAGGCGGTCGTTGGCGTTGCGGGCATCGTTGAGCGCTTGGCCGATGGCCGGATTCGCGCCCTCTTGGGCCGCTTGCTGCGACAGCTCGGCGATGAGGGTCTCGTTGTCGGTGACAAGGGCCTGGGCTTGGAAGAGCGCCGCCTGAGCGCTCGCCTCGGCTGAGGCGACGTCTCCGCTTACGGTGCCCAGGGCCTTCTGGGTGGTGGAGGCGGCCCCGGCAAGGGCCAAGGCTCCGTCGGTCACGTGCTTGGAAAGCGACGTTCCGTAGCTGCTGGCGGTATCTCTCGTCTGTTCCAAAAGCGTTTTCGATTGCGCGATGGCATTGCGCAGATGAGGCAGTGATTCCTGCAGGCCCGTCAAGGTGTCGTCGGCGTTTTTTACCGCCGTGCGCGTTTTCTGCACGGTGTTCGCCAGGCCGTCGAGGGCGGTGCGCGTCTGCGCTACCGTCTCATGGGCGCTGCGAACGCCGGCCGTGAGGCTGCCTTCCGCATTATGTGCCTTGTTTTCGGTTGTGGCGCCCGCGTCCTGGGTGGTGTCGACCACCTTCTCCGTCACCGTCTTCACGAAGCTCTCGTTCACGGCCTTCTCCACGGCGTTCGCGGCCGCGTCGGTGACCTTGGGCGCAATGGAGGAGGGCTTCTCGTTCACGTAGTAGTCAAGGGTAGGCTGGGTGAAGTCGCCGGTGAAAACGCTGGCGAAATCGGCGCTGAAGTCCTTCGGAATGACGAGGGCGGCCCAGTATTTCCCCTCGTAAACGCCCTGCACAGCGCTCTGCTCGTCGGTGAACTCCCAGCCCATGTCGTGGTTGTCGTGCAGCTGATCGACCACCTCCGCGCCAACGTCCAGGTGCCCCGCCTCGGGGCTGTCGGCGCCCTCGTCGTTGTTGGCCACGGCCACCATCATGTGCTCGGTGTTGCTGTAGGGGTCCCAGTTTGCCACGATGACGTACCAGGCATACGCCGAGGGCATGGCGATCATGCCGAGGGTGATGACGAGCGCCACGGGGTTGCGCAGCACGCGCTTCACGTCCCGCGTAAAAATGGCGAAGATGACGCCAAAATATGTCAGCGCTCGTTTCAGCATCGGCACCTGTCCGGTCGCTCTTCCGCCTTACTCGTTTCGTTGCGGCTTGTTCGGTCGGGCAGCCCCGACAGCCGCCCGACCTGTCGTGATGCATCTGAGAAAATTATCCGCGCCCTCATCGAAAGGTTGGGCCGCGCTGCCAGTTTGTCGCCGTGTTGTGGCTTGAGTCGCAGAGGCGTTGCTTTACACTACGGGCAAGCAACGATGCGCCGATGGAGGCGCCCGTGAGCCGGGCGAAAGGACCGTAGGGCGGCCCGAGCCCGACGCCTGAAGAAAGGAGGCCCTAAGTGGCCGATCGCAACATCGAAAACGCGAGCACCGAGGTGCCGGAGATTCCCGAAGAGCTCGAGCGCGTGCTCGTATTCGCCCTGGATGAGGCCAAGGAGAAGGTCGAAGGCGGCGAGGATGTCATTCCCTTCACGACGCTGGTGGTGAAGGACAATCTGTTCTTGGAGTCTCATCCCGGCGACTCGGCCGAGGAGTGCTTCGAGGCGGCGGAGAAGAACGTGCGCGGTGCCCGCGGCGCCACCTGCTACGCCTTCTGCTACGACGGTTACATCGAGACTGACGACGGCGTGAAGGACGCGCTCATCGCCGAGGGCGGCGTGCCCGGCGCCGAGGACGGCTACGCCATCGCGTATCTGTACGAGGTGTCCGACGACGGCGCCTTCACCTTCGAGTCGGAAGCCGCCTACATCGGCGAGGCCCCGAATTTCATGGAGAACCTGAAGGAGCCGGTGGACTACGCCGAGGAGGAAATCGACGAGCGCTACCTCGAGGAAGAGGAAGAGCCCGGCGAGACCGATGCCGTCGAGGAAGCCGAGGACTCCGAGGGAATTTAGGCGATACGTAAGATTAAAGTAATTCACTGTGAAGCCCGGCGCACTGAAGAGTGCGCCGGGCTTTGTTGTTGCTTGAAAAAGAAAAACCGGCGGAACTCCGATCCAGTTCCGCCGGCGGGCTGCTCATCGTCATGAGCACGGCGCTTGTTTCAAGGGCAGCGCCAAGAAAAGAAGTGACGCGGTGAGGAGGGGTGCCTCACCGCGTCGGAGGAGGGGGTAGCGGCATCGAGTGCCGCATTCTGCTTTCAAGGGGTATGAAGCAGAGCGATGGAAGCAGGGGAACTTCCAAATCGCTAATACGAATTGTAGGTCAAGACTTGTGTTGATGGCCATAATGTGCATGGTCCTCTGCGAAGAACGGCGTAAATTCGGCGGTGGAGGGCGCTCCAAGCCTACGACCTGGCCGTTTACCCCGCTGAGGAGTCCGCTCGCCCTCGGAGGACCTCTGAAGATGTTCCCGAATCGATTGTCGCGCCGCCGCAGAAAGCGGCAGGCAATCTTGTATCATGGAGGGCAACACATTCTCGGAAAGGAACTTCCCATGGCTGATCTTGCGCTGCGCTTTGGCAAAGATATGCTCGCCGTCTCGTCTCCTGCGGAGGAGGCGCTGCGCCGGGCGGGCATCGAGTCGGTGCGCGACCAGGCCCTGGCTCTGTTGGTGGAGCCGGAAACCATCGAGGAAGTCTATCGCATGGAAGCAGCGGCGGGCCCCCAATGCGTCGTTACCCCCGTGGCCGCTCTCACGCCGGCGCGCCTTGTGGCCATCGGCGCCGAGGGCAAGGGCGAGGCGCTTGCCGACGCGGCCCTTGCGGTGATGGCAGAGTTCAAGCCCCAGCATGTCCTGGTAGAAATCGGCCCGTGCGGATTGCCGCTCGATCCCGAGTCGAAGGCGTCGTTGGTTGAGAACCGCGACCAGTACGCCCGCGCCGCGAAGCTCTTTGAAGGGCGCACCTTCGACGCGTTCTTCTTGAATGGGTTCACCGCGATAGCCGACCTCAAGTGCGCGCTCATGGGACTGCGCAAAGTGAGCGATGCGCCCCTGATCGCGTCGGTGGAGGTGCGCGCCGACGGCCTGCTCACCGATGGCGTCGGCACTTGGCGCGAGTCAGTGGAGGTGATGGCGGAATACGGTGCGGCCGTGGCCGGGTTCTCCACGCTGGCGACGCCGGGCGCGGCCCGCGTTTTGGCCGAGCAGGCTCGCGACGCGCTGGCGTTCCAAGGAGCCGATCTGTGCCTTATGGCTACGCTGCAGGTGTTCGAGCGCGACGCCAAGCAGCAGGGCCCGACCGAGGAGAACCCCTACTACAGCCCCGATACCATGATGGCTGCCGCGCTAGAGTTGCGGGCCGCCGGCGTTCAGTTCCTGCGCGCCGCCGGCCAGGCGACCCCGGCCTACACCGGTGTTTTGGCCGCCGCTGTTGCGGGGCTCGACGTCGCTTCCGAGCTCTAAGAGGGTTAATGCTCGCTCTGCCCGTTCAAGCTCGCTGCGCTTTTGCGTCGCTGCATCCGGCGGTGTCGTTCGCGTTCTTTGCGGGGGCCCTTCTGCTCTGCATGGTGTTCGCCCATCCGCTGCTGCAGACCGAGGCTCTCTGCCTGGCGGCTCTGTGCTATGTCTCGTTTCGCGGGCGCAGCGCTTGGCGGTTCATCGGCGGCTTGGCGGTGCTTCTTGCGGTGGTCGCCCTTGTGAGCCCCCTGTTCAATACCCAGGGAGAAACCGTGCTCTTCCGCTGGTGGGCGGGGCGTCCCTATACGCTGGAGGCCCTGGCCTTGGGCGCTTCGACGGGGCTTATGCTCGCCGCCATGATGCTGTGGTTCGCGAGCTATCACCTGGTCATGACCTCCGATGCGTTTACGTTTCTGTTCGGCCGCGCTCTGCCCGGCCTGTCCACGGTGCTTGTGATGGTGCTGCGGCTTGTGCCCACCTATCGCCGGCGAATCGAGAAGCTCGCACTGGCCCATGCCGGCATCGGCCAGGGCCCTTCCGAGGGCGCCACGTTGGCGGCGCGGGTGCGCTCGGCGGGAACGGTGCTGGCGGCACTTTCCGCCGATGCGTTGGAAGGCGCTATCGTCACCGCCGATTCCATGGTCGCGCGGGGCTACGGGCTGCCCGGCCGCACGCACTTCGCGCTCTTTCGGTGGGAACGGCGCGACAGCGTGGTGCTTATGGTGATGGTCGGGCTGCTTGCTGCCGCGGTTGTCGCGCTCGTTCTGGGGGATACGACGGTACGGTATTTCCCCGCCATCGTTGTGCCGCCGGTGGGTGCCGACGTGCTCGTCGGCGTGCTCTGCTACGGCGTGTTTCTGCTGCTGCCCACCGCCATCAACCTGGGAGGGAGGCTCGCGTGGCGCTGCTCGCTTTCGAACATGTGACGTTTCGCTACCCGGGGGCGGCCCGGGCGGCGTTGCGTGAGGTGAACCTCGCCGTTGAGCCGGGGCAGTTCATGGTGGTGTGCGGCCCAAGCGGCTGCGGCAAGACGACGCTTCTGCGGCATCTCAAGCCGGCGCTTGCGCCCCATGGCGCTCGCGAGGGAAGGGTTCTCTTCGAAGGGGCGCCGCTGGAAGAGGTGCCCGCCCGCGAGCAGGTTGCCCGCCTCGGCTTTGTCATGCAGGATCCCGATGCGCAGTTGGTGACCGACAGCGTGTGGCACGAGCTCGCCTTCGTGCTGGAGAGCCTTGGCTGCGATCAGCGCACCATGCGCGTGCGGGTAGCGGAAATGGCCAGCTACTTCGGCATTCAGCACTGGTTTCACAGAAGGGTGGATACGCTGTCTGGCGGTCAGAAGCAGCTGCTGAACCTGGCTTCGGCCATGGTGGCGCGGCCTGAGGTGCTCGTGCTGGATGAGCCGACCGCCCAGCTTGACCCCCTTGCGGCGAGCGATTTTCTGGTCACAGTGCACAAGATCAACCGCGAGCTGGGAACCACTGTGGTTATGAGCGAGCATCGCCTGGAAGAGGCCTATGCGCTGGCCGATCGCGTTGTCGTTATGGATGCGGGGCGCGTCGTCGCCGATGGGGCGCCGCAGGTTGTGGCGGAGGCGCTGTTTCGCTCGGAGAGCCCGATGAGGGCAGCGCTGCCCGTTCCGGTTCGCGTCTGCGCTACCGTGGAAGAGTCGAGGGCCGACGGGCGAGCCGACGCCCTCGCGTCAGAAACCTGCGGGGCGGCCGATCGCCTTCCCCTCACGGTGCGCGAGGGGCGCGCGTGGCTGGCCGCGGAAGTTGCAGCTCATCCGCCGACGCGGCGCGCCCTGCCCGACGATTGCGCGGCCGATGCCCCGTCCGCGCCGCTGGCCGTCGAGCTTGAAGGAGTGTGGCTGCGCTACGAGCGCGATGGCGCCGACGTGCTGAAGGGCACGACGCTGGCGGTCCCCGAAGGGTCGCTGTTCGCCGTGGTCGGAGGCAACGGCACGGGGAAGTCCACGATGCTGCGGGCTCTCTGCGGCATTGCACGCTCCTATCGCGGTAAAATCACGGTGCTCGGGCGCCGTCTGAAAGACTGGAAGCGCGGCGATCTGTTCCACGGCGGCGTGGCGCTGCTGCCCCAGGACCCGCAAAGCCTCATGGCGAAGAAAACGGTGCGGGACGAGCTGGAAGAGATGCTCGCGCATCGGGGCCTTTCCGCCGAGCAGCGCGCGACGGCCCTTGCCGAGGTGGCGACGGCGACTGAAATAGAGCCGCTGCTGAGTGCCCATCCCTTCGACTTGTCCGGCGGCGAGCTGCAGCGGGCGGCGCTGGCCAAAGTGCTGCTCACGAGGCCGCGCCTGCTCTTGCTTGACGAGCCCACCAAGGGGCTTGATGCCGCGTTCAAAGAGCGGCTGGCGCGCATCTTTCGCCGGCTGGCAGCCCGCGGCACGACGGTGCTCATGGTGTCCCACGACGTGGAGTTCTGCGCGAGCTTCGCCGATGCGTGCGCGCTTTTCTTCGACGGCGGCATCGTGGCTGCCGATGCTTCTCGGCCCTTCTTCGCTTCCAACAGCTTCTACACCACCGCCGCTAGCCGCATGAGCCGCGGCCTGTTCGACAACGCCGTCACAGCTGAAGACGTGGTGAACCTATGCCTGAGCTAACCTTTGGCCCCGACGTGGGGGGCACGCCGGAGCGGAAAGGGCGCCCCGGGCGAGCGAAGGCGCTGGCTACGGTGCTGGGTGCCCTGGTGCTCGCGCCGCTGACCGTCGTGCTCGGCATGGAGGTTCCCGGCAACGGCTATTACCTTTCGGGCACGCTCATTGTGCTGTATGCGCTCGTGCCCTTCTTCGCATCGTTCGAAGGTCGCCGTCCCCAGGCGCGCGAAATTGCGGTGGTGGCCGTGCTCGCGGCTCTTGCCGTGGTGGCCCGTGCGGCGTTTGTCTGGGTGCCGCACTTCAAGCCCATGGCCGCCATCATTATGATTGCCGGCATAGCCGCCGGTCCTCAAGTTGGGTTCCTCGTCGGTTCCACCGCAGCCTTGGCCAGCAACTTCATCTTCGGCCAGGGCCCGTGGACGCCTTGGCAGATGCTCGCCTTCGGTCTGGTGGGCCTCATCGCCGGGCTTCTTGCCGATGCGCGCCTCTTCCCCCGGGCGAACCTCACCTGGCCCCGTCGCATCGCCCTAGCGATTGCGGGCTTCGTTCTCATCGTGGGTCTTGCGGGCCCCCTTCTCGACACGTCCACGTTCTTCTATCTTTCCACGGCGCCCACCTTCGAGCTGGCTGCCGCCGTCTACCTTGCCGGCCTTCCCGTGAACGCGGCCCATGGCGCGGCGGTGGCCGCAACGTTGCTGCTCGCAGCCAATCCGTTGCTCGATCAGCTGGATCGCCTTCGCGCGAAATACGGCCTGCTCGACCGGGACTGCGCTCCTCATCGAAATTAATTCTGTTCTTTTTCGACGCCGAAAAACACAACTTGTTCGGTTGAACTCGAACGGTGCCGCGAGTACTATATGTATCCGCCCTTAGAACCGCGAAACACAATATATTGTGGTTCTAATGGTTAATAACTCGTGGAAAAGAAGTTGGCAAACAATTCCAAAACACGGGTTTACCCCTTCGGGAATCATGGAGTGCGGTAGTGGGGAAAACATTGCTGCGCTTCTGCATGTTGTGGTTGGCAGGCCGTGAAGAGCGGCGCAGAAACGGTGTGAAGAGGACGCCGAAGAAAGGATGTAGAAGGACATGGTTAAAACCATCATCAAGCGCGACGGGCGTACGGCGGAATTCCATCCGGGCAAGATTGCCGATGCGGTGGAGAAGTCGTTCCAGGCGTGCGCGGCCATGCAGGATCGCGCCACCGCCGAGCAGATCGCCGCGACGGTCGTCGAGAAGCTTGAGAGCGGAGCCATCGAGGGCACGCCCACGGTTGAAGGCGTGCAGGACCTCGTGGAGGAGACCCTCATCGAGTCCGGCTTCGTGCAGACCGCCAAGGCCTACATTCTGTACCGCGCCGAGCGCAGCCGCGTGCGCGATGTGAACTCCCGCCTCATCCAGACGCTGAAGGACATCACCTTCTCGAAGGCCGCCGACTCCGACATGAAGCGCGAGAACGCCAACATCGATGCCGACACCGCCATGGGCACCATGCTGAAGTACGGCTCGGAATCGGCCAAGCAGTTCTACGAGATGTGCGTCATCGACCCGCGCTACGCCAAGGCGCACCGCGAGGGCGACATCCACATCCACGACATGGATTTCTACACGCTGACCACCACCTGCTGCCAGATCGAGCTGCGAAAGCTCTTCAAGGGCGGCTTCTCCACCGGCCACGGCGTGCTGCGCGAGCCCAACGACATCTCCAGCTACGCGGCTTTGGCCTGCATCGCCATCCAGTCGAACCAGAACGACCAGCATGGTGGCCAGTCGGTGTGCGACTTCGACTACGGCCTGGCCGTGGGCGTGCGCAAGACCTTCCGCCGTCTGTTCAAGAAGCACATCGCCGAAGGCATCGATCTTCTGACCGACATCGCCGACGACCGCGACTTCGCCGAGAACATGCTCGCCCGCATCGAGGAGGAGACCGGCACCATCGCCTCGCTTGAGATGGATTCCGCCTTCCGCGCCGCCGTGGTGAGTGCGCTGGTGGAGGCCGGCACCGACGAGGCTACGGCCGACCGCATCGTGGCCTACGCCGAGAAGAACGCCTCTCGCGACACCGATCGCCAGACCTTCCAGGCCATGGAGGCCCTGGTGCATAACTTGAACACCATGCACTCCCGCGCCGGCGCGCAGACGCCGTTCAGCTCGGTGAACTACGGCATGGACACGAGCCCCGAGGGCCGCATGGTCATCAAGAACATGCTGCTGGCCACCGAGGAGGGCCTGGGCTCCGGCGAGACGCCCATCTTCCCCGTGCAGATCTTCCGCGTGAAGGAGGGCGTGAACTACAACCCCGAGGACCCGAACTACGACCTGTTCAAGCTGGCCATGCACTGCTCGGCCAAGCGTCTGTTCCCGAACTTCAGCTTCCTGGATGCTCCGTTCAACGCCCAGTACTACAAGGGCACCCCGGAGACTGAGATCGCCTACATGGGCTGCCGCACCCGCGTGATGGGCAACCTGTACGACCCCGACCGCGAGATCACCCCCGGTCGCGGCAACCTGTCCTTCACCTCCATCAACCTGCCCCGTCTGGCCATCCGCGCCAAGGGCGACGTGGATTTGTTCTTCGACCTGCTGGATTCCAAGCTGCAGCTGGTGACCGGCCAGCTGGACGAGCGCTTCGAGATTCAGGCGCGCAAGCATGTGTACAACGCGCCGTTCCTCATGGGCCAGGGCGTGTGGATTGACTCCGAGAAGCTGAAGCCCACCGACGAGCAGCGCGAGGTGCTGAAGCACGGCACGCTGACCACCGGCTTCATCGGCCTGGCCGAGTGCCTGGTGGCGCTCACTGGCCAGCATCACGGCCAGTCGCCCGAGGCGCAGCGCCTGGGCCTGGAGATCGTGGGTCACATGCGTTCCTACTGCGACCGCATCTCGAAGGAGCGCGGCATGAACTACACGCTCATCGCCACGCCCGCCGAGGGTCTGTCGGGCCGCTTTGTTCGCATGGACCGCGCCCGCTACGGCGTCATTCCCGGCGTGACCGACCGCGACTACTACACCAACGGCTTCCACGTGCCGGTGTACTTCGACATCTCCGCCTACGACAAGATCGCCCTGGAGGCGCCCTACCACGCGCTCACCAACGGCGGCCACATCAGCTACATCGAGTTGGACGGCGATCCGTCCGACAACCTGGAGGCCTTCGAGAGCGTCATCCGCTACATGAAGGACTGCGGCATGGGATACGGTTCGGTGAACCACCCCGTCGATCGCGACCCGGTGTGCGGCTACAACGGCATCATCGAGGACGTGTGCCCGAAGTGCGGCCGCTCCGAGGATGCCCACAACCAGCCCTTCGAGCGCATCCGCCGCATCACGGGCTACCTGGTAGGCACGCTGGATCGCTTCAACGACGCCAAGCGCGCCGAGGAGAGCCAGCGCGTGAAGCACGACGTGCCCGCCGCGGAGTAACTGCGACGCTAAACGGCGTCAAAGAGCGCGACTGATCAGCATCTACACATAAGATGGCAGAGCGGCCTCCTATCCCGGGAGGCCGCTCTCGTTATCTGCCAATCTCTCGTTTTTGAGCATCCCCTGGCCCGCGCGTTTTGCCCGCGTCCCCCTCCCTCTCTCTCCGCCGCATACTTAAACTATACAAAAGTGCAGCTAACTCCCGCCAATCCATACAAAAGTGCTTCCAAGTGCTGTTGTGCGAGGAGTTAGCTGCACTTTTGTATAGTTTAGAACGAAACGGGGTCGCGGGGTTACGGGTCGTGAGTTGTGGGTCGCGGGGTTGTGGGTCGCGGGGTTGTGGGTTGCGAGTTGTGGGGTCGCGGGGTTGTGGAGAGCGTAGGGCACGGGCCAATCTAAATGCCGTGCCGCAATTTTTCGGAAAGAATTTACCTTCTCTTTACCTATCGCTTACTGGCACGGCTCATTGGATTCGCATACTGCCTTCGGCAATGATTTGTCGCGTTAGTTGGGCGACGGTTTTCGAAAGGCGGAAAGCGTGCAGGAGCTGATGCAAATCGGGTTGGGGCTGTTGGGGGGCCTCGCCATTTTCCTCTACGGCATGAACCTCATGAGCGGGAGCCTTCAGGAGGCAGCGGGAGAGCGCATGCGTTCCATTTTGGCCGCAGTGACGAAAAATCCCGTTCTCGGCGTGCTCGCTGGCGCGTTGGCCACGGCGGTGCTGCAAAGCTCGTCGGCCACCACGGTCATGGCCATCGGGTTTGTCAGCGCGGGCCTCATGAAGCTGCGTCAGGCCATCCCCATCATCATGGGCGCCAACATCGGCACCACCATCACCGCGCAGCTTATCGCCTTCAAGCTTTCCGATTACGTGCTGGGCATTGTGTTTGCGGGTTTCATCATCATGACCCTGGCGAAGCAGAGCAAGACGAAGCTTGGCGGACGGGCGCTCTTCGGGTTCGGCCTTTTGTTTCTTGGCATCGATACCATGGGCGGCGTCATGAAGCCTTTGGCGGAAAATCCTGTGTTCACGGATATGATTGCCCAGGTGACCGGCGTACCAGTGCTCGGGGTAATCGTGGGAACTCTCATGACCGTGGTCGTGCAAAGCTCCAGCGCCACTATCGCCGTGCTCCAGAACTTCGCCGCCACGCCGGGCCCCGACGGCGCGAGCCTTATCGGCTTGGAGGGTGCCATTCCGTTCCTGCTCGGCGATAACCTGGGCACCACCATCACGGCTTTGCTCGCTGCCATCGGCCAATCTCGCGACGCGAAGCGCGTGGCTTTGGCCCACTGCGTGTTCAACCTCTCCGGGTGCGTGCTGTTCAGCTTCCTTCTGACCCCCTTCGCGGTGGTCGTGGCCGCTATTCCGCCTGCTGGCCCCGAGGTGGAGGTCATCGCCCGCCAAATCGCCAATGCCCACACGCTGTTCAACGTATCCATGACCGCGCTGTGGCTGCCCTTCGTCTCCGTGATGGAGAGAATCGTCATGGCGCTTTTGCCCGAGAAGCCGCGTCGTCCCCGCGATCCGCTTATGGAAACGCCTTTCGCACCCGATGCGGCGGCGGCTTAAATCCCACGTCGCCGGACAGAGCGCACGTCTTTAGGGCCTACGGCTCCTTGACGCTTGCGTGCTTGTCCCGGCGCAGGGAGCACGGTGCGCTACAATGACCGCGCATCAATCCAAGAAAGGATACCTATGAGCCAGGCCCCGCTCATATACTATGTGGAAGACGACGAGCATATTCGCGATCTGACCGCCTATGCCCTGCGTCAAGCGGGTATGACGGTTCGAGCGTTTCCCGATGGCGAAGGATTTGCCGCGTTGTGCGCGGCTGAACCACCCGATGCCGTGCTGCTGGATATCATGCTTCCCGGCGACGATGGCCTTGCGCTTTTGCAGGCTCTGCGTTCTCAAGTGGCTACGGAGCATCTTCCCATCATGATGCTCACGGCCAAAGGCACCGAGTTCGACAAAGTAGTGGGGCTCGATGGCGGTGCCGACGATTACCTGGCGAAGCCCTTCGGCATGATGGAGCTCATCTCGCGGGTGAACGCCCTGCTGCGCCGTGCCAGCCGTCCTGCGCAAAGCGCTGCGGGGGAAAATTCGCCCGAACCCGGCGACGTGCTGAAAGCGGGGTCTGTCGTTCTCTCTCCGTCGGCGCGCACGGTAACGGCGGCAGGGCACGAGGTTAATCTCACGCGCAAGGAGTTCGACCTTCTGCGCGTCTTGCTCGAGCACAAGGGCCGCGTGCTTACCCGCGAACAGTTGCTCGACCAGGTGTGGGGCGTGAGCTTTGTCGGTGAGACTCGCACCGTGGACATGCATGTGAAGACCCTGCGCCGCAAGCTCGCCGAGGCTGCGCCCGGCTCCGAGGCGGCCATCGCCACCGTGCGCGGTGTGGGCTATCAGCTGAAGGAGTGGCGCGGTGACCAGTAAGCGCAGCGACTCGCCGACCACGTCTTTGGCCGCGGGAACCATCGGCCCTGATGCTGGTGCCGAGGTGGCGGGCCACATCGAGGAAATCGCCGAGATGACGCCCGAGTTCGCTGCGAAGCCCGCCCGCTCGCGTACGGCACTTTCGCGCAACAAGGAGCTCGCCCGGGCCGAGAAGATGCGCCGGGAGTTCTCGGCCAACGTGTCCCACGAGATGAAGACGCCGCTGCAGGTGATTTCCGGCTATGCGGAGCTTATGGCCAACGGCCTGGTGCCGCCCGAGGATGTGCCGCGCTTCGCCCAGCTCATCTACGAAGAGGCCCAGGCCATGCGCGCCCTCATCGACGACGTGCTCGTGCTCTCGCGCCTCGACGAGGTAGCCCCCGCCGCCGAAGAGGCTACCGCCGTGGATATTGCGGTGGTGGCCCATCATGTGGTGCAGCGCCTGGCGAAGCTAGCCGCCGACGCAGAGGTGACCGTGGCGCTGAGAACCGATCCGGTCATCATCCAGGGCAACGAGACGCTGCTTGAGCAGATGATCTACAACCTCGTGGAAAACGCCATTCGCTACAACCGGGAAGAAGGGCGCGTCTTCGTTGAAGTCTATGAAGAAGACACGGCCGTCATTCGCGTGAACGATACGGGCGCCGGCATTCCCGCCGACAAGCTGGAGAAGATATTCGAGCGCTTCTACCGTCTGGAAAAGAGCCGCTCCAAAGAACTCGGTGGCACGGGTCTTGGCCTAGCCATCGTAAAGCACGCCGCCCTCTACCACGGCGGCGACGTCACCGTGGAAAGCGAAGAAGACGCCGGCACCCGCTTCACCGTACGCTTGCCGTTGAGCTGAACGCCGACGGGCGCCTGCACATAGTGAAATTTCCGTTTCACTATTATTTCACTATTTTGGACGAGCCGGAGTCCTGGGTTTTGAAAGCCTGCGTGGTGCTGGGACGCTACCAGTTAAAAGGCTTCTCCAGGGAAAACGACGCGGGCTGCCATTCGACGACGGCGCCTTTGCGGCGGGTGGCGGGAACATCGATGAGGCGTTGGTTGGAAGAGCCGCGCCACTTCAGCTCCAGCGACTTGCGCGACTCAACGAAGGGGCCATCTACCAGCACGTCGATGCTGTCGAGCAAGCGAGCGACGCCCAGCTCAAAGGCAAGCGCGGCATCGGGTGCGGCATCGCCGAGCTCGGCGAGTTTCGCGCGGGCCTCTTCCGCCCGGCGCGCAAGGTCCTCGTAGCGGTAGCCGGTGTAGCACCAGATACCGTAGCCATCGCGCTTGAGTTCGGCGGCCAGGGCGGCGCAGGCCTCGGGCTGCTCGAAGGGCTCGCCGCCCGAGAGCGTCACGTCGCGTACAAGGCCGTTGGCGCGAATGTCGGCCAGCAGAGCGGCCAGGGTCGTTTCGGTGCCGCCGCAGGCAGGCTGGCTTTCGGGATTGTGGCATCCAGGGCAGTTGTGGGTGCAGCCCTGCACGAACACGGCATAGCGCAGCCCCGGCCCATCCACGATGGAATCGGGCTCGGTGCCAAAGAGCGAGAGGGTGGTGTTTTCGAAATCAGTTTCCATAGCGGCCATTGTAGCGCACTGGCCCCCTGGATCCCGACGGCCGCCGCCTTGTCATAAAGTTGGCACGTACGGCGCCAGCGGCACGGCGCCGATGGCCTTCCGGACAAGGTGGGCCTCCGCGCGCTGTGGGCAACGATAAGCCAACAGCTTATGGATGTTCTCCTGTCAAGACTTCCCCTGAGAGTTGTTTTGCGTATACTGAACTCAAGTCCTGTTCCCGCCATACACTGCGATGGACCGACGTATTATGACGAGGGAGCTCTAGAAGCGGTCGGAACGGAGATTCGTGTCCGTTGATACGAAAGCCGGGAAACCCGATGCGAGCACCCACCTTTTGAGGTGGGTTCATCCTCTGGCGTGGGGCAGGGCTCTTTTCATGCTTGGGGCCCGGTCGGGGTCTCCTTGGGGCCCTCTTCGGTTGTGGGCTCCTCTTCAATCGGGTGATTGTGCACATAGGGCGCGGCGGCGCGAATGGCGGCGTCGGTGGCGTTGCTCACTTTGTCCGGGTCGGCAATGGTAAAGCTCAGCGACCCGACGAAGCCCCGATCGCTGATGGACGAGAACGACACGTTCGGTCCCTTCTTAATTTTGCTCACCCGCGACACGGCCTTTTCGGCGGCATCTTCAATATGATGGGCCGCAGCCGTAAGGCGCTCGCTGTTGGTGGTGACCACCAAGGGAATGGAGATGACGTTCGGCGGCGAGAGCCTTTGCACGGCCGTTGAGGTCATAAGCGAGTTCGGGATATTGATAGAGGTTCCCGAGCTGTTCACGATCGTGGTGTAGCGCCAGGTAACGTCCTGCACCACGCCGGTCACGCCGCTGGGGCCCATCTGGATGTGGTCGCCGGGTTCCACGTTGCGCGACACGCTCACCATCAGGCCGCCGATAAGGTTCGAGAGCGTGTCCTGAAAACCCAGGGACACGGCAATGCCGACAACGCCCAGGCCGGTGATCATGGCGCTCACGTTCACGTTGAAGCAGATAGACAGGACGCACCCGATGCCGGTGAGCCATACCGCAACGCGAACCAGGTTGATGAAAATGGAGCTGGAGGGCAGAAGGGTCGTCTTGTTCAGAATGCGCCGCATGAAGGCCACGGCGATGCGGCTTGCCACCAGCGTGACAAGGCAAATGACCACCACGCCGATGACGGTGTTGAACCAATCGGCGTGAACGAATTTGTCGAAGGTGTCGAAAAGCGTTTCCATGCGCTCCATTATAGAAGCGGGCTTGGCCCAGAAGGAAGGGCGCACGCGGTCTTCACGGTTTTGTTATTCCGCTTCAACTGCCCTCTCGGGGACTTTGGAGGCAGGGCGTAAGCGGCGAGGGGTAGTGCTATACTTTCCCGGAACAAAACGGCGGCCGCGGGGTCGCGCCAGGGGAGGGACGTAACCGTTATGATAGACATTCCAAGTCCGGCTATTGCCGTGGTTGGGCGGCACAATTCAGGGAAGACCACGCTTATCGAGCGGCTCATTGCCGAGCTGGTGTCGCGGGGGCTTAACGTGGGCTCCATCAAGCACCATTCCCACCGCGGGTTCGATATCGACATTCCCGGGAAAGACTCCTACCGCCATCGCGCGGCCGGGGCCTCCGAGACGGTGATCGCGGCGCCGGGCCAGGTGGCGCGCATTAAAACCGTGGAAGACGAGGCGGAGTGCAGCGAGCTGGTGCGCTCTATGCCCAACCACGACATCATCGTGGTGGAGGGCTATCGCAAAAGCGGTCTGCCCACGGTGGAGATTATGCGCTCGGGCAACGAGGCCGACCATCGCGCGGCGCAGCTGTTCGTGGAAGCCGCGCGCAAGGGCCTGCCCCTGACCACGGACTTTACCCAGCTTGGCCGCAAGGCCGACCAGGGCGCGCTTGCGCAAGGCGCGTTCTCGGCGGCAGCCGATGCGGCGGCGAAGATGCCGTCCACGAACACCGTGGCGGTGGTGACCGACATTCCCGAGGCGCGCGAGGCCGCCGAGATCTACGGCATTCCCGCTATCGGTTTGGAAGACGTGGCGGCTTTGGCCGACTTTCTCGGCGAGCACTACGTGCGTCCGCGGGTGAGCGTGGTCATCCAGGCCGGCGGCGAGTCGCGGCGCATGGGGCAATCGAAGGCCACGGTGCCCTTTGCCGGACGTCCGCTCATTTGCCGCTTGGTGGAGCGCCTTGCCCCGGTAGCCGACGAGCTCATCATCACCACCAACGAAGCCGAGCGCCTCGGTTTTCTTGCCGAGCAGTATCCGGAGCTGGACATCAAGCTCGTGCCCGATGCCTATAAGGAGCGCGGCGCCCTTCCCGGCATGTACACAGCGCTCTCCTCGGCGAAGAACCCCTATGTGGCCGTGGTGGCCTGCGACATGGTGTTCGCGAGTCCGCGTCTGGTGGTGGCCGAGGCTTTGGCCATGCATGAGAGCGGCGCCGATGTGGTGGCGCCGGCCAACAAGCACGGCTTCGAGCCCTTACACGCTATGTACCGCAAAGACGGTTGCCTGGGAGCGGTGCATGCGCGCACCGAGCGCGGCGAGAAGCGCGTGCAGAGCTTCTTCGACGACCCCGCCGTTATGGTGCTGCCCTTCAGCCAAGACAAAGTGCTTGAGGTGGAGCCGCGCGGCGGTTGTTTCATTAACGCCAACACCCCCGAGGAGCTTGCTCGCATCGAGCAGTCCTACCTCGGCGAATAGGAGAAAGGCAGACGGGCCATGCCGAATTTGAACGACATCATGGAGATGATGGATGCCTTGGAAACGAAGGCGATCATCACTATCCCCACCTTCTGCGTGGCTGTGCGCAACCGTCACTCCTCGTGCCGCAAGTGCGCTGAGATCTGCCTGGCCGATGCCATCACCATCGACAAGAACGAGCTGAATATCGATGCCGGCGCTTGCGTGGCCTGTGGTGCCTGCGTGGCCGTGTGCCCCACCTCGGCGCTTGTCCCCATGGATCCGATGCCCGATGACTTGGCGGCGGCCGTGGCCGAGACCACCAACAGCGCCGAGGGCCTCACGGTTATCGCCTGCGCCCGCAAGGCGGCCCGCAACGTGGGCGACCCGGACAAGTACGCGGTGGTTCCCTGCCTGGGGCGCATGGAAGAAGAGCTCATGGTGGAGCTGGTGGCCCGCGGCGTGCCGGAAATCTGCCTGGTCGATGGCGAGTGCCGTACCTGCAAGTACCGTGGCGCGGTGCCCGCCATCGATGACACGGTGGAATCGACCCGCACGCTCATCGAGGCCATGGGCTCGGACGCGAAAATCACCCGCACTTCCGAGTTCCCCGAGTCGGTGCGCGTGGCTGATATGCGCAAGGCTGTGGGCGCCGCCCGACGCGAGTTTTTCACCTCGTCGGGCCACTACGCCAAGGACGTGGCGAAATCCGCCGCCGAGAAGGTGGTGAACGACAAGCTCAAGCAGCTGCACCTGCAGAAGCAGGAGCAATCGCTGCGCGAAAAACTCGGCGTGAAGAACGGCGCGGGGAAGATGCCCACCATTACCGCCGAGCGCAACATCGCTATTCTGGATGCCATGAGCCGCATCGGCGACCCCGACGAGCCGGCCGTCGACGAGATGTTCACGCGCATTTTCGGCGACATCGCCATCGATTCCGAGAAATGCTCCGGCTGCGGCATGTGCGTCATGTTCTGCCCCACCGACGCCCTGCGCAAGGCGGTGGACCGTCATCCCGACACAACTAAGGCCTACTTGGAGTTCCAAGTTTCCGACTGCGTGCAGTGCAACCTGTGCGCCGACGCATGCCTGAAGAAGTGCATCGAGATTATCCCCGTGGTCTCCATGGAGGAGCTCTTCGATTTCGAGCCCCGCCTCGTGGAGATATCCGCCGCCAAGAAGGGCAACAAACTCTTTAATCGCAATAAGTAAAGGAAGCTCTGCCGAAGCTGGCGATGCTGCGTTTGCGCTCAAAGTTAGTGCAACGCAACAAAGATTTAGAAACAGCCTGGACGACGGATGGGGAGGGTGGTATCCGCCGCCCAGGCTTTAAAGAAGGCGCGACGGTTGGGGGGTCGCGCGAGAGAAAAGCGCCTAGGCGTTTTCGGCGATGAATTTGCCCGTAAGATAGCCGTAGGTCATGGCAATGGAGTGGCTTGCTCCAGCCAAAGTTGCCGGATAGTCGCCGAGGAAGCGACCGCCCTGGGTATTGCCGATGGCGTACAAGCCAGGAAGCACGCGGAAGTTCTCGTCAAGCACTTGGGCATTTTTGTTTGTGGAAAGGCCGCTCATGGTTACCAGACAGCGTAGCGAGTCGTGCACATCATTGCCCTCGCCGCCGGTCACTTCCCATTTGATAGCGTAGAAAGGAGCCTTTTTGAGGGCAAACATACGCTCTGCTGTTTTACCGAAGTCTTCGTCTTTGCCCTTTTCGGCAAGTTCGTTATAGCGCTCAATCTCGGCTTTCATGGTGGCCGCTACATCTTCTTCAACACCCAAGTTGGCAATGAGCTCCTCGATGGTGTCTCCCTTGGCGCTTGTCCACTCGTCTACCGACTCCACCACTTCTGGCGCAAGCTTGGTGTAAGAGCCCAAGCCCGATTGCATATGGGTCACTTGTTCCGCGAAATCCCCATCGAACAGCTGGTAAACGAGCGTGCCGGGCTGGCGCAACACGGCCGAACCGAAGTGATCGTTCGTGAGGTCCTCGTTGATGTAGCGCTCTCCGTTGGCATTCAGTTGCAAGAAAGCGGCGACACCCATCTTGCCTAAATCACCATGAGCCATGGCGCAATGGGGCCCTTCTTCAATACGTCCGCCGACCCAATGCCCCATGAGCATGCCGTCTCCCTGGTCGCTATAATCGCCGTTCACGTCGGCGTGGGGATAGGTGAAGGTGAACTTGTCCTTCAGGTTGTAAATCCAGGGCATGTAGTAGGCGAGCAGGTCATCGTTGCGTACATAGCCACCGGTAGCGAGCACAACTCCCTGCGTGCCGTTTACCTGGGTGTGCTCACCAGTAGTCACATCTTCGAATATGACGCCGGTAATACGCCCGGTCTCATCGGTTACGAGCTGGCGGGCGCGGGCGTTGAAGAGCGCCTCTACGTTGCCCGTGTCCAGAGCCTTTTGGAAATTGGCCATCATGATGGGCTTGTGGCCCTTTTCAGGGGTGCGGAATGAGAGTGTTCCTGTGAAGACGCGCTCGTGGTCGACACCATATCGGTAGGGGGCATAGATATTGTTGTTGCCTACGTAGTACTGAGTTTCCTGATCGTACTGCTCACCGCCGGGGATTTGCCACAAAAGACCGTCGTAGGCTCCAGCGTACCAGTCGAAGGCCTCGCCGCAATGGTCAGCCCAGTTCTTAAGAACGCGGAAATCGGAGCGATGCCCGCACTGAATCATCATTTCGTTTACCAGCTCGGTAGTGTCAACGTCCTCAATCCCCATCATACGGGCGTTGTCGGTGTTGAAAGCGGCGAACTGCGAAGAGCGAGCAGAGGGCTCTTGGCAGCGCTCGATGGCGATAACCGAAAGACCGTTTTCGGCAGCAGAGCGAGTGGCAGATACGCCTGCTACGCCCAGACCCACGACGACCAAGTCAGCCTCTTTCGTTTCCTTGATGTCGGTGATGGGCTCAGGGGCAGAGAGAAACGACGGTGAACCAATGACGGCAGCTCCGGTCGCATCGGTAGCCGCTCCGCCGCCTGCCGCCATTTCGTTCGCGGTTTTTGGAGCGCAGCCTGCCATAGTGGCTGCCATTGCCGAGCCGAACAGTCCGGCTCCAACCAGAAATGAGCGGCGTGAAACATTTTGAGTCATAGGGTCCCTCCTAAGGTGACGGGTGGCAGCTCTGATGGCTGCCCTCTGCCGCCGCAGTATGGTTGTTGACGGCGTGCTCAACCAGTGGATGAGAGGGGGGATAAGGGGGGATTTTCATCCTCCCTTCATCAAGGATGCCTGGTAAGGGCTCTGCTCATCCCTTATGATGGAGAGGTGGAACGGAGTTGAATGGAGCTGTCGACAACAAAACCCAAAATGTGGGGTGACCGCTTTGAGGCCCTTTGGTGCACGGGACTTTTCTTCGCGCTCTCGTTTTCCACGGTATCCAGCCTTGCCGTAGGCCAGGATTTCGAGCCACCTGTTCTTGGCAGCTTTTCCACGTTCGTCCGTGCTGCGGCCTTTCTGGCTGTGGCTCTAGGGGCTGGGCGTGTCAAAAGCCTTAAGGGCCGGCCGCGTCTGCTGGCGTTAATCGCCGCGGTCATGGGCCTGTGCTTTCTAGGGCGCATTGCGGGGTTTTCTGCGGAAAGCGGGATGGCGGGCGTTGCGTTTGTTTGCGCGCTGGTGACTGTGGCGAACGCGTGCTCGGCAGTGCTGTATCTTGCTTGGATGGAGCTGTATGCCCAAATGGACATGCGCCACGGGTTGCTGCTTCTTTGCGTGGTGCATCTGGCTTCGGCGTTGACATCCTTCGGTTTGTTCTCTTTGGGCTCGAATCCGGTCGCGCTCGTCTCTATTGCGGTACTGCCCTTGGCATCTGTGGCAGCTCTCTTTAAAGCGGATCGGTCCACAGCTGGCGCGCCTTATCGTCAGGGAGAGGCGACGAGTGGTGCAACTTGGACGATGTCACCGCGACCGCTCATTCTTCTTGCCGCCTTCACTCTGACTAATACATTTCTACGCAGTTTCCTCGGTGTCGAGGATAAGGCATTCGTGTTGCTTGGGGTTTGCGTAGCCGCTCTCGCGGTGCTCATCGGTGCTGTCGCGCGGTTTGGGGCATTCGAGCCCAAGACGCTTTACGAGGTGTCGGTCCCTGTTCTCATTGCGGGCACAATGTTTGTGCTTGTGGGCTTGCCGGGCGCTGGTGTGGCCGCAGCGTTTTGCTCCAATGCTGCCTTTACGCTGTTCTCCATTTTCATCACGGTGGTGTTCTGCGCCATCTCCTACCGCTACGGCGTGAATGCCCTGTGGTTGTTCGGCATTACGCAGGCGGCACTTACGGGTGGTTCGTTTTTGGGGTCGATTTTGCCCTGGGGTGAGAGGCTGCTTTCCATTCCCAGCGTGGGGGTGACGGCTCCCATTGCGGTGCTGGTGGTTGTGCTTGTGGCGCTTTCGATGTTGCTAGTGTCTGATCGTGATTTTGAGACTACCTGGGGTGTGACTCCGCTTCAAAAGGCCGAAACGACTCCTTCGACTTTGGCAGGTGAAGACATAGAAGTTCGTCGCTGTGCGAAAGCGGCGAAGCTTTATGGCCTTACCCGTCGGGAGGAAGAGATACTGTTGTTGATGATGCGCGGTCATACCCTGTCGCGTATCGCCGCCGAGCTGTATGTTGCTGAATCCACAATGAAGACACATACACGTCATATATATCGAAAGGCTGGAGTATCTAATCGTCAGGAGCTACAGACAGAGATCGAAAGGCTTTCGGTGTAACCTCAAGGCTTAGATGCGGCTAACGGACTTCCTGCTCAAAAACAAGCGTCTTAAGCTCTTCACGGGTATGAATGCTTAGCTTCTCGTAGATATGGCGCACATGGACTTTGGCAGTGCCTTTTGCAATGACGAGATTCTGCGCTACTTCAGCGATGCTTTTTCCTTGTACAAGTAGGGAGAGAACATCCTCTTCACGAGGCGTGAGCTCGTATTGCCGTCGTATAAGGGAGCAGGCAATAGCGAGACGCTCTGCGCTGTCATCGATTTCAGAAGTAGCGCTCAGATTGGAACCAGAGGGATTGATGCGCGGTACGCTCCAGTATTCCTTTTGAGTCGGGGCGCGCCACAAGATGAGAGCGAACGCGATGACAAGTACGGCGACAGCTCCAGCTACCACAAGGTCTGATAGGACGGAATGTCCGCCTATGCTTATGACAACGTTGTCTACCAGGCGCCCGAGCAGAGAGAATATGGCACGAATGCCTCGCTCCAACCCGAAGAGCATGATTGCGCTGAAGCCGAATCGCCGCGACAGGTCGCAAAGAATGCAAAAAATGAGGATAGAAAAAGCTGTGTAACTAAGAGAAGCGCATATGTTGGCAAAAAGGGTGCCGACAAGATTGTAGGCGGAAACGAAAACCAGAGAGCAGACCATTGATGGGAGCGCTATTCGCTGCATGACGTCAAGGTCGAATTTATCTCGAAAACGCGTGATGCCAATAAGCACAATGGATGAAGCGGCTATGACACCTATCGAAGACATAGGCCCCATTACGGATGTCAGCTCGTTTTCACGCAGCCCGTAAGCAAAAGCATACAGCGACATGAGAGCAATAGGCGTCCAGGGTAGGGGATGCCGCGTTGCTTGCTTGAGCGGAAGATCTTCGGGGGCCACTTGAGAAAAACTGCGCAGTACACATGCCATGGATGCGACGGGGAGCAAGGTTGCCGCTGTTCCTGTGTAAGGGAGAATAAAGCCTCGGCATATCAGAATGACCGCCGCGCCTGCCAAGATAGAGGCGGCGTAGTACACAGCGACCTGATACGGGCTGAGGCAAGCGTACAGTTCCGACCAAATGAGAATGAGCAAAGCGATGCCAAAGCCGCAGGTAATGGCGGAGGGCAAAGCGGTCAGAGGAGCCGCGGCGGGAAAGACCAAGGTCAAGAAATTGACAATCGTGCCGAGTGATACCGCGCCGGCGGCAGCCCATAGGAGCATGCTCTTCCTGAAGAGTGGTGTAACGCAACGATGCAAGAGCGCACAAGCTAGCAGGACAAGAACCATAGCTCCATCGAAAATGTCCTGACCGGCAATGGGCAGGGTGGGAAAAGGGATCCACGTTCCCACGTAGACGATTTCAATCCATGCGCGATAGAGGCCCAAGCCAAGAAAAACCAGGGGTATCTTCGGTAGCTGAGTGCTCAAAACTTTCCCTTCCCTTTGAGTCCATTATAGCGGAACTTGGTAAGACTCTGGAAAAGGAGTGCTGAGAAACAGGGATTTGAACTGGGGAAATAGGGGTAGGTATAAAAATAGACAACCTAATACTCCCCTTGAGGTGGATGTCGAAAAGGCTTTGGCGCACTAGGGTTGTTCGTGTCGGGCTGCCGAAAGGCGTCCGGTGTTTAAGACATCCAAAAGGAGGAAACTATGGGAGAGAATAACATCAGCCGACGTTCGCTTATGAAGATGGGCGGTCTGGCGGCCCTGGGGCTTTCGGGAGCAGCGGCGCTTGCCGCTTGTGGCGGTCAGCCGCAGAGCGCGGGTACACCTACGGCTTCAACGGGTGGATCGGCTATGTCGGCAGAGGCGTCAATTCCTACGCCCTGGCTTGTGGCTCCTGAGCCCATTGCCGATTTTGTCGACACCAAGGAGTTCGACGTAGTGGTTGTAGGTGCCGGTGCTGCAGGTCTGCCTGCTGCTTTGACGGCCTTCGAAGAGGGCGCCACCGTGGCCTTGCTGCAGAAGGAGAATCAAGCGGTTTCTCAAGGTAGTGCTGGTTTGGGAATTGACTTGGCTACAAGTGACCCAGCGGGCGTCGAAGCGGTTGTGTCCCTGCTCGAGCAGGTGAACCAGTATCGTCCGCGCCGCGATCTGCTGGAGCTTTGGGCGCAAAACTCAGGTGAGGCGGTACAGTGGGTCATCGATAAGGTAACTGAAGCTGGCGGTAAAGTTATTTCCCAGGGTAATGCCCAGGTGATGAAGTACACCGATTTCGACGGAGCTAAGGTGAATTACATATCGGCCTTCTTCGGGCCGAAGCCCTACACCAATACTGAGGCCATGCTCGATTTGGCGAAGGTGGTGGAGGCCTCTGGCGTTGAAGTTTTTTACTCCACTCCTGCTGAGCAGCTCATCACCGACGAAAGCGGTGCTGTGACGGGCGTGGCCGCCAAAACCTCTGAGGGCTACGTGCAGTTCATGGCGAAGAAGGGCGTTATTTTGGCCACAGGCGATTACCAGAACGATGAAGAAATGTGCGAGTTTTATCTGCCCGACATTAAAAACTTCGCCCGTAAGCAAATGAACAAAACCGGCGATGGCCACAAAATGGGTTGCTGGGTCGGTGGTCGCATTGAGCCGGTGGGCCACACCAAGATGCTGCATGACTTCGATGCTGGCCCGGCCACGATGTGCGATTTGCCGTTTCTCGCAGTGGACGTAAATGGAAATCGCTTCTGTTGCGAAACGGCGCCTATGGATGTGCTTAACAACTTTTTGAAGGATGGCGATAAGCTTAAGAACGGCGAGGCCGGCTGGTATTCTCAAGTGTTCGACGCCAACTACGAGACGGCTTGTGCCGACTGGCCGTGCCCGAAGATGTATACGCCCGAAGAGCTTGAAAATTTCATGCCCGATGTCGAAGGCGAGAAAATGGGCGTCGTGGAAGGCTTCATCCGCACGTTCCGCGCGGACACCCTGGAAGAGCTGGCTGAGAAGATCGGCGCCGATCCGGTTACGTTCAAAGCTACTGTGGAACGCTACAACGAAGTGGTCGCCACCGGCCACGACGACGATTTCGGTAAGCCGGCGCAATTTCTAAAGCCCATCGACACTCCTCCGTTCTACGCCATGAATCGCTGGCTGCGCGTTTCTGCCATTACCTCGGGTCTTGTTGTCGATGGCAACTTGCAAGTAGTCGATGAAAACAACGACCCCATCCCCGGTCTTTACGCTGCAGGTAATGTCAGTGGAGGCTTCTATGGCGGAATTGATTATCCCATGACGCTGGCGGGCCTCTCGTTGGGTCGCTGCTATACCCAGGGGCGCTATTTGGGTCGCATGCTGGCCAATAAATAGCCCACCTCCTTCGCCCTCCCTTTTGGCTCTGGGCCGTCCGCAATCGGGCGGCCCAGAGCTGTATTGAAAGCTATCCATTCGCAAGGTTTCGCTTTGCTCTCATTCAGGGTGTGTTATACTCACCAACACTTTCGGTACTTTAGTACAGTAAAGAAGTAAAGTGAGGAAGGCGGAAGCGCCTTCCTTGAGCTCTTTGAGGGAGGACGTAATGAAGAAACTGACGAAGATTGCCGCCTTTGCCGCGGCTCTGTGCCTGGGCGCTGCGCTTCTGGCGGGCTGCTCCGGCAGCAACGACGCCGCCAGCGACAACGCCGCCGACGGTGCTGCCACCAACGCCGATGCCCCCACGCTCATCGTGGGCCTGGACAATGCCTATCCGCCCTACGGCTTCATCGGCGATGACGGCAACCTGACCGGATTCGACATCGACCTGGCAAGCCAGGTGGCCGCTCGCAACAACTGGAATCTCGAGCTTGAGGCCATCGATTGGGACGCCAAGGACGCGCTGCTGAACCAGGGCACCATCAACTGCATTTGGAACGGCTTTACCATGGAGGGCCGCGAGGGCAAATACACTTTCTCGAAGCCCTACATGCACAACGAGCAGGTCGTGGTGGTGAAGAAGGATTCTGGCATCAACACCCTGGAGGATCTGGCGGGCAAGAACGTCATGACCCAGGTGGACTCCGCCGCCCTCGAGGTGCTTGAGGACGAAGAGGGCCAGAAGGCCCTGGCCGACACCTTCGCCGGCGGCAAGGTGCAGACCATCGGCGATTACAACAACGCGTTCATGCAGCTGGAGTCTGGCGCTGTTGACGCTGTGGCCTGCGACCTTTCCATTGCCGACTACCAGATGTCCGCTAAGCCGGATATGTTTATGAAGCTGGAGCCTTTGTCCGCGGAGAACTACGCCGTGGGCTTCAAGAAGGGTGATACGGAGATGGCTGACGCGGTTTCCAAGACCCTGAAGGAGATGTACGACGACGGCACCATCGCGCAGTTGTGCGAGAAGTGGGGCGAGTACGGCATCACGATCGACAACTGGGTGTTGGTCGACTAACAGTTAGAAACATCTTTGCGGGCAGGCTGTCCGCAAGGCATTACAGGAATCAAGGGAGGGCGAGGCTCGGTTTTGGGCCTTGCCCTTTCGGTCGCTTGAAAGCGAAATGAGAGGAAGTGGAGATGGAGTTCTCGGTCATGATGGGCATCCTCATGGAGGGCTTCGCGTTAACGGCGGAGATTTTCGTGATCACGCTGGTGGGGTCGCTGCCCTTGGGCGTGGTGGTCGCGCTGGCGCGCATGAGCAAGTTCAAGCCGTTAGCCTGGCTCGCGCAGCTCTACATCTCCATCCTGCGCGGTACGCCGCTCATGCTGCAGCTGATGGCCATTATGTTCGGTCCCTACTATCTGTTTGGCCTGAGCATGGGCAGCGATTGGAAGTTTTGGGCCTGCGCCATCGGCTTCATTTTGAACTACGCCGCCTATTTCGCGGAAATCTACCGCTCGGGCATCCAGTCCATCCCGCGCGGTCAGTACGAGGCGGCCGAGGTGCTCGGCTACACCAAGGCCCAAACCTTCATGAAGATCGTGCTGCCCCAGGTAATCAAGCGCATTCTGCCGGCCATGGGCAACGAGGTCATCACGCTGGTGAAGGATACGTCGCTGGCCTTCGTGCTTGGCATCATGGAGATGTTCTCCGCCGCCAAGGCCTTGGCGGCCAGCGAGGTTTCCATGATTCCCTACGCTATCGCGGCGCTCATTTACTGGGTGTTCTGCCTGCTCATTGAATTCATCTTGAACCGCGTCGAGAAGCGTCTCGATTACTACCACGACTAGGAGGCGTTTCATGGAAAGCAAAGCTGTTGTCAGCCTCACGAACGGCAAGAAGGCCTTTGGGGCCAACGAGGTTCTGAAGGACATTTCGCTCACGGTGAATGCGGGCGACGTGCTGGCCATTATCGGGCCCTCCGGCGGCGGTAAGTCGACGCTTCTTCGGTGCATGGCGCTGCTGGAAACGCTGGACTCGGGGGATTTGTCTTACGGCGATTTGGTGGTGTGCGCGAACAACGGCGAGGGCCGCGCGGTCTACGGGGGCAAGGATGTCATCGCCCAGGCCAAGACCCGCTTCGGCCTCGTGTTCCAAAACTTCAACCTGTTCCCGCACTACACCGTGCTGCAAAACGTCACCGATGCGCTCATCTGCGTGCAGAAAATGCCCAAGGACGAGGCGCTGGCTCGCGGGCGCGAGCTTTTGGCCCGCATGGGGCTGGCAGACAAGGAGTCCATGGTGCCATGCGACTTGTCCGGCGGTCAGCAGCAGCGCGTGGCCATCGCCCGCGCCATGGCGATGAATCCCGACGTGTTGTTCTTCGACGAACCGACGAGCGCCCTTGACCCGGAACTGACCCGCGAGGTGCTGAAGGTCATACGCGATTTGGCGGCCGAGCACATGACTATGGTCATCGTCACCCACGAGATGGGATTTGCCCGCGATGTGGCAGACCACCTCATCTTCATGGACGGCGGCGTCATTGTCGAGCAAGGTTCGGCTCACGAGGTCATCAACAACCCCCAGCACGACCGCACGCGCGCCTTCCTCTCCAACTACGACCGCGACTAATCTGCCGGAGCCTTATGCGGCGGCCGCACCGGCTACCGCCCGCGCCGCCCCCGCCCGCGCCGGTTCGCGCCGGTTCGCGCCCGCGACATCCGCTATCGCTCCAGCCGCATATCCAAAAACCATGCAAAAGTATGGTTTACTTCCTGCAAACCATACAGAAGTGCCTCCAACTACCGTTGCGTAAGGAGATAAGTGCACTTTTGTATGGCTTGCTCCTTAGTAAGGTATGGTTTGCTCCTTGGTGCGGCGCAGGCTGCGGCGGCGCGCGGCGCGCGGCGGAAGGTGCTGGGGGTCGCGAAAGCGGCGCGTCGGGTTTCGCGGCGGCGCTTGCATTGTGCCTTCAGGCGGCGCATAATGACACAGTTTAAAGCGCGCCATTGTGGTGCGCGCGATGGCACAGCCCTCCGGTAGCTTCCGCCTCCGCGACCGCGTCGTCGGTAGGAATCGCTGCGTCTGAAAGGGGGGTCTGTCGTGACGGTTACGTTCTACTTCGCCCGCCATGGCGAAACTCTCTTCAACGTGCGGAGCTTGGTTCAGGGCTGGTGCGACGCGCCGCTTACTTCCGCGGGCATTTACGATGCCTACAAGTTGGGCCAGGGTTTGGCAAAAGTGAACTTCGTCGGCGCGTGCGTGAGCGATGCGGGCCGCGCCCAGGACACGCTCTCCATCGCTTTGGAGGCGCGCGAAAACGAGCGCGTGCGGCTGCAGAGCGGCCTGCCCATTCCCAGCGATCAGGTGAAGGCCGACGCCCTTGACGAGCTGTTCGGCTGGGGCATTGCCGATGAGGAAGATCGCACGCTCGCCATCGAGGAGTTTTTGCGCTCGCGGGGATGTCTCAGGCCCCATTCCTTGGTGGCTGATAGCGATAGGACGCCGCCTGCTGACGAGCGATGGCTTGCCCTTTCCGAGGGCTGGGAGCCGGCGATGGACGAGCTGGAATGGGTCGATTACCCGGCCTACGCGCTGGCCACCCATCGGTTCGGCCCCCGTCTGGCCGCGCCGCTTCCCGTGCGCACCGACACGCGGCTGCGCGAATGGTGTTTCGGCGATTTGGAAGGCGAGCCTGCTCTGCGCATGCGCAACCGTCTGTTCGATCTGTTCGGCGATGACCTTCCCCGTCAGGACCAAAATCGTCGCCTTGACGAGATCGCCGATTACTTGGCAAAGCGCGACAGCACCCGGCGGGCCGAGAACTTCGCGGCCATTGCTGGGCGCATTGGGTCGTTTCTGGAAGACTGCGGCCGCTCGGTGGAGCGGCGCGGCGGCGGCAACGTGCTCGTGGTGAGCCATGCGCTGCTCATCCGCTCGGTGGTGTTCCTGTACGCGCGCGACCGCGTGGGCGACTCGCCCAAAATCAAGAACGGCTCGGTCACGGAGGTAGTGTGGAACGACGGCGTTATTGCCGTCGGCCCCATTGGCGTTGCGCCTTCGGAGCTGTTCTAGCTATATCCCGGTGCTCTTGGGGCCGCGAGGCGCACCGCCGGGGTGGCTTTGGAAGTACACCGTTTGGTGTATATCCGTGACGCAAGCGTGACGAAGGGTTGCCATGTCGGTGGAAACGTCTAGGGGCGTGCTAAGGTTTGGCGCAGCACAAGGGAAACCCCTCTGTTGAAGGAGACTTCGATGACCGATATGAACAACACCCCCGCCCCCTTGGGCGGTCAGGGAGACGGCCAGCCTCTGGGCTCTCAGCCGACAAGCCCCCAGCCCACGCCGCTGCAGCCGACGCAGCCGGCGGCCCCGGCACCTCAGGGGCAGCCCTCCGCCCAGCCCTATGGCGGCCAGGCCTACGGAGCCCAGTCCCAGCCTGGTTACGGTTACACGGCCCAGCAGGCGCCCGGCGCGGCCCAGCACACGTACAACCCCCACCAGACCTATGAAGCCGAGCCTGTTGTCATGCATGCCCAGCATGCCGCGCCCAAAGGCGGCGGCAAGACCTTTCTCATCGCCTTTGCCGGCGCGCTGGTGGCCTGTGTGCTCGCCTTCGGCATTTGGGGCGTAACCGGCGCTATGAGCGGCGGCGGCAATTCCGGTGCCGCCGAGGTCATTACCGATCCGACCACCGGCGAGACGACGGTCATCTCCCCTTCGGATGACCCGACGCTGGCCGAGGCCGTTTCCGCCAAGTGTCTGCCTTCGGTGGCTGCCATCACGGTGTACGCCGAGGCTTCGGGCAACGACGTTATGAGCCAGTACTTCGGCTATGGCTACGGCCAGGGCGGCGAGGGCAGCAATTTGCAGGCCTACTCCCAGGGCTCCGGCGTCGTGCTGACCGAAGACGGCTACATCATCACCAACAACCATGTGGTTGAGGGCGGCAGCGCCTTCGACGTGATGGTGTCCGGCGAAACCTATGAGGCCGAGCTGGTGGGCGCCGATCCCTCGTCCGATGTGGCTGTGCTGAAGTGCAAGGATGCCAGCGGGCTTACGGTGATGGAGCTGGGCGATTCCGACAACCTCACCATCGGCGAGTGGGTCATGTCGCTCGGCTCGCCCTTCGGCCTCGAGCAGTCGGTGGCCACGGGCATCGTGTCCGCCACGAGTCGCTCCCAGATCATGGATGCTTCCGAGTCGACCCAGGCGGGCGGCACGGGCGAGATCACCATCTACCCGAACATGATTCAGACTGACGCGGCCATCAACCCCGGTAACTCCGGCGGCGCGCTGGTGAACGACGAGGGCAAGCTCATCGGCATCAACACGCTGATCACCTCGTATTCCGGCAACTACTCCGGCGTCGGCTTTGCCATTCCGGTGAATTACGCCATCAATCTGGCCCAGCAAATCATCGCCGGCGAGACTCCGACCCATGCCCAGCTCGGCGTGAGCCTGTCCACCGTGAGCGCCCAGACGGCTTCCCGCTACGGCCTGGCCGTTGATACCGGCGCCTACGTGGCCGCCGTCACTCCCGATTCCGGCGCCGCCGCTGCGGGCATCGTTCCCGGCGACATCATCACTGCCTTCGACGGTCAGACGGTGGAAAGCGCCTCCGACCTCATGCTGGATGTGCGCACTAAGAACCCCGGCGACACCGTGACCCTTACGGTGAACAGCGGCGGGCAGGAGAAAGACGTGCAGGTGACCCTGGGCGACGACTCCGCCAGCCAGCAGGCCAAGCAGGAGCAGCAGAGCCAGGAGCAGTCGATGGACGGCTACAGCCTGGAAGACCTCTTCGGTCGTCGCCGCTAGGCGCGAGCCAGGTGGCTCCAGGGAAGCGGAAGCGCGCCTGGGAAGCGAGGTTCGAAATAGCTTGAGCCGTAGGGCCCCTCTTCGGAGGGGCCCTTTTTCGTAGAGGGGCGCTTTCGCGAATGGATGTTTCCGCGGGTGGGTGCTTGAAAGGCAATTTTTCTTGGTGCTCTATGGGAAAAATAGCGTCGTCTGCTAGGTGACGCAAAAACCATGGCAAATTCAGCATAGGCCAGTTTGCGTCTGCCGCATACTAATTGCACTATCCCGACGTATGTAGAGGAGCGTGCGGTGAGGTTCGGACCTGACGTTGTGGAGCATGCTCCCTTTTCTATTCCCATGATTGGCAATACCGCGACTGGCTACGCTATCGGCCTCACGTCGGAGGGCGCGGCGGTGTGTCATCGCATGTTCACCGAGGATGTGCCCGAGGAAGAGGTGGCCGCGGTGAACGAGCAGCTGCCGGTGCACCTGCGCCGCGGCAGGTTTGTTGTGGAAGGGGAGGACGTGGCGGACCCCCGTGTGGCGGGAGACGCTGCGACGGGCGCGGGGCCGGTGCCCTCGACGGGTACGTCTGCGCTTGCACCGCTGCAATCGGCCTATCTGCATGTGACCCACCATTGCAACTTGAACTGCGTCGGCTGCTACTCGGCGGTGGACGCCCGCAACACGCGTGAGGACTTGAGCTTGGAGGCGCTGCGCGGCGTGATTGACGCTCTCGCTGAGGCTGGGTGCCAGCACGTGGTCATCTCGGGCGGCGAGCCCTTCTTGCGCGCGGACTTGGCCGACATCGTCGCGTACGTGCGCGAGGCCGGCATCGGCTCGGTGGATGTGCTCGCTAACGGCACGGCGGTCACGCCGGAGAAGCTGGAGGCTATCGCGCCCTATGTGGGGCGCGTGTCGGTGTCCTTTGATGGCCCCAATGCCGAGGCGGCGCCGGTCATCCGCCGCGAGCCGCTGTTCGATCGTTTGGTGGCCGCGGTTGAAATGATTCGCGAGGCGGGTATTCAGCCCCATATTATTCCGACGGCCCATGACGGCAATATCGACGCTCTGGGCGATTACATTGCCCTGGCTGATTCTTTGGGCGCCACTATGAATCTCAGCTTGCTGTCGGCGCCGGTGGATAGCGACGAGCTAGCGGCGGTTCTTCCGGACGATGCGGCTCTCGCGCGTCTTGCCCGCGCGACGTTGGCTATGGGGCGCAACGGCGTGCCCGTGCTGGCTGACACGCCGGTGAGTACGAGTTTGACGACTACCTGCGGCTGCGGCGCCGGTTGCGCCATGGTGAGCGTGTCGGCCGATGGCGAGGTGTTTCCCTGCCACATGATGCACCACGAGGCGTTCTGTCTTGGATCGCTGGTGGAAGACCCCGACTGCCTAGCCGCTCGACGCCCGCCCGCGCCCCGCGTGAGCGAGCTGGCCGCCTGCGCTGATTGCGAGATCCGCTACCTCTGCGGTGGCGGTTGCCGCGCCCGCGCCTACTTCGCTACTGGCGACGTTGAAGCGCGCGATCCCTATTGTGCCCTCATGAAGGAGTTCTACCGACTCCTTTTCGAGGCAATGCTAGCCCGCGAGTAACCAGGAAAGGAGGTGGATTATGCTGTTCTATAGCGACGTGGAGCCGCAGAGCATTTGCTATCTTATTGGCCCAACTGGTACGATGTGCTTGAAGATGGGCATCTAGATGCTGTCGTGGGGTAAGAAGCGGTAGTGTCTTCTTACCCCATCGAAGAGAGTGGTTTATGAACAATCTTAACGAACGTGATATAGAACAATCTCTACAGAGAATGAAGAAGACTTGTAAGGTAATTAGATGCTGCTTCCTGATAGCAACAATTATCTACGCTATCTTATGGGTGTCCATTATCGTGCTTGCGGCATTGGAGGCGAGTGGTAAGGGTTTTGTGTCGCATGAGGCGGTTTATGCGTTTGTAGGCGGATTGTTCACTGCTTTGATTCTGTGGAATCTTTTTCGGCTGTTTGACGAAATCGACAAAGGCGGTGCTCCCTTTTCATTTCAGCAAGCAGGTCGACTGCAGCAAATTGCTATTATTGCGCTAGCGTATGTGGCTTTGGATTTCATTATTTCTTTTGGATTCATGTTCAATCCGGTTCCAGAACTTGGTTTCGCGGTAGTCTTCAATAATGGAATCGCTGAGCCGACTCTAAATCTAAACGTCGGCATGCTGGCGTTCTCTGCTATTATGTATTCGCTTTCGGCAATATTTCGGTATGCTGCGTTGCTTCAGCAGCTCAGCGACGACACTGTGTAAGTAAGGAACTGCCATGCCCATTATTCCGCGTCTTGACCGAGTGATGGCGGACCGCAAGATGTCCGTCAACGAGCTTTCCCAGCGCATCGACATCTCTCCGGTGAATATTTCCCGTATGCGCCGCGGCCATATTAAGGCCGTGCGCTTCTCCACCATGGAGCGCATCTGCGAAGTGCTTCAGTGCCAGCCGGGCGACCTGTTCGAGTATGTTTCTCCCGAACCGGGCACCGAAGAGGCCATGGAGATGGACGCCATCATCAATCGCGACATCGAGGAGCCTGCCCGCCGTCCCATCGGCGCTGTCTCTCGCACACCGGTGAACGTGGCCAACTAGCCACTCCTTCGCTACATCAAACAAAACAAGGGAGCGCTCGGCATCGCCGGGCGCTCTTTTTGCGTTCGGCGCCATTTTGGTCGTAGCTAGCAACAAGGTTGCAAGACGAAATGCGCTCTTTTCCGCCCTCTACCCCTGTCATTGGCCTCTCATTAATGTGAGAGTAAGACAATCATAAATAAATATAACTCGTTGACCTGGGATATCTTCCTTTTGTGAGCTCTTGCCTCATAATTCCCTCTTGCCTTCGAGCATAGCTAGTTATATAACGTCAAAAGATATTAATACGATGATGAGCATGCTTAGCAAAAAGAGGGCGAAGGGAAGACGGGGTAGACGAGCATGAGTGCTGGCAAAGTTGCGAGGAGTATTCTCGTCCATTGGCTGCTCGCTGCCCTCATTGCGGCCGTCCTGGGAGCGGTTGAGGGCGTGCTAGCGTGGCAATGGCTCGTGCCTTTCATGGGGACCATCGCTATCAGAAATATTGTGCGCTTGGGGGTGATAGCCACAGGCGTGATTTGCGTCGCTGTTTCGGTTGGGTTTGTCCTTCGCGATGCGCTCGACAGGCCGCATCCGCTGCCGGAATTCCGAAAGGAAGCGGCAAATGCTCACGATGGCGCCGCTACCCCGCGCATTCCCAGTCGCGCTGCGGCGAAGAATGCCCTCTGCTGTTTCGTAGCGCTTTTGCTGGCTTTCTCTTTGCTGGGCGACGGCCTGGCGGCTTATGCAGAAGAGCTGCACGGAAACGGAGATGCGGCCCCCATTGAATACGAAGCCGACGATGCGGCTGTCGACGATGGGGGCGCAGCGGAAGGGGCAGACCCAGGCGAAAATGCCGCTGATGCGGCCGACCGCTCTCATGGGAGCTCTCGCGTAGACAAAGGGCAGTCCGACGGGCTGTCAGTGGACGAGAGCGACGAGGAGAGTGACTCGCAGTCGCTCGGTGCCGAAAACGAGGAAGAGTCTCCAGCAGCGCAAGACGCTGCAGCTTCGGAGACGTCTCATGATGGGGAAGCCCCCGATCCCTATGAAATTCTGAATGCTCCCGTTGATTACTACGACGAAGTCGAGCCCGAGGGCGAGCTTGTATCAACGGACGAGGGCGTTACGGTCTATCGGCTTTCCGAGCGAACCTTCAAAACGGTCATAGGGGGTGCGGCAACCGCCTATGTTGACGAAAGCGGCAGCCCGCAGTGCATCGACAACACCTTAGTACCCGCGAGTGACGAGTCTCGCGTCGAGGCCTCTCCCGCCGAAGCGGCTTCGGGTGCCGAGCCCTCCAGCCCAGAGGTTGCGGTCTTGCTCATCGAAGAGGACGGCACCGTGTCCGACGAATCGGTGGACGCATCGACGGTCTACCAGCCCAAGGCCAACCATTGTGAGGTGGCCATCCCCGCCGTTATGGAGGATGAGGGTATCCTCATATCGAAGAACGGGCACGACATTCGGCTTGTGCCCGAAAACGGCATGTTCGATGGCTCGGTGGCAGAGGGCAACGCGATTCGTTTCACCGACGTGTTCCCCGGGGTTGATTATCAATACACCCTCGTAGGATCGCTCATCAAAGAAGATATCGTCCTGACGCGCCCCGTGGAGCCATTTCGACTGGCGACGCGCATTGAGGTGGACGAAAGTGCCACCGTGTCTCTTGAGGGTGGCGTCGTGGTTGTTCGCGAAAGGGCGGAGGGGCCAGAGCCTGGTCGAGAACTTGTTTCGATCGCCGCCCCGATTGCGATAGATGCGGCCGAGGCCCTCGATAACTCCTTATCTCTCAGTCTGGAAAAGGCGCAGGACGGCACGGCAGTTGCGGTGCTGAATGCAAATTGGGAATGGCTCACTGCCGACGAGCGCGCTTATCCGATTCGCATTGACCCTACCATCGATATAGCCACGACGGCTATGAGGCTGACGTCGGTAGAGCAACTGGCTCCGAACATCTGGGTTGGCGAGAACAACTACCAATACGCCGGTTACGACGATGGCGACGCAACGGGCACGGGCGACTACCGCGGCGGCGAGGGTCTTGGCATGACCCGCGTCTACCTGGACATCAACTACGACTTCGGAAACATCATGGACGAGGCGCTTATCAAGAGCGCCGATTTGAAGCTGCACCAGCGTACGCGCTACTCGAAGGGCGCCACGGTGTTCGGGCTGTACCGCAACAAAGGCAACTGGGATTTCAACGAGATAACGTGGAACAGCCAGAAGTCCATGGGCCATGAGTTCATCACGTCTCAGAATGCTCGCTCGACAAAGGGATACCTCACCTGGGATGTGCGGGAACCGGTGAACAATTGGGTGCAGGGCATCTGGAAGCAGCAAGGCCTCTGCGTGAAGGCCACCGACGAGCGCTGGATGCAGTGCGAGCTGTTCGACCACCGCTATTCCGACAACCCTCCTTCGCTTGAGATTACCTGGGAGGTTCCCGATCCAGTGAGCGAATCGGTGTCGCTGAATGCAACCACTATCAACTTGCGCACCGTTACCGAGACGGACTTCTCGGGCAAGCTGCAGTTCGACGGCGTGTTCGCCGATGGTGTGGCGAAGCCGCGATCGATGGTGGCCTACGAGCTGGTTGGCAAAAGCGACGCAGGCGTGGCCTATGCGAGCCGCAGCTACAAGTATCCCGATAGTTCCGAGTGGGAGAAATCGGCACCGAACGGCACCAAATACCGCGATAAGCTCTCGAACTGGCAAAGCAAGCTTTTCAGTGGGCTGGCCTACAATACGAGCTACAAAATTCGTGCAAGGGCGGCTGCAAATGGCAGTTCCGGCAAGCTTGTAGAAACCGATAGCTTCCTTATCTATCGGGCCACCGCCAAAGACACGCTTCCTTCCATTGCCGCGCACTACGGCGTTACGTTGAACACGCTGGCCCGCGACAACCGCGTACAGGACACGCTCGTTGTGGGTGGCAACACCATTTTCGTACGCAATCCCAAGACCACAAAAGCCTACAACCCCAAGCAGCTTACCGACACGCAGAAGAAGCGTATCGACTCGGCGCTCATGGGGCGTGGCAAGCACTGCGAGTACGGCTTCGAGCCCATCAACTTGAATACGGGCAATTTCATTCTAGAGGCGGCTGACGCCACGGTGCCCGACTATCGCGGCGACTTCTCAATCAGTCGCACCTACAACGCTCAGGGAGAGGGCTACCAGTCGGCTTTCGGTCGCAACTGGAGTTTTGCCTGGGAGGAAAGCCTTGGCTTGCAGGCCAACGGGGCCGTTGTTTACTCCGCCGGCGATGGCAAGACCTTTTGGTTCGACGCCGATGGAAAGGGCGGCTTTAAGGCTCACGCGGAAGAACACCTGACGCTGAAGAAAATTGCCTACAAGAGCGGGAGCGCCACGCGCTATCGCTGGGAAATAACCGATTCCCAGGGTGCGGTGAGGCGATTTGATTGCTATGGGCGGCTGACCGAAGTGGCAGACGATTCGGGTGCGGTGACCAAGATAAGCCGAGACAGCGCAGGCCGCATCACCGCGATTACGGCTCCGTCGGGTACGCGCTTCTCCGTAACCTGCAACAGCCAGGGGCTCATCACGGCCATCGGTCTGCCGGGTGGAAGCAAGCTTGGCTACAGCTATGACAACGCGGGGAATTTGACGGGCTTTACCGACGCGGCGGGGCGAAAAACTCGCTACGAGTACGATTCCGCCGGCCGCATGACCGCTTGGTACGATGCCAACGGCCATCGGGTTGTGGCGAACACCTATGACGGCGCAGGCCGAGTGGTGAAGCAGATTGACTTGGCAGGCCGCGCGAGCACGCTTGCCTACGGCAGCGGGCTCACGCGAGCCACCGATGCCGCCGGCCGTACAACCGTGCATCGCTATGACAGTCGGGGACGCACCACGGCTATTGAGTACCCCGACGGCAGCAAGGCTGTTCGAACCTACGGTGCCAACAACACGCTTGCTTCCGACGAAGACGGCACGTACACCTATGACGCCCTGGGGAACATGACGTCGGCTACCAGCCCCGATGGTCATGTGACGCGCATGACATGGGATGCAAAAAGCCGCATGACGAGCCAGACCGACCCCGACGGCGCGACGACGCGATGGGCTTACGACGGCCGCGGCAACGTGATTTCCGAGGCGAGCCCCTCGACGGGGAAGACGACCTACACCTACGATTCCCTGAACCGGCGCACATCTGCCACCGACGCCGATGGCGTTCGCGAGAGCTATACCTGGTCGGGTGCAAATCTGACCTCTGTTTCCACGGCAGCAGGCGTCACGCGTTTTGCCTACGACGCCATGGGCCGCAAGGTGTCAGAGACAGGTCCCGATGGCGCGTGCCGCACCTGGGTTTACGATGTGGCTGGACGTCTTGTCGGCGAGCAGGACGCCGAAGGGGGCTACACGACCTATCGGCTTGACGCCATGGGCTTTCTGCTCTCTACGAGCGATGCCGCCGGGAACACGACGTCCTTTAGCTATGACGGGGCCTACAACATCACGGCAATGACCGACCCTGCGGGAGGCGTCACGCGCTACGGCTACGATGCGGCGGGAAACCTCGTCTCGCAAACCGACCCTAACGGTGCGGTCGCGAAGTACGTCTACGACAAGCGAGACCGCCGCATTGCAAAAACCGATGCCTTGGGCCATACGACTCGCTATGCCTTCGATGAGCGCGGCAACGTTGTGCGCGTGGAAAGCCCCGGTGGAGGCGTCGAAGTCGCCACGTACGACGACACCTACGGCGTGCCGCTCGCCTATAAGGACGCCTTGGGGAACACCACGATTTACGAGTACAGCGCGTCCGGCTTGTTGACGGCCGTCACGCATCCCGATGGCGCCCGCGAGGAGACGACGTGGGCGCCCGGCGGTCTGCAGTCGTCGCATACCGATGCCTTGGGCGTTGCCACCTGCTACACCTACAGCGCAGCGGGCCGTGCCACGGGTGTAGAGCAGGCGGGTCGTGCTTGGACGTTTGCCTACGACGCGGCTGGCAACATGGCATCGGCTACCAATCCAGCGCGGCACCGCTACCTCTTCAGGTGGGATAAGGCCGGCAATTTTATTGAGCTCGCCGGCGAAGAGGGTGTCGTAGCTTCATGGACGTACGATAAAGCGGGTCGCATTACCAGTGAGTCCGACGCTTCGGGAGCCACGAATGGCACTGTCTACGATGAGCTCGGAAACGTTGTGAGCCAAACCGACGCCCGCGGTTCTACGACCACCTACGCCTACGATGCGTTCGGTGCTGTGACGAAGCAGACCGATGCCTTGGGCCAGGAGGTGCGCTGCGAATACGACGCGGCGGGCAACCCCGTTGTCGTAACCGATGCGCTCGGCAATCGTCGCACGGCTGCCTACGACCTGATGGGCAATCTCGTTAAGGCGACCGATGCGCTCGGCAACGCTGCAACCTACGAATACGATGCCGTAGGACGGATGACGGCGCGAACGAGGCCCGATGGTGCTCACGAGACCTACGAGTACGACCTTGCGGGCAACCTGGTTCGTCTTACCGATGTGGCGGGTCGCGTGACGGAGAACACCTACGACGCCCGCGGCAACCTCATTTCCACGACTGACGCATCGGGCCGCACTGAAACCTTCGAGTACGATGCGGCAGGCAAGGTAACGGGTGCTACCGACGCTCTGGGTCGCAAGGCATCCATATCTTATGACTCTTGGGGTCAGGTTGTCTCTGAGACCGACTACGACGGTGCGACGACAACGTACGAGTACGACCTTGCAGGCAATCCCATTCGCGTAACCGACGCCCTTGGGGCCGCCCAGTCCTACGCCTGGGACGCCCGGGGCAATCTCGTGAGCGAAACGCGCGAGGCCGATGGTGCCAGCACCTCCTACACCTATGACGCAGTAGGTAACCTGACGGCGGCTCTTGACGCTCTGGAACAGGTGCAGCGCTGGTCCTACGACGCTGCGGGCAACCTGACCGAGGCGGTCGATGAGGAGGGTAACGCTACCTCTTTTGTCTACGATGCGCTGGGGCGCCTCGTTTCCTCTGCCGACGCCTTGGGTAATGCAACCGCGCTTGAGTGGGATGCCAACGGCAATCTCGTTGCCGCTACGAGCCCTCGGGGCGCTCGCGATGAATGGACGTACGACGGCGAGGGCAACGTTGTGGCGCACATCGACCCTCTGGGCAATGCCGAGGCCTGGGAGTGGGATGCGGTGGGAAACCTCGTGGCCCACCGCAATTTCGCTGATGGCGTTACGCGATACACCTACGATCCGCTCGGACAGATGCTTACCGAAACTGATCCACTTGATCGTACGACGGCCTACGAGTTCGACAATCGCGGCAATGTTGTGTCCCGCGTATCTCCCAGCGGCGCACGGTGGGATTATCGCTGGGATGCGCTCGACCGCCTTACGGGCATAACCACACCGCGGGGGTATGAGCGCGAAATTGCCTACGATGAGGCGGGCAATGCCGTGCTTGACCGCGACAACCTTGGGGCGCGGACAGAATACACCTACGACGCCTTGCACCGCATGACCGCGCGGGCCGATGTCGCTGGCCGCACGAGCACCTGGGAATACGATGCTCTCGGCAATCTTGTCGCCGAGACCGATTCTGCGGGTCTTCGCACGGAATATGCCTACGACGCCCTCGATCGCCTTGTCGCCCAGAAGGACAGCCTTGGGCGCACGGCCAGCTGGTCGTGGGATGCTCGGGGCAACCTTGCCGCTCAGGGCGGCACCGCCCAAGAGGGTCTCGTGTACCAATGGGATGCGGCGGGCAACCTTGTAGGGCAAACCGACGCGCGAGGCAATGAAACGGGCTATCAGTGGGATGCCGACGGCAACCTCGTCGAGCTGACAACGCCTTCTGGTGCGAAGACGACCTATACCTGGGACCTTGCAGGCAACCTCACGGCTGCCGTCGATTCCCTCAAGCGCGTCTCTTCGTGGACTTACGACGCCCTCGGCCGCGTCGTGGGCGCCACCGACCGCAATGGAGGCGAGACGACCTACGAATGGGATGGCGCGAGCCAGCTTACGAAGGTGGTAAGCCCCACGGGGGCCGAGACCCGTTACGGCTGGGACGTTGATGGCAATCTCGCCCAGATAACCGACGCCATGGGACGGGTGACCGAGTACGCCTACGATGCCGAGGGCGCCCTGGTGTCGGTAACGTCGCCCTCGGGGGCGCTGGAGCAGCTTGTGCGCGATCCCGCCGGGCAGGTGACCGCCTCCATCGATGCTGCCGGCAACGAGACTCGCTATGACTGGGACGAGCTGGGCAATTTGGTGGAGAAGGGGTACGCCGCCGATGAAACCGCCGCTGTGCTCTATGCCTACGACGCCAACGGCCTTGTCACAGAGCGCACCGACGATACGGGCGAGGCCACTACTGAGCGAGACGAGCTCGGGCGCGTTACGGCCGAGACCGATGGCGCGGGCAGGCGCATCGAGTACACCTACGATGAATACGGTCAGCTGGCAACGGTCGCCTACCCGAACGGCTCACAGGTGGAATACGGCTATGACGAAGCGGGCAACCTTACCGAGGTAAACGCACCGGAGGGCGACTACATCTACGCTTACGACGAGGAAAACCGCCCGGTGAGCCTAGAGCGCCCCGATGGGTCGAGCACCACGTATGCCTACGATGGCGAGGGGCAGCTGCTGCGTTTGGAAAACCTCGATGCCGAGGGCGCGTCCATTTCGTGGTTCGCCTACGAATGGGACGGGGAGGGCAATCCCGTCTCGGAAGAGTCGCTGGCTGCAATCGCAGGCGGCGGGCAAAGTCATACGGTGAGAACCTACGCCTACGATGGCGATGGCAGGCTCGTAGCCCTTGAGGAAGAGACAAGCGGGAGCAGCGACGCGTATTTTTGCGAGACCTACGAGTGGGACGCCGCGGGTAATCGAACGGCGGTTGAGCGTGTTGACAGGGACTCCGGCGAACGGGCACGCACCGAGCTTGTCTACGACGACGATGACCGACTCGTTGAATCGGTGGGGCCAGATGGCCGCACAACCTACGAGTACGACGATGCGGGCAACCTGGTGCAGAAAACCACGGCTGGCGAAGATCCCGTTCTGTATGCCTATACGGTGGAGAACCGCCTGGAGGCGGTGCGTCAAGGTGGCCGCGTTCTTATGGCGGCAACCTATGACGGGGACGGCAACCGGGTATTCCAGGCGAGCTTGTATCGAACGAACGAGATGGCCGAGGGAGAGCGCTCGTTTTCGTGGCTCGAGGGCAAGCAGGTTGAGCTGAGCGCAGCGGCCCCAGAGCTTGAGGAGACTGTCTGGACATCGCCCACGCGCGTTGCGCCCCGATGGACGCCCGACGAGTTAACGGGCCGCTTGGAATCGGGAGTTATGAAGCCTGTTCGTGCTGAGGCGCCCAAGGCGGGTTGGGGCTCCCGGCGGCTCGCATCGACGAATGGCCAGCCTTCAGCCGCGCCCTTGAAATGGGCCCTGTACGGCGGCGTTCTTGGGGCATGCTCGGCTCTGGCAGTTGGTTGCCCTCCCATTGGCGCGCTGGCCGCATGGCTTGATGGATTGCTCGACCCGACCTCTCCAGTGGGGGCGGCGCCCTTGGGCTTTCCCATGCCCAAGTACGCTGGCGCGCTGGCTTCGACGGGGCTTTCTTCCTACGAGCAGCGCCGCGTGTTGGCGCTTTCTGGCCCCGGGCTCCCCTTGCCTTCGGCCGTCGGGCTAAGGGCGCCTCTCGTTCAGCCGAAGCCTCCTGAGGAGGAGCCTCCGACTTTGCAGCTCTTTGGCTTGCGCTATGGGACGATACCCACCTACTCTCCCTACGTACAGGAGCGTTGGGAGTTGGTGGAGTACGTGAACTCCACGGTGCTCGATGACGTGGCCCAGCCGGTGTGGCGCGAGTCCTCGGCCGTGGGCGAGTTGGCCGACGTCTACGGCCTGTCGCGCCTGTCCACCTCCGGCGGCAGCGAGGGGCTGGCGGTGTCGGACTCCTACCTGGAGGACGGCCTGGGCAGCGTGTCCGCCGTCCTGAGGGAGGGCGGCGCAGTGGCGGCGAGCTACTCCTACTCGCCCTGGGGCGACGAGACCTGCGCCACGGAGTCGCTGCCCGGCTACGGCGGCCGCTTCGAGCTGCCCCACTACGGCTACAACGCCGAGCAGTCCTCGCCCGAGGGAGGGCTCCAGTACCTGCGCGCCCGCTGGTACGACGCCTCCATGGGCGCCTTCGGCAGCCGCGACTCCTACCTGGGCGACGCGGCCGACCCCGCGAGCCTCAACCGCTACGCCTACGCCGGCGGCAACCCGGTGGCGTACGCGGACCCCACGGGGCACGACTCGCGGGTGAAATACGGCGGCGCCAACGCAGAAAGGACAAGAAAGCTCGCATCCA